>JAQBEX010000187.1:0-56250 GCA_032123675.1 Actinomycetes bacterium
CTCCTCCGGCTCGTGCTCCACCCCCGGCTCGGGCTCCACCTCCGGCTCGGGCTCCACATCCGGCTCGGGCTCCACAACCGGCTCGGGCTCCACCACCGGCTCGGGCTCCACCACCGGCTCGGGCTCCACCACCGGCTCGGGCTCCACAACCGGCTCGGGCTCCACCACCGGCTCAGGCTCCACCACCGGCTCGGGCTCCACAACCGGCTCCGGCTCCGGCTCCACAACCGGCTCCTGCGCAGCAGGATCGGTCGTTGCGAGCACGAGTGCGAAGGTCTGACCTCCCTGGGTGCCGAGGGGGCGGGAGTCGTCGACGGCACGGTTGCCAAGCACGCCGCGGTGCCCCGCGGCACCGGCCGGAGCCATGACGTCGTCGGTGTCGTCGACGTGGTCGAGTCCGAGCACGTGACCCATCTCGTGTGCGAGGACGGTGACGATGTCGACCCCGCGCTCCGCAGCGGATCCGGTCAACCCTGAGCCGCCGACGAACTCCTCGTCGTCAAGAGGGGTGCTGTCGACGAACCAGCCGTGGCCGCCGGCGTCGTCGTCGAGCACGATCCGGGTACCGGTCGCGGTCCCTACCTCGCCGTCCGGGAGATTCTGGACCTCGATCTGGATGCCTTCGAGCAACTCGGCCTCGTGGCCCGGCCAGTAGGAGGCGGCAGCAACCAGGACCTCGAGGGCCACGGCGGCGGGCTTCGTTGTCGGCTCAGGTGCCTCAGGGGTGTTCGCCTCGACGGCGCTCGGCCCGACTGGGGCGGCCGACTCCGGCTCGGAGGCAGCGGCGGCGCTCGCCCCAGAAGCAGGGCCCATCGGGGGCAGGATCGTCAGCATCGTGGCGACCATCGCCAGCGTGAGCAACTGCGCAGTCAGCGAGCGCGACAACGGCACGTGCTCACCGCCGGCAACTCCCCTGGCTCTTCGCATGAAACTCCCTGGCGCGTTGTCCAGCCCATCGAACAGCCCTTGGGCTCAAGCCCACATCGTTGTGGTGGCGGAACGAGGCTGTCAAGGGTTTGGTGAGCCAAGCTTTAGGTTGTCCCTGGAAATGGTGCGATTCCTGGACATCGCCGACGTGATTGGCCAGCCAAATGGGCAGCAGCGCACCGAACCGCCCTACCCTGTGACCGCAATGGATATCGTCGAGGCCGTTCCCACGACGGCGCTCTCCCGTCCCTGCGTCGGCCTGGAGATCCCCACGGGCGAGGCGGGGTTGGCCGTCCTGATGCCCGCACTGACCAGTGCGATGAACGGGGCCGGTCCGGCGATCGCCCTCCTCCCGGGGTCCGGGTCCGCGGCGTACCGGGCATTGATCCGCGCCGCCGTGGTGCCCGGCGCGGCCGTCGCGTCGGAGGTGGCCGTGGTGGCGTCGACCTCCGGATCGACCGGGCATCCAGCCGGGGTGCTGCTCCCGGCACCAGCCCTTCGAGCCGCCGCCGCGGCCTTCGCCGCCCGCTTCGCGCACCCGGAGGGACACCAGTGGGTCGCCGCCCTGCCGCTGCACCATGCCGGCGGGCTGATGGTGGCAGTCCGGTCGGTGCTGGCCGGCACGACCCCGGTGGCGGTGGCCAGCCTGGGCGGGGCCACTCGGTTCACCGTCAACACCTTCGCGCGGGCCACGGCCGAGGCCCGCACGCGCAGCCGGTCCGCCGGGCGCCCGATGGCGGTCTCGCTCGTCCCGGCGATGCTCGCGACGCTGGATGACGCGGGATCCACCGGGCGGGACCTGCTCGGGCAGTACGACGCGGTCCTGGTGGGGGGGTCAGCTGTCCCGCCGGCGCTGGTCGACCGCCTGCTCCGCTCGGGCGTGCCGGTCGCCACGTCCTACGGCATGACCGAGACATGTGGAGGCGCGGTGTTCGACGGTCGCCCGCTGCCCGGAGTCGAGGTCGAGGCCGACGACGACGGTCGTCTGACGATCAGCGCTGCCCAAGTGGCCCTGGGCTACCGGGACGACCGGGAGCAGGATCGGTGGTCGATCGGTCGGGACGGGCAGCGGCGATTCCGCACCGACGACCTCGGGCACGTCGCCCCCGATGGATCGATCCGGGTCCGGGGCAGGGCCGACGACGTGGTGCAGGTGGCCGGCACGTCGGTGTCGCTCAGCGCCGTCCGGGCCCATCTGGCCGATGACCACCGGGTCACGCAGGCCGAGGTGGTCGCCCTGGACGACCCTGCGTGGGGCAGTCACCTCGTGGCAGCGGTCGTCCCCGCGTTCGCCGAGCGCTCCGGGACGGACGAGGCCCTGGCCGAGGAGCTCGCGATCGCCGTGGAGGCCGCACTGGGCCGGGCGGCCCGGCCCCGCGAGGTGCACATGGTCCCCAGCCTGCCGACCATGGAGTCCGGCAAGGTGGACCGGCGGGCAGTGCAGGAGTGGGCACAGCGCCTGGGGAGAGGAAACCGATGACCACGCCCAGCCAGTGGATCGCCGGGGCGCGGCCGCGCACCCTCCCGGCAGCCCTCGCCCCCGTCCTCGTCGGCACCGCCGTGGCGATGTGGGACGACGGTGCCGTGTGGGACCGGGCGCTGCTGGCCCTGGTCGTGGCCCTCGCCCTGCAGGTGGGGGTCAACTACGCCAACGACTACAGCGACGGGATCCGCGGCACGGACGCCGAGCGCGTGGGTCCGGTGCGGCTGGTCGGCCAGGGGCTCGCGGCACCATTCGCCGTCAAGCGCGCAGCACTGCTGAGCTTCGCCGTGGCTGGGGTCGCCGGCCTGGCCCTGGTCGCGCTCAGCGGCCTGTGGTGGCTGCTGCTCGTCGGCGCCGCCGCCATCGTCGCGGCCTGGACCTACACCGGTGGGCCGCGCCCCTACGGCTACGCCGGACTCGGCGAGGTCTTCGTGTTCGTGTTCTTCGGCCTGGTCGCCGTGGGCGGCACGGCCGTGGTCCAGGTGGGGTTCGTCAGTGCGCTGGCCTGGGTGTGCGGGATCGGTGTCGGGGCCCTGTCCTGCGCGATCCTCGTGGTGAACAACCTCCGCGACATCCCCGGGGACACGATGGCCGGCAAGCGGACGTTGGCAGTGCGCATCGGTGACCCCGCGACCCGGCGCCTCTTCTCGGCCCTGGTCCTGCTGGCGCTGGGCGTCCCGCTACTGATCGGGATCCTGGGGCTGGTCAACTCCCAGGATTGGCCGGTTGCCGGACTGCTCGGTCTGGGCGCACTCCCGGCGGCAGTCGCCCCGCTGCGTGCGGTGCATGCGGGTGCCGCTGGTGGCGCCCTGGTCCCCGTGCTGGTGGCCACCGGCCGCCTGCTGCTGGTCTACGGCATCCTCCTGGCTGCCGGGATCGCGGCTGGCGCCCTAGCCACCTGAGCCATGCATCGCCCAGCCAGTCGGTGATCCATGGACCCGGGCGGGCGGGTCGGTCTGGCTCGCAGTAGCCTCGAATCCCGCGAACCCGCGTCTGCACCCCACCCGCGCCAGGAGGCCCCCATGCTGCTGTTCAACCCCGCGTCCTACGACCCTGCGTTCCTCGACGAGGGCAGCCGCGCCGCGATGAAGGACCTGGTGGCCTTCTTCGAGGCCAAGGGCCTGGCGGAGATGAAGGACGAGAACCACGCCGGGACCTGGTACCAGGACTTCCTGGACTTCAACGCCGAGCGTGGCCTGTTCTCCGGGGTCGCCACGCCGGCCAACGTCGGCGCCCTGCTCGAGGGTGCCCCGCAGACCCGGTGGGACACCGCCCGGATCAACGAGCTCAACGAGATCCTGGGCCTCTACTCACTGGGCCACTGGTACACCTGGCAGGTCAGCATGCTGGGGCTGGGGCCGGTGTGGACCAGCGCGAACGAGGGCGCTCGCAGGCTCGTGGGCCAGCTGCTGGCTGAGGGGGGGATCTTCGGGTTCGGCCTGTCCGAGCGCACCCACGGCGCTGACATCTACTCCACCGACATGATCCTGACCCGCTCCGGTGACGGGTGGGTGGCCAATGGCGGCAAGTACTACATCGGCAACGGGAACGAGGCAGCGCGCGTCAGCGTCTTCGGCAAGTTCGCCGACGACGATCCCGACCACCCCGGCGAGTACGTCTTCTTCCTCGCCGACACCAAGCACCCGGGCTACGAGCTGGTGAAGAACACCGTCGCGGCCCAGATGTACGTCGCGGAGTTCGTGCTGCACGACTACCCGGTGAGCACCGACGACCTGCTGCACGTGGGTCGCCCGGCGTGGGATGCCGCGCTGGCCACGGTCAACGTGGGCAAGGTCAACCTCGGGTGGGGCTCGATCGGCATCGCCGAGCATGCGTTCTACGAGGCAGTCGCCCACGCGAACAACCGCATCCTCTATGGCCGGCGGGTCACGACGTTCCCGCACGTCCGGCGCATGCTGGCCGACTCCTACGCCCGCCTCCTGGCCATGAAGATGTTCGCGGCGCGCTCGGCGGACTACTTCCGCGCGGCCTCGCCGGAGGACCGCCGCTTCCTGCTCTTCAACCCGATCATGAAGCTGAAGGTCACCAGCGAGGGCGAACGGGTCGTCAACCTTCTGTGGGAGGTCATCGCCGCCCGCGGGTTCGAGAAGGACACCTACTTCGAGTCTGCGGTTCGCGATATCCGCGCCCTGCCCAAGCTCGAGGGCACGGTGCATGTGAACCTCGCACTGGTGCTGAAGTTCCTGCCGAAGTACATGATGGCCGCCGCGGGCGGGGCAGGCTCCTACGAGCCCGTCGGGGTGCGCCGCGAACCGGCTGACGACTCCTACCTGTTCGCGCAGGGCCCGGCCGCAGGGCTCGGGAAGATCGAGTTCCACGACCCGCGCCCGGCCTTCGCCCGCTTCGCCCACCTGCCCAACGTGGCCACGTTCGTCGACCAGATGCAGGCCCTGGGCATGCTGCTGATGAGCTCCCCGCCGTCGAAGGAGCAGTCCGAGGACCTCGACTTCCTGCTGACCCTCGGGCAGCTGTTCACCCAGGTGGTCTACGCCCAGCTCGTGGCCGAGGCCGCTGGCCTGGCGCTGTCCGATGACCCGCAGGGAGCACGGCCCGACTCCGTGTCCGACCTCAGCGATCTCACCGAGGCCCACGTGGACCGGATGTTCGCGGTGTTCGTCCAGGACCTCGCGGAGTACGCGGTCACCCTGCACGGCCAGCCTGCCGCCACCCCGGAGCAGCAGAAGGGCGCCCTGGCGCTCATCGCCCGGCCGACGCTGCCGGCCGACGCCGAGGATGCCTTCGTCGAGGAGGTGCTGTCCTACGACGGCGCCTGGACGATGAGCCCCTGACCTCGCCGGCTACCCCTGACCGTCGGGCCCAGCGGAAGTACGCGCACGTTCGAGTCGATCGGCCAGGTCCCGCAGACCAGCGCGGGCCTGGTCGTACTCGACGTCATCGTCGGCCAGCTGCGCAGCCAGCGCCGCCGGAACCCCGGCAGCCCGAGCCTCCAGGGCCCGACCTGCCGGGGTCAGATGGATGCTGACTCGCCGCTCGTCGGATCCTGCCCGGCGCCGTTCCACCAGCCCAGCCGACGCCAGGCGGCGCAGGAGCGGCGACAGTGTCCCGGAGTCCAGGGCGAGGCGCTGGCCGATCTCACTGACTCCGAGTCCGTCGTCCTCCCAGAGCACGAGCATCACCAGGTACTGCGGGTAGGTCAGCCCCAGGTCCGCGAGCAGCGGCCGATAGGCGGCCGTCAGCTCCCGGCTGATCCGGTGGAACAGAAAGCACAACTGGTTGTCGAGCCTCAGCTGGGGAAGGCTCATGGACCCAGCACCCGCTGCTGGTGGTGCAACCCGCGGGCGGGGAGGTTCACGCCGCCGCGTCGACCAGCAGCGCCTCGATGTCGTCAGCGAGGTTGGCGGGGTCGGTGCGCGGCGAGTAGCGCTTGACGGTCTGACCGTCGGGCGCGACCAGGAACTTGGTGAAGTTCCACTTGATGCTCGACCCGAGCAGTCCGCCCGTGCGCTCGCGCAAGAAGGCGAACACCGGGTGGGTGTTCTTGCCGTTGACGTCGACCTTCGTGGTCAGCGAGAACGTGACCCCGAAGTTGAGGCGACAGAACTCCTCGATCTCGGCATCGTCACCGGGCTCCTGGTTGGCGAACTGGTCACACGGCAGGCCGATGACGACCAGGCCCTGGGGGCCGTACTTCTCGTGCAGCTCCTGCAGCCCGTCGTACTGCGGGGTGAAGCCACACTTGCTTGCGGTGTTCACCAGGAGCATCGGGCGGCCCTGGAACTGGGCGAAGTCAATCTCCTCGCCGCGGTTGGAGTTGGCGGACAGGTCAAAGATCGTGGTGTCAGTCATGAGTAGATTGTGCACAACATAGTTGTGCACAGCAAGTCCGGGCTAGGTGCTCGGAGTCGAGTCCTCATCGCCGGTGGGTGGGCCCCCGCCCTCGCGCTCCCGACGGAGCTGCTCCATGCGCGCCGACCACGACTGCTCGTCGAGTCGCTTGAGGAACTCGGGATCGTCATCAGGTGCCACCGGCCCGCGGGGACCCGGCCCGCGACCACCCGAACCGCCACCACCGTCCCCACCGGAGCCGGGATAGTCGACACGGGGTCGGCCAAGGGCGATGTAGAGAGCCGGACCTGCGATGACCACCAGAACGACCACGATCACCCAGAGCCACTTCGGCAACATCCGGACCTCGCGCGACGGTGCACGGGCCAAGTCCACGATTGCGTAGATGTACAGCGTGAGGATGGCGACCCCGAGCACGAACCTACCCACTTGGACCCCTTCTCGCGTATGCCCCCAAGGCTAGCCCGCGACGGCGGTTCCAGCCACCAGTGCGCCGATGCCCGCCCACCCCGGGGCGCGGGATTGACCGCCGGACCCCCGCTTGCCGCGCCCCGGGCCGGGCGTAGGCTCGGGGCCCATGAGCGATCCTGAGTCCCTGGCGAGTACCCCCGACACCGCCGAAGCACTGCCCGACCCCTCGGCAGGCGCCCCCGCAGCCGAGCCCGATCAGCCGCAGCCCCTCGCGCCAGTCCCGCACGCCGGCAGCCGCTACGCGGTGCTGCGCCTGCTGGCCCTGGTCGCTGTTGGCGGGTTCCTCTACCTGATCGGGATGCGTGGCTGGCTGCTGGCCTTCTCCGCCGTGCTCATCTCCGGGGTCATCAGCCTGTTCCTGTTCATGAAGCAGCGCAACGACGCCGCCCTGAACCTCGAGCGCAGCGTTGACGGCTGGCGACACCGCCACGAGGGCGAGGCGCAGGGGGCTGGCCGCCTCGAGGAGTGACCGGTCGCACCCTGCACGGGGGGCGCCGGGGTCGCGTCAGACTCCCGCGTAGGAGTGCAGCCCACTTGCGAACAGGTTGACGCCGAAGAAGTTGATCAGGAAGCAGGCGAAGCCGACCAGCCCGATCATGGCCGCCTTGCGCCCCCGCCACCCCGCAGTCGCTCGGGCGTGCAGGTAGCCGGCGTACACCAGCCAGGTGATGAACGCCCAGGTCTCCTTGGGGTCCCAGCCCCAGTAGCGGCCCCACGCGTCCTCGGCCCAGATGGCACCCGCGATGACCGCGAACGTCCACAGCGGGAACACGAAGGCATTGACCCGGTAGGCCATGGCGTCCAGGGATGCGGCGTCCGGGATCCGCGCGGCAACCCACGCAGCGGCACCCGAGTTGGCCGACCTGATCGACCCGCGCCACCCGGACAGTGCCTTGGGCCCAGTACCGGCGGAGTCCCGCTCGGCCCGGTCGGCGGCCAGGTACAGGACGGTGGCCGCGGCTCCGACCGTGAACGCACCGCCGGCGACGATCGCCGCCAAGACGTGGATCACCAGCCAGTAGGACTTCAGCGCGGGGACCAACTGCGGGCTGTCGTTGTACAGCAGCAGGACAGCCACTCCGAGGGTGATGAGGCTGGCCATCACGACGAGCAGGCCCATCCAGCGCACGTCCCGGCGCAATGACACGACCAGGAACACCCCGGTGATCGCAGCCGCCGACGCCAGCGAGAACTCGTACATGTTGCCCCAGGGGGCGCGCCCCGCCCAGGCCGCACGCGTGAGCAGCGCGACGACCAGCAGCGCGAAGGCCACCCAGGTCAGCGACATCCCGATGTTCCCGGCCCGGCGCCCCGGTGGCAGCGGCTCAGTCGACTCCGGGCGAGGCAGGTCGGGCCTGGAACCCGAGGCGCCACGGGCCTGCGCCCGGGCACGTGCCGCGGCTGCGAGCCCTGCTGGGTCATCCTGCTGGCCGGCACCGTCCACCCCAGCTGCGGAGTCCCGCGGGGCGGCCACGACCGCGAGGTCATCGGAGTCCGCGTCGACGCCGACCTTGGCAGGGGCATCGGCGCCACGACGAGTCGACGTCGGCATCGCTGCCGGTCCCACCCGCGCGGACGCGAAGGATGCCGCGAAGGCAACCATCGCCAGCGCGTACATGGCCATCGAGGCGTACACGAACACGTTGCTCCACGCAGCGAGCGTCATCGCTCGTCCTCCCCATCCGTAGGTCCACCGAGTTGTGCCACGAGCTGGTCCACCTCGGCGCCGACGTCCGCCGAGTCCGAGCGGGTCAGGCCGGCCACCTGCACCCGGTACTGGTCAAGGCTAGCGGTCCCGTCGGTACCCGGCTCCCGGTCCACCCGGACCCAGATCCGGCGCCGACGGACGAACAGCGACAGGCTCAGGCCCACGATGGCAGCGATCGCGGCCGCCAGTGCCAAGCCCTTGCCCGGGTCGCGCGAGATGGTGAACGACGCCCAGCGGTCGAACCCGACGAACTCCACGGTCCCGGCGCCGCCGGGCAGCTCCCAGGTCTCCCCGGGGCGCACGGCCGAGAGCCCGATCTGCTCCAGTCCGTCGGTGTCGAGGGTGAACACGTTGCTGGGCGTGCCATCGTCGAGTCCGAGGTCTCCGGTCCAGGCGGAGAAGAACACCGCCGGGTCATCGGGGGCTGGGAACGTCGAGTGCGGACCGAGCTCCTCGTTGAGCGCTGCAGTCGGGGTGAACAGCCCCTGCAGTCCCAGCTGGGGCTCAGCGTCGGGGGACTTGACCACCCCGGTCGAGGCGAAGTTGCCATCCTGGGGCAGGAACACGACGGTGTCATCGAGGACCACCCGACCGGTCGAGTCCGTCACCCGCAGGTGCGGGGCGTAGCCGTGACCGACCAGGAACACCTTGGCCCCGTCGACCCGCAACGGCGAGTTCACCGAGACCACCCGCGCCTCGAGCGCGGACTCGGGCTCGCTGCGGTAGGCGAGGGTCGCGGCGAACGAGCGCGGGGCACCCCGCTGGGACCCGTCACGCTCGAAGGTGGCCGTGAAGTCGGTCATGGTGAACGAGAACGGGGGAAGCCGGTCAGGAGCGGTGAGCCGCCCCGGGGAGAAGGAGTCGTACTGGGTCAGGGTGTTGGCGAACCCGTTGCCCGCGCGCACGATCACCGTGCCCTTCCACCCGAACAGCGCCCCCAGGGCGACCCCGACGAGGATGAGCAGCAGGGCGATGTGGAACAGCAGGTTGCCGGTCTCCCGGGTGAATCCCTTCTCGGCGGCCAGGGAGCCCTGCCCCGGGGTGACCCGCCATCGGTCGGCCCGCAGCGCGGCTTCGGCCGTGGCCAGGACGTCGGGGTCCCCCGTGGTCCAGGCCCGGGAGTCGGCAAGGCGATCGAGTCGGCGGGGAGCAGGCGGCGTCGGGGCCCGCATGGAGCGCCAGTGCGCCGCCACGCGCGGAAGCACGCAGCCGATCAGCGACAGGAAGAGCAGGATGTAGATCGCGGCGAACCACGGTGCCGAGAAGACCTCGAAGAGTCCGAGCTCGTCCAGCACCGGGGCGGCACCCGGGTTGCGCTCGATCCAGGCATTCACGGCCAGCGGATCCGTGGCCCGTTGCGGCAGGACCGATCCCGGGATCGCGGCCAGCGCCAGCAGCAGCAGCAGTGCCAGCGCGGTGCGCATGCTGGTCAACTGCCGCCAGGTCCAGCGCAGCCAACCGGTTGGCCCGAGCCGCGGTCCGACCGAACGCCGCCGCCGCGCAGACCCCCAATCCGCGGTGAGCGCCAGCTGCTCGTCGGGGGTCGCGTCACCCAGCAGGACCTCGCCCGGCCCGACCCCGTCGCCGTCGCCGTACCCGATGCCGGTGCTCACAGGGGCACCTCGAATCCGGAGATCCAGCCACGCATGGCGATCGAGAGTGAACCCCACACGCCGGTGACCATGGCCAGACCGAGCAGGACGAGGCTCACGCCACCCACCCACTGGATCACCCGGGTGTGGCGCCGGGCCCACGCGAGGGCTCCCAGCCCACGCTCCATGGCCAGGCCGATGACCAGGAACGGCAGTCCCAACCCGATGCAGTAGGCCAGCGACAGCAGCGCCCCGCGCGCAGCCGACCCCTCGGTGAAGGCCAGGCTCTGCACGGCGGCGAGCGTGGGGCCGATGCACGGGGTCCAGCCGAGGGCGAACACCGCTCCGAGCAGTGGGGCACCCCAGAGCCCGCGCGCCGGCCGATGGTGCAGGCGGGCCTCACGCTGCAGGCTGGGCACCACACCGATGAACCCCAGGCCCATGACGATCACGACGACCCCCAGGACCCTGGTGATGACCTCCTGGTGGGTCAGGAGTTGGGCGCCCAGGCCGCCGAAGAGCGCGCCATAGGACACGAACACCACGCTGAACCCCAGGATGAATGCCAGCGTCCCGATCACGACCCGGCGCCGGGCGGGCAGCCGGGCGCCTGCAGATACCGGAGCTGGTGCACTGCTCGCGCCGGGCAACCCGGTTGCAGCGGGCGCGGTGACCGCTGCAGGTGCGGACCGGGCCTCAGCCAGCTCCGCACCCGTGAGGCCTGTGACGTAGGACAGGTACGCGGGCACCAGGGGCAGCACGCACGGGCTGGCAAAGCTGACCAGCCCAGCCAGGATGGCCAGTGGGATCGCGATGATCAGTGACCCCGACGACACGATCTCGCCCACCCCCAGGGGCAGGCCGGCCAGTGCCGCCGGTGACATCAGGACTCCTCGGCCAGGATCGGCTCGATCATGCCCAGCAGCCGGGAGCGATCGACCTCGCCGATGGCCCGACCGGCCACCCGACCGGCACGGTCAATCACGATCGTTGACGGGATCGCGGCCGGAGGCAGCGTCTCGTGGAAGAGCAGCTGCCGGCTGCCATCCGTGTCGACGACGTTGGGGTAGGTCAGGCCGAACCGGTCGACGAAGGCATCAGCGGCGGCCTGCGAGTCGCGGGTGTTGAGCCCGACGAACTGCACGCCGGACTCCTGGACCTCGCTCCAGACCTGCTGGAGGTCCTGGGCCTCAGCCCGGCACGGCGCACACCACGAGGCCCACACGTTGAGCACGACCACCTCGCCGAGATGGTCGGACAGGACGAACGGATCACCTGCCAGGGTGATGCCGGACAGGTCCGGGGCAGGGTCGCGGTCGGACCCGGCGACGATCGTCGTCGTGCCGTCACCGGAGACGTACCCCTGCTCGGCCACGTTGCCGGACACCGGCTCACCAGCATCCACCTGCGCCGCGCACCCCGCCATCAGCACGCCGATCGCCAGCAGGGCGATCGCGCGCGGGCGCAGGGTGCGTCCCGGCATCAGGCGCCCTTGGCCTTCGAGGCCCGGGCGGCCAGGTCGGCCGCCGGCTCCGTGTAGGACAGCGCGACGAAGCGATTGTCCTCGAACGTGAACGACGTCAGGGATGCCAGGTTGCACTGCCGCTTGCGCGGGTCGTGGATGAAGCTGCGGTCCTCGGCATCGAGCCGGCAGACCCAGATCGGCAGCTGGTGGCTGACCAGAAGCGCTTCGTGGCCACGTGCCTCATCGCGGGCACGCCGCACCGCGGAGCGCATCCGGGTGGCGATCTCCCGATAGGGCTCACCCCAGGAGGGGGTCGCCGGATTCCAGAGGTACCGCCACGTCTTGGGCTGCTTGAGCACGCCGTCACCGACCCCCACGACCTTGCCCTCGAAGATGTTGTCGGCCTCGATGAGGTTGTCGTCGGTGCCGACCGTCAGGCCGAACAGGTCAGCTGTCGGTGCGGCGGTCTCCTGGGCACGCTCCAGCGGCGAGGCCGTCACGACGGTGATGTCGCGATCGGCCAGCGTCAGGGCGGCCCGGTCGGCCATCTGGCGACCGAGGTCTGACAGGTGGAAGTCCGGCAGGCGGCCGTAGAGCACACCCTCCGGGTTCTCCACCTCACCGTGGCGCAACAGGTGGACAGTGGTGCGCTCGGTCATGGCAGCTCCCTCATCTCGCGGGTCCTGGGTCGGTACCCATTGTCGGTCATCGGGCTGGGCCGTCATCCGGTCGCGCCGCGGCCGCAGCGTGGGCGGCAGCGGGCAGAGCCGCGATCACCCGGTCGAGCGCGGCCTGGTCATGGGCGGCCGAGACGAACCACGCCTCGAACGCCGAGGGCGGCAGGTACACGCCCGAATCGAGCATCGAGTGGAAGAAGGCCGGGTAGCGCCAGGCCTCCTGCGATGCGGCACCGGCGTAGTCGCGCACGGGCTGGTCGGTGAAGAAGACGCTGAAGAGATTGCCGGCGGACTGCACACGATGGGCCACACCGGCGCTCGTGAAGGCAGCCCCGAGTGCCTCACCGAGTTGTCGCCCAGCCCCGTCGAGATGGGCATACACGTCCGCGTCGCACGCCTGCAGGGTTGCGAGCCCACAGGTGGCGGCGATCGGGTTCCCGGCCAGCGTGCCGGCCTGATAGACCGGACCGGACGGCGCGAGCATGCCCATGACGTCGGCCCGACCACCGAAGGCGGCCGCTGGCAGCCCGCCGCCCATGACCTTGCCGAAGGTGAACAGGTCCGGCGCCCAGCCCTCGACCGCTCCCGTCAGGCCCCAGTGCCCGGCCGCACCCACCCGGAACCCGGTCATCACCTCGTCATAGATGAACAGCGACCCGTGCGCGGCACACAGCCTGGCGATCGCAGCGTTGAAGCCGGGATCCGGCGGCACGACCCCCATGTTGGCGGCAGCCGCCTCGGTGATGACGGCGGCGATCTGGTCACCCCGCTCGGCGAACAGGGCCTCGAGCGCAACCAGGTCGTTGTAGGCCAGGACCACAGTGTCGCCGGCCTGGCCGGCCGTGACACCGGGGGAGTCCGGCAGCCCGAGGGTGGCCACGCCCGAGCCGGCGGCGACCAGCAGCGAGTCCACATGCCCGTGGTAGCAGCCGGCGAACTTCACGACCAGCGGGCGTCCGGTGAAGCCCCGAGCCAGGCGAATGGCCGACATCGTCGCCTCGGTGCCTGAGGAGACCAGGCGGACCATCTCCACCGGGGCCACCCGGCCCACGATCTCCTCGGCCAGCTCGACCTCAGCCGGCCCCGGCGTCCCGAAGGAGAAGCCACGTGCGATCGCAGCAGCCACGGCCGTCTCGACGGCCGGATGCGCGTGGCCCAGGATCATCGGGCCCCAGGAGCAGACCATGTCGACGTAGGAGTTCCCGTCGACGTCGGTCAGGTAGGGGCCCGACCCCGAGGCCATGAACCGTGGCGTGCCGCCCACCGCCCGGAACGCCCGCACGGGGGAGTTGACCCCGCCTGGGGCCACCACCCGAGCACGCGTGAACCACGCCTCGCTGGCCGCGGTGCGCCCGTGCGCCGCGGTGCGCGGCGAGCCAGGGTTCACGATGTGCCCCCGGCGCGATGACCGAGCAGCAGCTCGGCACGTCCTGAGGCGAGCCAACTGGCGACCTCTGCGGCCCAGTAGGTGAGCACGATGCCTGCACCCGCGCGCCGGATCACGGTCAGCGACTCGAGGATCGCGCGCTCCCGGTCGATCCAGCCCTGCGCCGCGGCGGCCTCCAGCATGGAGTACTCCCCGGACACCTGGTACGCCGCAAGTGGGATGTCGACACTGGCCGCGACATCGGCGATCACGTCCAGGCTCGTGCCCGCCGGCTTGATCATCACGATGTCCGCGGCCTCGGCGACGTCGAGGGCGACCTCACGCGTCGACTCCCGCCGGTTGGCGGGATCCTGCTGGTAGGTGCGCCGGTCCCCCGTCAGCGCCGAGTCGACGGCCTCCCGGAACGGTCCGTAGAGGGCCGAGGCGTACTTGGCTGCGTACGCGAGGATCACCGTGTCGCGGTTCCCGGCGTCGTCAAGCGCGCCGCGCACCGCCGCGACCTGGCCGTCCATCATCCCCGAGGCCCCCACCACGTCGGCCCCGGCCGCGGCCAGCGCGAGACCCATCTGCGCGTACCGCGCCAGGGTCGCGTCGTTGTCCACGGTCCCGGCTGCGGCACCGTCCTCGGCGAGCACTCCGCAGTGGCCATGGTCGGTGAACTCGTCCAGGCACAGGTCGGCCATGACGACGACGTCGCCACCGACCTCAGCCACGACGTCGCGAACGGCGAGGTTGAGGATCCCCTGCGGATCAGTCGCGCCGGTCCCGGTCGCGTCCCGGGTGCGCGGGACGCCGAAGAGCATCACCCCGCCGAGCCCGGCGTGAGCAGCCTGCTCCGCAGCGACCCGGAGCGAGTCGCGGGTGTGGTTCACCACCCCCGGCATCGAGGCGATCGGCACGGGCTCGCCGGCGCCCTCCCGGACGAACAGGGGCAGGACGAGCTCAGCGGGGTCGAGTCGGGTCTCGGCCGTCAGCCGGCGCAGCGCCGCGGAGCCGCGCAGGCGCCTGGGACGCTCCTGCGGGTAGGGCACCTCAGGTCGCCCGGCGCCGCGAGCCACCGCGCCGGCGACCGGGCCGCCACGCGGTCTCGCCATGCTCCAGGGCGGACCGGCGCAGGGCCTCACCATGGTCGGCGAGCGCTGCTGCCAGCTCGGCGACACTCGGGGTCTCGGACAGCACGTCGACCCGCAGGCCGTTCTCCTCGGCGGTCTTGGCCGTCTGCGGTCCGATGCAGGCCACGACAGTGGAGGAGTGCGGCTTGCCGGCGATGCCGACGAGGTTGCGCACGGTGCTCGAGGACGTGAAGAGCACGGCGTCGAAGCCGCCCCCCTTGATGGCCTCGCGGATCTCGGCCGCGGGCGGGGCGGCGCGGACCGTGCGGTAGGCGGTGACGTCGTCGACCTCCCAGCCCAGCTCGCTGAGCCCGGCGGCCAGGGTCTCGGTGGCGATGTCGGCCCGGGGCAGGAACACGCGGTCGATGGGGTCGAGGACCTCGTCGAACTCGGGCCACTCCTCGAGCAGGCCAGCGGTGGACTGCTCACCGGCGGGAACGAGGTCGGGGACGATCCCGAACGAGCGCAGCAGCTCTGCGGTCTGCTCGCCGACCGCCGCCACCTTCAGGCCCGCGAAGCTGCGCGAGTCCAGGCCGTACTGGTCGAAGCGCTCCTTGACCGCACGGACGGCGTTCGCGGACGTGAAGGCCACCCACTGGTAGCGGCCCGAGACGAGCCCGTGGACGGCGCGCTCCATCTGCTGGGGGGTCCGGGGCGGCTCGACCGAGATGGTCGGCACCTCGACTGGCACGGCCCCGTAGTGGCGCAGCTGCTCGGAGAGGGCACCGGCCTGCTCCTTGGTCCGCGGCACCAGCACCCGCCAGCCGAACAGTGGCTTGTTCTCGAACCAGGCCAGCTGGGCGCACTGGCTGACGACCTCGCCGACCACCAGGACTCCGGGGCCGACCTGGCCCTTGGCTGCCTTCACCGCCGCCGACACCTCGCCGAGGGTGGTCAGGATCGACCGCTGGTCGACAGTGGTGCAGTTGCGCGTGATCGCCACCGGCGTGCGTGGGTCCCGCCCGGCGATGGTCAGCACCCGGCAGATGTCCAGAGCCTGTTCGGCACCGTCGAGGACGACGACCGTCGCGTGCGGGTCGGCAAGGCTCGGCCAATCGACCTCGGTGTCGTGGGCGTTGACCACACGCACCTCACGGGCGTGCCCGCCGGTCAGCGAGAAGCCGGCATAGGCGGCCGACCCTGTGACCGTCGACACCCCCGGAGCGATGTCGTAGGCGATGCCCTCCTTGGCCAGCTCCGCAGCCTCGAGGGCCAGCGAGCCGTCCAGCACCGGATCGCCGGCCATCAGGCGCACGACCCGGCGATCCTGCTTCGCCGGCTCGATGACGAGCTGCACACGGTCGACGTGATCCGCGGCGTTGCCCTCGTCATCGACTGCGACCAGGATCTGGGCATCTGGACCCGCGTGGGCCCGGGCGATCGGCTCGCACTCCGGGTCCGTCACGACCACCTCCGAGTCGTTGAGCAGCCCGACGGCGCACACGGTGAGCAGACCCGGGTCACCCGGTCCGGCTGCGACCAGTGCGACCTGTGTTGTCGTCGACGCGTTCATTCGATGCTCCCTCTGCGGGCTGGGATCGGGCCGTCGGCCGTGAAGGGGCCGGTGGCGGTGGTGGGACCACGGTCGGTGGTCGGGCTGGTCGTCGCTGCCGGGTCGAGCACCCCGTGCGTGCCGGCGAGCACCTCGCCGGCGAGGCGTCGACCGATGAGCACAGCCTGCTCGATCGGACCGCTGCTGGACATGCGGACCAGCGAGCCGTCCGGGCGGGCCAGGACTGCACGCAGGTGCACTGTTGGCTCCGGGCCGTCCTCGATGACTGCCAGCGCCCCGATGGGCGCCGAGCAACCGGCTTCGAGGGCTGCCAGGAATGACCGCTCCGCTGCCACAGCGACCCGCGAGTGCGGGTCGTCGAGGCGTCGGAGGGCATCTGTGAGCGCCGTGGCGCTGGTATCGACCCCGGGATCGGAATCCAGGTCGGCGCGCACCTCGACGGCAAGCGCACCCTGACCGGGGGCAGGCATGACCCGCTCCGGATCGATGGTCTCGGTGATGCTCGCCGCACGGCCCAGGCGGGCGAGCCCGGCAGCCGCCAGGACCACCGCATCGAGGTCGCCGGCCGATTCGGTGGCACCGTGGCCGGTACTCCCGGGGGAGCCGATCACCCGAGCCATCCGGGTGTCGACGTTGCCGCGGATGTCGACAACCTCCACGTCGGGTCGCACCGCCACGATCTGCGCGCGACGTCGGGGCGACCCAGTGCCGATGCGGGCCCCACTGGGCAGGTCGGACAGCGTTGCTCCGTCCCGGGCGACCAGCGCATCGCGGGGGTCGGCTCGCGGCGGGACCGCGGCGATCCGCAGTCGGGCGTCGTCGGCCGTCGGGAGGTCCTTCAACGAATGGACGGCCACGTCCGCCCGACCGTCAACGACGGCCTGACGCACCGCGACCACGAAGACCCCCGTGCCGCCGATCTGCGTCAGCGGGGCTGGGTCGACATCGCCCTGGGAGGTCACCTCGACCAGTTCCAGGGGGCGGCCGGTCAGGGCAGCGAGCTGCTCGCCGACCTGTCGCGACTGCGCCATCGCCAAGGCGGAGCGACGCGTGGCCAGGCGCAGCGGGGCCGGGCTCGGGACGTCGACGGGCGGGGCGATCATGACGCACCCCGCATCCTGTGGGTGCTGCTGGGACCGCTGCCGGGATCAAGGTCGGCCGCCGGGTCCAGCACGGACGCGGGCAGGGACGGATCGAGGTCGAACAGCGCCGAGAGCGCCTGCGCGTACCGGTCGCCCCCCGGCTCGGCGGCCAGTTGCTTCATCCGCACCGTCGGCTGGTGCAGCAGGGCGGCCATGGCCCGGCGCAGGGACCGCTCCACCTCCGCGATCGCCGCGGCGTCCAGGCTGGTGAGCCGCAGCCGCAGCCGCTCCATCTCCGCGTCCAGGACGCCACCGACGTGGGCGCGCAGCGAGACAAGCACTGGCTCGACCTGCTGGCCGGCAACACTTGCCAGGTGGGCCTGCACCTCCTCGGCGACGATCTCACGTGCTGCCCGGACATCCGCCTCGGACCCAGCCGATCCCGGCAGCGTTCCCAGGGTGGCCAGGTCGATCAGCGTGACCCCCGGCAGATCGCCAGCCTCTGGGGCGACGTCATGCGGCAGCGCCAGGTCGAGCAGGACCAGCGCCTGTCCGGCCGGCACCCCCTGCCTCGCAGCGATGACGGTGGGCAGCTCGACCACGCTGTCCTGGGCTCCGGTGCACAGGATCGCCAGGTCGACCTGCGCGAGGGTCTCGGGCAGGTCGGTCAGCTCCACTGCCCGCCCGCCGGGGATCACGGCGGCGACTCGCTGCGCCGCGGTTGTGGTCCGGTTGGCCACGAGCACCGCCCGGGCCCCGCGTGCGGCCAGGGTGGATGCGGCCAGTGCGCCCATGGACCCGGCGCCGACCAGCAGCACCCGGCGGTCGGCCAGGTCACCGAGCACCTCCTCAGCCGCGTCCAGGGCGACGGAGACCACCGAGACCCCGGAACGATCGATGTCGGTCTCGGCGTGCACGCGCTTACCGACCCGCAGGGCCTGCTGACCGACCCCGTTGAGCACCCGACCGGCGGTCCCACTGTCCTGGCCGCGACCCAGACTGGCCCGGACCTGGCCCAGGATCTGGGCCTCGCCCACGACCATCGAGTCCAGTCCCGAGGCGACGGTGAACAGGTGCGCCACTGCCGCGGAGTCGAAGTGCACATAGCTGTGCTCGATGAGTGTCCCGCGGTCCGTGCCGGTCCACTTGGCCATGAGGTCGGCCACGGTGGTGACGGCGGGGTGGAACCTGGTCACGTCGGCGTAGACCTCGACGCGATTGCAGGTGGCAAGCACCAACGCCTCAGCCACGACCTCGCTGGCGGCCAGGTCCGCGGCCAGCCCGTCGGCGTCGTCGTGGGAGAGGCCCACCTCATCCAGGACCCGTAGTGGGGCTGAGCGGTGGTTGATCCCCACGACGAGCAGCGTCATGCGATCGCCGCCCCGGCGAGCCCGGTGGGGCATGACCAGTCGCCGCCTCCGGCTGTCACATCCGGCACCTCGAGGGGTGCGGATGCAACCAGTTCGGACACGGTGCTCCCAGGGGGAAGGGCCTGTGGTAGGGCCATTTGGAAGTTGCTGTCAGGCTAGGTCGGCCCTTCAGCGGGCGCAAAGTCGGAATGCAAACCGTCCACATAGTGGACATTCGCCATCTCGCGACGAGGACCGCGGACCGTCCGGAATCGACTCCTCCCGGCTCGCAGGAACGGGATTTCCGCCCAGGACCGTGTGATGGGGCACACTTGCGCCATGACGATCCGGGTTTTCCTGCTCGATGACCACGAGGTGGTCCGTCGGGGCATCGCCGACCTCCTCGGCCTCGAGTCCGACATGGAGGTCGTGGGTGAAGCCGGCTCCGCGACCGATGCGCTGCACCGCATCCCCGCGGCCCGCCCCGATGTGGCGGTCCTCGACGTGCGACTGCCCGACGGGACCGGCATCGAGGTGTGCCGGGACGCCCGCTCGATGCTGCCCGACATGCAGTGCCTCATGCTCACGTCGTACGCCGATGACGAGGCCCTGTTCGACGCGATCATGGCGGGTGCCTCGGGTTATGTCCTCAAGGACATCAAGGGCAACGACCTGGTCGAGGCGGTCCGATCCGTGGCCGCCGGCCGCAGCCTGCTCGACCCGCGCGCGACCCAGCGGGTCCTCGAGCGCCTGCGCAGCGGCGCCCAGTCGGACTCCAAGGTCGACCAGCTCAACGAGCAGGAGCGCCGGATCCTGGTCCTGATCGGCGAGGGGATGACCAACCGCCAGATCGGCGAGACGATGCACCTGGCCGAGAAGACCGTCAAGAACTACGTGTCCTCACTGCTGGCGAAGTTGGGCATGGAGCGACGCACGCAGGTGGCCGCATACGCCGCCCGTCTCGAGGCAGAGCGCGAGCACGGACACATGCAGTAGGGCGCCCGACAGGGCACCTCGACCCGGCTCCTGGGCACACCAGGCCTGCCCGCGGCCACTGCGGTGGTGCGCCTGCGCGCACAGCGCGTGACGTTCTGTCATCCTGTGGGGCAACCGCACCTGGGAGGGTCCCCATGTCCCCGCGTCCCGCTGGCTCGTCGGTGCCGCAGCGACGCCGGCGTCGCGCCCCGCTGCGGCTGGCAGCGGCACTTCTCTGCGCGCCCGTCCTGGCCGCCTGCACGGTCGACCCCGTGAACCGCGCAAGAGTGGGCGACGAATCGGACGTGCACACGGGGCCGATGCGGATCGCCATGATCACGCACGGCGACGACGGCGGCTTCTGGTCGATCGTGCGCAACGGGGCCCAGGACGCGGCCGCGACGCTGCCCGAGGTCACGCTGGACTACCAGGGATCCGCCGGCGACGCGAAGCTCCAGTCGGAGATGATCAAGGCCGCTCTGAACCAGGGGGCCGATGCGCTGGCGGTGTCCGCGCCCGACATCGGGGCCATCACCAGCGCCCTGGCCGAGGCGGAGGCCGCCGGCATCCCGATCATCACCCTGAACTCCGGCTCGGACCTGCTCGAGACGCTGCCCAACGTGATCACGCACGTGGGGCAGAGCGAGCGGGCAGCCGGCGTGGGAGCCGGCACCAGGCTCGCCGAGGGCGGCGCCACCAGGGCCCTGTGCATCCTGCACGAGGAGAACAACATCGGGCTCCAGGAGCGCTGCGCCGGAGCCGCGGACGGGATGACCGAGAACGGTGGTGAGGTCATCAACGTCCAGGTCACCGGCAAGGCCGACCCACGCAGCACCGCACTGGAGATCGGCGCGGCCATGCAGGCCCAGTCCCCCGACACGGTCCTGACCCTTGACCCAGACATCGCGATGGCCGCCCTGAAGGAGGTCACGACCCGGGACGTGACCCTGGCGACCTTCGACATCAGCCCCGACGTCCTCGACGAGGTTGCCGCCGGCTCGATCGAGTTCGCCGTGGACCAGCAGCCCTACCTGCAGGGCTATCTCCCGGTGAGCTTCCTCGAGCTCGCGGTGCGCAACCGGAACGAGGTGGGCGCCAACTCCATCGTGGCCACCGGCCCGAGTTTCGTCACGCAGGAGAACGCGGCCTCGATCGCCGCGCTGTCCGACCAGGGAACGAGGTAGTCGATGGCCACGACCGCCCCCGCGCCGACGCAGCCGGACGAGCGCATCCGGCACACACCGCTGTGGCGGCGCATGCTCGTGCGCCCCTCGGTCGGCGCGCTGATCGCCGCGATCGTCGTCTTCCTGTTCTTCAGCGCGATGGACACGACGGGCACGTTCAACTCGCCAACCGGCGTCACGTCGTGGATGTCGGTCTCGGCGTCCTACGGGATCATGGCCTGCGCGGTCGCGCTGCTGATGATCAGCGGCGAGGTGGACCTCTCCAGTGGCGTGATGACCGGGTCGACCGGCCTGCTGCTCGGCCTGCTGATCTCTGAGGCGGGGATGGGGTTCTGGCCCGCGCTGGCCATCGTGGTCGTCTTCGCCATCTGCATCGGGCTGCTCAACGGCTTGCTGGTCACCTGGACCCGACTCCCCAGCTTCATCGTGACCCTGGCCACGATGTTCGTCCTGCTCGGCGTGAACTCCGGGGTCACCCAGGCGATCACCGGCCAGGTCCGCGTCGGCGGAATCGACCGGGCAACCGGCTACTCGGCCGCGCAATGGGTGTTCGGGTCCCGGCTGGACTCCTCGTGGCCCCTGACGGTCTCGGTCGGCTGGTGGCTGCTCGCGATCCTGCTGGGCACGTGGGTGCTGCAGCGCACGCGGCAGGGCAACTGGATCTACGCCGTGGGAGGTGACAAGAACGCCGCCCGCAACGTCGGCGTCCCGGTCCGCCGCACCAAGGTGTCCATGTTCGTCACGGTCTCGCTCGCGGCTGCTCTGGTGGGCACGATCAACGCCGTCGAGCTGACGTCCGTCTCGGCCGGGCAGGGCACTGGCTACGAGTTCTACTACATCATCGCCGCCGTGGTGGGCGGGACGCTGATGACCGGCGGCGCCGGTTCGGTGGTCGGCGCCAGCCTTGGCGCCCTGATCCTGGGGATGACCACCCTGGGCATCCAGTACGCCGGGTGGGACTCCACGTGGCGCTTCACCTTCTTCGGCCTGATCCTCTTCGGAGCGGTGATGCTCAACATCTGGGTGCGTGACCGCGCCGGAGGGAGCTCGACATGACCGGCACCACACCGTCGGCGGCGGAGCGCCCAGGTCGGGACTCACCGGGGGACATGTACCTGCGGCTCGAGGACGTCGGCAAGACTTTCGGCAGCGTCGTGGCCCTCGAGGGCGTGTCGATGAGCGTCAACCACGGTCGGATCACCTGCGTGCTCGGCGACAACGGCGCCGGCAAGTCAACGCTGATCAAGATTCTGTCCGGGGTGCACAAGAACGACTCGGGGACCATGTTCGTCGGCGGCCAACCCACGGTCTTCGAGTCGCCGAGTGACGCGCGGGATGCAGGCATCGCGACAGTCTTCCAGGACCTGGCGACGATCCCGCTGATGAGCGTGTGGCGCAACTTCTTCCTCGGCCGCGAGCCGCAGACGGGCTGGGGGCCCTTCCGGCGCATGGATATCGCCCGGGGCAAGGAGATCTGCCGCGAGGAGCTCACACTGTTCGGCATCGACCTCCGCGATCCCGACCAGCCGATCGGCACCATGTCCGGCGGCGAGCGGCAGGCGGTGGCGATCGCGCGCGCTGTGTACTTCGGCGCGGAGGTCGTCATCCTCGACGAGCCCACGTCCGCGCTGGGCGTCAAGCAGTCCGGCCGGGTGCTCAAGTTCGTCAAGGACGCCCGCGACCGCGGCATCGGGGTCGTGCTGATCACCCACAACCCGCACCACGCGTACATGGTCGGTGACGAGTTCGTGCTCCTCACCCGCGGCAAGATGACCAACCGGTGGCTCAAGGAGGACGTCGAGCTCGACGAGCTCATCGCCGCGATGGCCGGTGGCGCCGAGCTGGCCGACCTCGCCCACGAGCTGGACTCCTGAGGACCCCGGCTCGGAGCCAACTGGCTGCCGATGGCGGCCTGCTGCCCACGCACGCGGCACACAGTCGAGGATGACTGTCCGGCGGATCAGGCGCATGATGGAGACATGAACATCTTCGACCGACGCCCCGGGCTGCGCTGGGCAGTGCCCGCGGGGGCGACCCTGCTGTTCGTGGGCGGGGCTGCCCTTGCCCCGCTGGCCGCGAACGCCGATGCAGGCCTCGAGCCGCGCACCGCCGAGGAGCTGTTGGTGGCCCTGCAGGAGCCGAGCGCCACTGCGGTCTCGGGCACGGTGGTCACCAGTGCCGAGCTCGGCCTGCCCGACCTGCCCATGGGCGCCATGTCCTCGGGGAGCGCCGCCGGGCTGGCCAGCGGGGAGAACACGCTCCGGGTGTGGACCGACGGGCCGACGCGGCAACGCCTCGCGATGCTGGGGCGCGCCTCGGAGACGACGATCATCCGCAACGGCCAGCAGGTGTGGGTGTGGTCCAGCGAGGGGGCCACCGCCGACTCGTACCGGGTCCCTGACCATGAGGACGAGCACCCGACGTGGCCCGAGGGGGCCGGGTTGGCCGGAGCTGACCTGCCGAGCACCCCGCAGGAGGCTGCGGCGATGGCCCTCAAGGCGATCGACCCGACCACCGAGGTGACGACCTCGGGGGTGGGTCGGGTGGCCGGCCGCGACGTCTACGAATTGGTCCTGACTCCGAGCGACCCCCAGACCCTGGTCGCCCGGGTCACCCTGGCGATGGACGCCAGGACGAACACCCCGCTGCGGGTCAGGGTGTACGCCACGACGATCCCTGATCCCGCCTACGAGGTGGGATTCAGCTCCGTGGACTACGGCACCCCGGACCCGGCGCTGTTCGAGTTCACCCCGCCCCCCGGCGCGACCGTGACCGAGCACGAGGCAGATCCGGGCAAGGACGCCGCGACAGTTGACGCGCCGATGATGCCCGCCAGTCAGGAGCCCACCGTCGTCGGCGCGGGCTGGAGCACGGTGCTGATCATGGACCTGCCGACCGACTCACTGGCCGACCTGGCGGAGGCCGGGATGCGTGCGCAGGCCGACGACGACGGTCCGTTCGCGGGCCATCGGGGCAGCCAGGACGCTGCTGGCACCGCCCTGGCGCTGCTTGCGGCCCTGCCCCAGGAGTCCGGGGCGTGGGGGACCGGCCGGGTCCTGCGCGGAACTCTGGTCTCGGCGATCCTGACCGATGATGGCCGGATCGCCGTCGGCGCGGTCGACTCCGAGGTGCTCGGCGCCGCACTGGCCAGCCAGTGACAGCGGCGACGCTGAGTCCCACCCAGTCCCTGCCCGACGCTGGCGCCGCCGTCGCCAGCACCGGGCTGACGAAGGTCTTCGGTTCCCAGACCGTCGTCGATGACATCGACCTGCGGGTCCCGGTCGGGGCGGTGTACGGCTTCCTCGGGCCCAATGGCTCCGGGAAGACCACAACGATCCGGATGCTGCTCGGTCTGGTGCGCCCCACGTCGGGGGGGATCGGGCTGCTGGGCGCGGCGATGCCGGCCAACTCTGACTCGGTCCTGCCCCGGGTCGGGTCCCTCGTGGAGGGCCCGGCCTTCCATCCGTACCTGCCTGGGCGGGCCAACCTCGCGCGGCTCGACGCCGCCGACAGGTTCGCCGATCCACGGACCGCTGGCAGGCGCATCGACGCTGCCCTCGATCGGGTCGGCCTGCTCGCGGCCGCCGGCAAGAAGTACCGCGCCTACTCACTGGGGATGCGTCAGCGCCTCGCGATCGCCGCCGCTCTGCTGGCACCTCGCGACCTGCTCATCCTCGATGAACCGACCAATGGCCTGGATCCACAGGGCACCCGGGAGGTGCGCTCCCTGGTGGCATCCCTGGTCCACGACGGCACAACGGTGCTGGTCTCCAGCCACCTGCTGTCCGAGGTGGAGCAGATGTGCTCGCACGTCGGCGTGATGCGACAGGGCCAGCTGGTGGCCCAGGGCACGGTGGCCGAGGTCCGGGCCGGATCCGGACCCGTCGCAGAGGTGCTGACCACCGACCCCCCGCGCGCTGCCGACGTGCTGCGCGCGCTCGGGCTGGGAAGTGTCACGCTGACCGACGGTGGGGTCCGGGCGGCCCCGCAGGGGGTCGAGCCGGAGCGGATCGTCGAGGCCCTGGTCCAGGCCGGCGTGGGCGTGCGCGAGTTCACCGTTGCCTCCCCGAGCCTGGAGGACCTGTTCGTCGCACTGACCGGGGAGGGCTTCGATGTCAGCGGCTGAGGCGTCGGCGGGGCAGCCCTCGGCTGGAGCCCCCGGACGCTCCGCTGCGCCCGCGACACCACGCCCGGGGGATGCCCGAACCTCGCGGAGCACCCTGTCGGCCTCGGGGCGGTTGCTTCGATCCGAGCTCCGGCTGATCCTGGGCCGGCGCCGCAACAAGGCCGGTGTGCTTGTGCTGGCCGCCGTCCCCGTGCTGCTCGCTGTGGCGCTGCGCATGTCCGAGCCGGACTCGGGCGACGGGCCGGACCTGATCTCCGCGGCGACGTCGAACGGCATCTTCGTGGCGCTGACCGCCCTCACCGTCGAGATGGCCCTGTTCCTGCCGCTCGCGGTGGCCGTGCTCTGCGGCGACTCGATCGCCGGCGAGGCGAACCTGGGCACCTTGCGCTACCTGCTCACCGTGCCCGTGGGGCGGGCCCGCCTGCTCTGGGTGAAGTACGCGTCGCTGGTCATCGGAGCCCTGATCGGCGTGGTCGTGGTCGCCGGCACGGGCCTGCTGGTCGGCGGCGCCCTGCTCGGGCTCGGACCCACGACCCTGCTGTCGGGCAACCAGGTGTCCCTGGCCGAGGGGCTGGCTCGGCTCGGCATGGCCGTGCTCTACCTGACGGCCGGGCTGGCCGGGTTGGCCGCCATCGGCCTGTTCATCTCCACGCTGACCGAGCAACCCATCGCTGCCATGGTCACCGTCACGATCATCTCCAGCGCGATGTGGATCATGGACGGGATCCCGCAGCTGGACTGGCTGGCCCCCTGGCTGCTGATCCACCGCTGGCCGGCGTTCGTCGACCTGTTCCGAGACCCAGTCTTCTGGGACGTCATGCGCACCGGCCTGCTGGTGGACCTCGGCTACATCGTGGTGTTCCTCGCCCTGGCGTGGGCACGGTTCGCGAACAAGGACGTCACGAGCTGACCAGCGGGCCCTCGATGCCGGGCAGGTGAAGAACACGGGACGAAGGACCCTACTGGGCCCCAGAGTGCCGCCCTAGGCTGGCGTGGCTGCCCTCGGAGGTGCACATGCCCAGTGGCGTGGTCCTGGATGTCCAGGACCTACAGGTCCTCGTCGACTCCCTGCACTCTCGGGGATACCGGGTCCTTGGCCCGACCCTGCGCGAGGGAGCTCTGGTCCTGGCCGAGGTGCGCACCCTCGACGACCTGCCCCGCGGGACCGGTGACACGCAGGCCCCGGGCAGCTACCGGACCCGCGACCGGGGCGACGAGGCGCTGTTCGGGTTCGCCGCGACCGCACAATCGGCCAAGCCGGTCCTGTTCCCGCCGGATGAACTGCTCTGGACGGGCACCCGGACCGACCCCGCCGACGTCACGGCCCAGCAGACCAGGGATGCCGGCACGGTGGCCCTGCTCGGAATCCGTGGTTGCGACCTGGCTGCGATCGGCATCCAGGATACGATCCTGGCCGGCCGCGCCGCCATCGACGTGCACTACGCCGAGCGCAGGGCAGCCGCCTTCCTGATCGCCGTGACATGTGGGACCCCGGCCGGGACGTGCTTCTGCGCCTCCATGGGGACCGGGCCCAAGCCCGGTGCGGGCGCCGACCTGACCCTGACCGAGCTGATCGATGACGCCGGGCACCGGTTCCTGGTCGAGCCGGGGACGCCGGCGGGTGCCGAGGTGCTCGCGGACGTGCCAGGGGCGCAGGCCATGGCGGCCGACCTGGCTGCCGCCGCGGCCGTGGTGGCCGACGCCACGGCGGCCATGGGCCGGCACCTGCCCACAGATGGGCTGCGCGACCTGCTGTACGCAAGTGCCGAGAGCCCGCACTGGGATGACGTGGCTGAACGCTGCCTGGCGTGCACGAACTGCACGGCGGTGTGCCCCACCTGCTTTTGCACCTCCGTCGAGGACGTCAGCGACCTGTCCGGGGACGTCGACGAACGGCACCGGGTCTGGGACTCCTGCTTCTCGATGGAGTACTCACGGCTGCACGGCGGTGCGGTGCGCACCTCGACGGGTGCTCGCTACCGGCAATGGGTGACCCACAAGCTCGCCAGTTGGACCGACCAGTTCGGGATGTCGGGCTGCGTCGGCTGCGGCCGCTGCATCACCTGGTGCCCAGCGGCAATCGACCTGACCGCCGAGGTCGGGGCGCTGCGCGATGAGGCCGCCCACCGCGGTGCCGAGCCACGTGCAGCCGGGGACGGGCCGGACCCCCGGCTTCTGGCCATTCCCACCCCACCCGAGCTGTGACCCCGAGGAGGAGCACATGCGCACCCTGGCCGAGTACCTCCCGGAGCACCCGTTCTTCGCCGACCTGGGCCCGGAGGCGATGGAGCTCATCGTCGGCTGCGCGCAGAACGTGCACTTCCGCGACGGTGAGCTGCTGTTCCGCGCCGGGGAGCAGGCCGACACGTTCTACGTGATCCGGCGCGGCCGGGTCGCCCTGGACATCCATGACCCACAGCGGGGCACGCTGGTCATCGCCAGCCCCGGCGAGGGCGAGGTCGTGGGCTGGTCGTGGCTGGTCCCGCCCTACCGGTGGATGTTCGACGCCCGGGCCGCCACGTCGGTCAGCGCCGTCGCCTTGGACGGCGCCTGCCTGCGCGGCAAGTGCGACCGCGACCCTGTCCTGGGCTACGCGCTGATGCAGCGGGTCGCGCAGGTGATGCTCGAGCGCCTGCAGGACGCGCGGCTGCGGCTGCTCGACGTCTACGGGAGCGGCTCGTGAGCGTGCAGGCACCCAACCCGACGTCAGTTGACGTGCGGGCGCACGACCCGATGCTGCCGCGACAGTTCCGGATCGTCGAAACCCGCCTGGACACCCGGGACACGGTCACGCTGGCCCTCGATCCGGTCGATGGGGTTCGCCTCGAGCACCGAGCCGGCCAGTTCACGATGCTGCACGCCTTCGGCGTCGGCGAGGTCCCCATCTCCATCTGCGGTGACCCGACGGCCCCCGGCCCGCTGCTGCACACGATCCGCGATGTCGGAGCCGTGACCCACGCGCTGGTCACCGCCGCGCCCGGAACGACCGTCGGGGTTCGCGGGCCGTTCGGCACCGGCTGGGAGGTCGCCGACGGGATGGGCGGTGACGTCGTGATCGTGACCGGGGGGATCGGCCTGGCACCGCTGCGCCCGGCGATCCTGCAGGTCGTGTCCCGACGGTCGGAGTACGGCCGCGTCGTGCTCCTGTACGGGGCTCGCTCACCGGAGGACATCCTGTTCGCCGAGGACATGGCGTCCTGGGCCGCCGACCACGACATCGTCGTCGAGGTCACGGTCGACTACGGGCCGCCGAGCTGGACCGGCCGGGTGGGCCTGGTCACCTCCCTGGTCGCCCGGGCCGGCTTCGACCCCCTGAACAGCCTGGCCCTGGTCTGCGGTCCCGAGGTGATGATGCGCTACGCCGCCACCGCACTGGTCGACCGTGGTGTCGCCGCAGAACGCATCCGGCTGTCGATGGAGCGGAACATGAAGTGCGGAGTCGGCCTGTGCGGCCACTGCCAGCTGCGCGAGGTGTTCCTCTGCGTGGACGGCCCGGTGCTCGACTACGCCCGGCTGGGCCCCCTCATGGACATCCGGGAGCTGTGATGACCACATCGCCGACCCGTGCCGGCGCGCACGACGCAGGCACGACCGACGCCGAGATGGCGCCGGCGCGCCCGACCCTGGCGGTCTGGAAGTTCGCCTCGTGCGACGGCTGCCAGCTCACCCTGCTCAACTGCGAGGACGAGTTGCTCGCGGTGGCCGAGCGGGTTCAGGTTGCCTACTTCCCGGAAGCCACCCGGGCCGTGGTCGACGGGCCCTATGACATCAGCCTCGTCGAGGGCTCCATCACGACACCCGGGGACGCCGAGCGGATCCAGGAGGTCCGGGCCGCCTCACGGGTCCTGGTCACGATCGGGGCGTGCGCCACCAGCGGGGGCATCCAGGCCCTGCGCAACTTCGCCGACGTCGGTCAGTTCCTGTCGGTCGTCTACGCCCATCCGGCCTACCTGGCCACGCTGGACCGGTCCACCCCCATCTCCGCCCATGTCACGGTGGACTTCCAGCTGCGCGGGTGCCCGATCGACAAGTCCCAGCTGCTGGAGGTCCTCGCTGCGACCCTCCAGGGCCGGCGCCCCCGCATCCCCAGCTACAGCGTGTGCGTCGAGTGCAAGCGCCGCGGGACGGTGTGCGTGGCCGTGGCCGACGGGATGCCGTGCCTTGGTCCGGTGACCCACGCCGGATGTGGCGCGCTCTGCCCTGCGTTCCACCGTGGCTGCTACGGGTGCTTCGGCCCTCAGGACACCCCGAGCACCGCCTCGATGGCCGAACGGCTGCGTGCCCTCGGGATGCCCGAGGGCGACATCGTGCGGTTCTTCCGGACGTTCAACGCCGGGGCCGAGCCGTTCCGGGCCCAGAGCCTGGCCGAGGCGTCCCACGAGGAGGTCCACCCGTGACCCACAAGCTCACCTCAGGCAGCCATGTGCTCAGCGTCGAGACGCTGGCCCGGGTCGAGGGCGAGGGCGGCATGCACGTCCATGTCCAGGACGGCGAGGTCCTCGACGTGCACCTGCGGATCTTCGAGCCGCCGCGGTTCTTCGAGGCGTTCCTGCGCGGCCGGTCCTACACCGAGCCCCCGGACATCACCGCACGCATCTGCGGCATCTGCCCCGTGGCCTACCAGCTGAGTGCCTGCCTGGCCATCGAGGACGCCGCCGGGGTGGTCGTGCCCGACGAGATCCGGGCCCTGCGCCGGCTGCTGTACTGCGGGGAGTGGATCGAGAGCCACGCGCTGCACATCTTCATGCTGCACGCGCCCGATCTGCTCGGCTACGACGGGGCCATCGAGATGGCCCGCGACCATCGCGATCTCGTCGAGTCGGCCCTGCGGATCAAGCGGGCCGGCAACGACCTGATGACGGTGGTCGGTGGACGTTCCGTGCACCCGGTGAATGTCCGGGTCGGTGGCTTCCACCGGCTGCCCCGCCGCGAGGAGCTGCTCGCACTGCGCCCGGCCCTGGTCTCTGCCCTGCAGGAGACAATCGCCGCGGTGCCGGTCGTGTCCGGCTTCGAGTTCCCCGAGTTCGAGCAGCCCTACCTGTACCTCTCGTTGGACTCGACGAACGGCTACCCGCTGGAGTCCGGCTCGCTGGTCACCTCCGATGGCCTGCAGGCTCCGGTCTCGCAGTTCGGTGCGCACGTCGCCGAGGAGCACGTGGCGCACTCGAACGCCCTGCACGCGACCTTCGACGGTGGGCCCTACATCGTGGGCCCGCTGGCCCGCTACTCGCTGAACTCCGCCGCACTGAACCCGGTGGCGCGAGCGGCCGCCGAGGCCGGTGGGCTCGGGCCCACCTGCCGCAACCCCTTCCGCTCGATCGTCGTGCGCACCGTCGAGTTGATCCACGCCCTCGATGAGGCCGTGGCCATCATCGACGCGTGGCAGGGAGCACCTGTGGCCGCGATCGAGGTCCCGCCCACGGCTGGGGTCGGCCACGGAGCCACCGAGGCACCCCGGGGGCTGCTCTACCACCAGTACCGGTTCGACGCCGCGGGCACGATCCTCGATGCCCAGATCGTCCCTCCGACCTCGCAGAACCAGCCGGCCATCGAGGCCGACCTCAGGGCGTTCGTGCAGGCCAACCTGCACCTGTCACACGAGGAACTGACCCGCCAGTGCGAGGTCACCATCCGCACCTACGACCCCTGCATCTCCTGCGCCACCCACTTCCTCGACCTCAGCGTGGAGCACATCTGATGGCTGGGGCCCCCGAGCCCACGTCCGGGCTCAGGCGCTCGCTGGTGGTCGGGTTGGGTTCCCCGGACCGCGGCGATGATGCAATCGGCCCGATCGTGGCGGGTGCGGTGGCCCGGACGGTGGCTGCCCGCCAGCGCCGGGAGGTCGTCGTGGTCGAACGCGAGGATCCCACGACGCTGGTCGAGCTGATGGACCCTCGAGGGCCCGACGGCGGCTGGGACACGGTGGTGGTCGTCGACGCGGTTCGCTCCGGGGCAGCCCCGGGGACGATCACCGTGATCGAGGCCGGATCGGACGCTCCCGGCCTGGGTATGTCCGGAGCCCGGATCGACCCCGGTCCGGGCGGCACCCACGGCTTCGGCCTGGCGGGTGCACTCGAGTTGGCCCGAGCCCTGGACCGGCTGCCACCGCGGGTTGCGGTCGTCGGCGTGGAAGCGGCTGACTTCGCCTACGGGGCACCCCTGTCCGATGCCGTCACGACAGTTGTCGGGGCGGCAGTTGATGCCGTCCTGGCCTGCGCGCTGGCCCCGGAACCGGCCCGGGAGGCATGAGCAGGCTCAGGACGGCGAGTCGTCGCGCTCCTGCTCGAATCGGCGGTGCAGGTCGCTGGCGAATCCGGAGCCTGCTTCGGCATACACGTCGAACACGAGGCCCACTCCGAGTTGGCGCAGTTCGACGGCCTGGTCGGGGTAGCGACTGGTGGCCACGATCCGGCCGGTGAAGCCGCGGGCACGCAGCCGCTCCACGGCCGCCAGGTTGGCCTCGTGCGAGGCCATAGTCAGCAGCACCCAGTCCAGCCGATGCACGAGGTCCTCGGTGCGAGACCAGAACTCCGGATCGGTGGCATCGCCCAGGACCACGTTGTGCCCCTGCTCCCGCATCGCGGCGACCGTCCGGGGACTGACATCGACGCCGAGGACCCGATCCGGGAACTCAAGCTCCACGGCCTCCAGCGCCGCTGAGCCCAACCGCCCCAACCCGAAGAGCACGACATCGACGGGCTGCACGTGCAGGTCCTCGTCACCTTCGAGACGCTCAGCCCGCTGCAGCCGACGCAGCGGCTCACGGAACCTCGTGTAGAGCGCGTCGCCCTGGGCCGCGAACGGGGCGGCGACGACCAGCGAGAGGGCCACGGCGACCGCCACCGAGGTGAGGATCGAGTCGGGCAGCAGCGCCGACTCGACAGCCGCAGCGACCACGATCAGGCCGAACTCGCTGAACGTGGCCAGGTCCAGGGTGGCCTGCCAGGCCGTGCGGGCGCGCAGTCGGGCCGCGGAGAACAGCAGCAGGAACCCGGCGGCCTTGACCGGGATGGCCAGCAGGAACATGCATCCGAGGACGAAGGAGACAACGCTCAGCGGCACATCCAGGCCGATGCTGACGAAGAAGCCGACGAGGAACAGGTCCTTGAACCCGTCCATGGCGCGACTGAGCTCCGCGGACTTCGCGGTGCCTGCCAGCATGAATCCGACGACCAGCGCCCCGAGGTCGGCCTTGAGACCCACGACCTCGAACAGGGCCGCACCACCGAGGGCCACCACCACGCCGAACAGGATGAGCAGCTCCCCGTGGCCAGCATGCTCCATGAGCGCCAGCAGCGGACGACGCAGCAGCGGCAGCCCGAGAAGGAGCAGCGCCCACGGGCTCGGCCTGGCATCGGTGGCCGTGGCCAGGAACACCACAGCCACCAGGTCCTGGATGACCAGGACCCCCAGGGCGATGCGCCCATGGCGGGTCCGCTGGGCCCCGCGGTCCTCCAGCGCCTTGACGGCGAAGACCGTGCTGGAGAAGGACAGTGCCAGGCCCAGGGCGAGCGCCCCGCCGATCCCCAGCGCGACCAGCGGGCCGATCCCGAGGGCGCCTCCGCCGAGCACCACCAACGTCAGCACTCCGGTGGACAGCGCCATGTGCCCCAGGCCCACCGCCCAGACCTCGGGGCGGGCGAACACCCGGATCGACAGGTGCAGCCCGATGGTGAACAGCAGCAGGGTGATCCCGAGGTCGGCGATCTCCTCGATGAACTGGCTCGGCTGGGCCCCGAGGGTGTTCAGGAGGAACCCGGCGAGCAGGAATCCGACGAGCGCGGGGAGCCGCAGGTACTTGGCCAGCATCCCCAGGGCCAGGGCGAAGGCGATCCACGCCGGAGCCGCCAGGCTCAGCGACTGCCATCCGGATCCCACACCCTGACCCTGCCGTACCGGTGGGGCAGGTTCAACCGCACGCCGTGCCCATCACGAACCGACTTCACCCAGCGATCGGCGCTCGGGGCGAAGGTCCCTTGCCATGGGGCTTGGCACAGGCGACTGTTGAGGGAAGTACCCAGCAGGGAGGTGCAGCGCTGTGGCCCCGGATCGGGCTCTGGCCGCCGGACGGACCGAGGCAGCCGTCCATCACCACCTGCCGGTGTCCGAGGTGGTGCTCCTGCTCGGGACCGACGAGTCACAGGGGCTCGACCCGGCGCAGGCTGCCGAGCGCCTCGAGCGCTTCGGGCCCAACGAGTTGCCCCCCGTCGCGGGCCCGAGTGCCCTGCGCCGGTTCCTCTCACAGTTCAACCACCCCCTGATCTACGTCCTGCTCGGCGCTGCGGTGGTCACGGCGATGCTTGGGGAGACGGTTGACTCGGCGGTGATCATGGGCGTGGTCCTGATCAACGCGGTTGTGGGCTACATCCAGGAGTCCCGGGCCGACACCGCGCTCAAGGCGCTGGCAGCGATGACGCGCACCACGGCTCGGGTGGTGCGCGGCGGGTCCACGAGGGAGGTGGACGCCATCGAGTTGGTGCCCGGTGACCTCATCGTGCTCGAGGCCGGCGACCGGGTCCCGGCCGACACCCGGTTGGTCGCCGTGCACGAGATGACCGCTGACGAGTCGATGCTGACCGGCGAGTCCGTCCCGGTCGGCAAGCATGCCCTGGCGGTTCCCGACGAGACGGGTCTGGCCGACCGGGCGAACATGGCCTACTCCGGCACGTTGGTGATCCGCGGCCAGGCGTCGGGCATCGTCGTGGCCACAGGCGGGCAGACCGAGATCGGCCGGATCCAGCAGCTCGTTGGTGAGGCCAGCGGCGTGCAGACACCGCTGACCCGCAAGCTCGCCGGTTTCAGCCGCTGGCTGACCTGGCTGATCCTTGCGCTGGCGGTCGTCACCTTCGCGATCGGCCTCGCCCGCGGGGAGTCGATCGGCTACATGGTGACTGCCGCAGTCGCCCTCGCGGTGGGCGCGATCCCCGAGGGCCTGCCCGCAGCGGTCACGATCACCCTGGCGATCGGTGTGGGCCGGATGGCGCGGCGGAATGCGATCATCCGGCACCTGCCCGCCGTTGAGGCGCTCGGCTCGACGACGGTCGTCTGCACTGACAAGACCGGTACCCTGACCCGCAACCAGATGGCGCTCGTGGCCGTGGACATCGCCGGGACAGCCATCGACCCCACCACCGCCGCGCCATCGTCCTCGACCCCGGCCGAGGACGGTCCGCTGGCCGAGGACGCCCTGGCCGCCTGCCTGGCTGCGGCCAGCCTGTGCAACAACGCCGACCTTGAGGTGGTCGAGGGTTCGGTGACCACCGCCGGAGATCCCACGGAGACCGCGCTGCTGGTGGCCGCTCACGGTGCCGGGCAGGAGCTGGGCTCGCTGGAGGCGCAGTGGCCACGCCTCGACGAGGTGCCCTTCGAGACCGCTCGACGCTACATGGCCACGCTGCACCGGGCCCCGGAGACCTTCGGGCCGGGGGCCGCGGTCCTGCTGGCCAAGGGTGCGGTCGAACGGCTCGCGCCGCTGTGCACCGACGAGCTCCGCCCGGACGGCACGACGCAGGCAGTGGATCCACAGGCGGTCCTGGACCGGGCCGCGGAGCTGGCCGGTCGCGCGCTGCGGGTGCTGGCCATCGTGCGCCGTCCGGTCGATCCCGGCGTTGATCCGGAGACCGCCCTCGAGGCAGGCGGGCTGACCCTGGTGGGACTCGCGTGCCTGATCGACCCGGCCCGCCCCGAGGCGATCACCTCGGTGGCCATCTGCCGGGGGGCCGGGATCGCGGTCAAGATGATCACCGGCGACCACCCGGCCACCGGAGCGGCCATCGGCGCCGACGTTGGCCTGGCCGGCCCCGGGGTAGCGCCCACGGTGATCACCGGTCGTGAGCTGGACGACGTGGCCGACCCGGACCTGCCCGAGTTGATCGAGGAGACGCAGGTGTTCGCCCGCGTCACAGCCGAGCAGAAGCTACGGATCGTGCTGGCCCTGCAATCGCGCCGCGAGGTCGTGGCCATGACCGGCGACGGGGTCAACGACGCCCCCGCCCTGAAGCAGGCCGACATCGGCGTTGCCATGGGCATGGTCGGCTCCGAGGTCGCGAAGGACTCTGCCGACATGGTCCTGACCGACGACAACTTCGCCACCATCGAAGCTGCCGTCGAGGAGGGCCGCGGGGTCTTCGACAACCTGACCAAGTACATCACCTGGGCGTTGCCGACAAGCCTCGGCGAGGGGCTGGTGATCGTGGCAGCGATCATGCTCGGGACGAGCCTGCCCATCACCCCCGTGCAGATCCTCTGGGTCAACATGACCACCGCGGTGGCCCTCGGGATCACGCTGGCCTTCGAGCCCGGCGAACCGGGACTCATGGCGCGACCCCCACGCGACCCGGACCAGCCCATCCTGACCAGGATCCTGGTCAGCCGGATCGTGATGGTCTCGGTGATCATGGTCGTTGGCGCCTTCGGCCTGTTCCAGTTCACCCTGACCGCCGGGAGCTCGGTCGAGGTGGCCCGGACCATTGCCGTCAATGCGTTCGTCCTGGTGGAGATGACCTACCTGTTCAACTGCCGCACCCTGACTGACTGGGCGGGCAGTCTCGGCTGGTTCAGCAACAGGAACCTGCTGATCGGCGTCGCGATCCAGGTGGCCCTGCAGCTGGCGTTCACCTACCTGCCGGTCATGAACACGCTGTTCGGGTCCGCGCCCCTGACTGCCGCCGAGTGGGGCCCCATCATCGGCTTGGCCCTCGTCGCCTTCGCCATCGTGGAGGTCGAGAAGGCACTGCGCGTCCGGTGGGCCAGAATTGGGGCGTGAAGCCCCTGGATCCGCGCCTGCTGCAGCACGCGCGCGCGACCCGTGGCTTCCTGGCCGCCTCCGTGGCGATCGGCACGATGTCCGCCCTGCTGCTGGTGGCCCAGGCCTTCCTGATCGCCGGCGTGGTGGCCGATGCCTTCCAGGGCGGGGCCACGGTCGCTGACCTGTCCGGCCCGATCAGCGCCCTCGTCGGCATCGCCGTGGCCCGTGCGATCCTCGTGTGGGGCTCCGAGGCCGTGGGGCACCGGTCGGCGGCACGCGCGACCTCGCAACTGCGCATGCAGGTCCTCGAGCGGGCGATCCGGTTGGGCCCGGCCTTCCTCGGCGGTCGGGGGGTGGGCGAGTTGACCACGCTGGTCACCCGGGGCGCGGGCGCGCTGGACAGCTACTTCGCCCGCTATCTGCCGCAGCTCGTGCTGGCAGTTCTTGTGCCGCTGATCGCAACCGCGTTCATCGTCACCCGGGACCCGCTCGCGGCGATCATCATCGCCCTGACCGTCCCGATCATCCCGATGTTCATGGTCCTCATCGGCAGGCAGACGGAGTCGCGGGTATCGCGGCAATGGTCCACGCTGGGTGTCCTGTCGGGACACTTCCTGGACGTGGTCGAGGGTCTGCCCACGCTCAAGGTCTTCGACCGTGCCAAGGCCCAGGCGGCCATGATCCGCTCGGTCGGCGACCAGTACCGAACGAGCACCCTGGGCGTGTTGCGGATCTCGTTCCTGTCCTCGTTGGTGCTCGAGCTGCTGGCCTCACTGTCGGTGGCGATCATCGCGGTCTCGATCGGCCTGCGGCTGGTCGAGGGAACGATGGCGCTGTCCACTGGGCTCGCGGTGCTGATCCTCGCCCCCGAGGTGTACCTGCCGCTGCGCCTCGTCGGCCAGCACTTCCACGCGGCGGCTGACGGCGTCGGTGCGGCGCAGCGGATGTTCGAGGTTCTCGAGGCCGAGGCCGGGCCGGTCGGAACGGCGCATGTTGACGCCTCGACGGCGACCCTTCGCGTTCGCGACCTGCGGGTGGCCTTCGACGACCGGGTCGCGGTGGCTGACGCGTCGTTCGACATCCGTCCCGGGCGGGTCACGGCCCTGGCCGGGCCGTCCGGCTGCGGCAAGTCCACGATCCTGTCGGTGCTGCTCGGGCTCGTCGGTCCGCCGACAGCGACCGTGGCGGGTCTGGTCGAGTTGGTCGACGACTCGGGTGCCGCGGTCCCACTGACCGACGTTGACCCCACGTCGTGGCGGGCCCAGCTCGGTTGGGTCCCGCAGTCCCCGGCCATGCTGGCCGGCTCGGTCGCCGACAACGTGCGGTTCGGCCGCGCCGGGTTCGGCGAGGCGGACGTCGCCGGTGCCCTGCAGGCGGCGGGGCTGCACCCGATGGAGCTGCCCCACGGCCTCTCGACGCCGATCACCGAGGGCGGCGCCGGGGTGTCGGTCGGGCAGGCGCGCCGGATCGGGGTGGCTCGGGCGCTGCTCGCGGACCCGGCGATCCTGCTGCTCGACGAGCCGACGGCGGCCCTGGACGGGACGCGGGAGGCTGAGGTGGGTGCGACTGTGGCCGAGCTGGCCCGCACCGGGCGGACCGTCGTGGTGGTGACCCACCGGCAGTCACTGGTCGACCTCGCAGACGATGTCGTTGAGCTGCAACCGGCCGCGTCCGGGGTGCCCGCATGAGCCGGCCATCGCCGCTGCGCCGTCTGTGGCGCCTGGCTGACCCGGACCGCGCCCGCGTGGCCCTGGCCGTTGCGCTGGCGACCCTGTCGCTGGCCTGCGGCGTCGGCCTGCTCGCCGTCTCCGCATGGCTGATCTCGCGAGCCTCCGAGCAGCCACCGATCCTGTACCTGCAGGTGGCCATCGTCTCCGTGCGCGCATTCGGCATCTTCCGTGGGGTCTTCCGGTACGCGGAGCGGCTGGTGGGCCATGACGCCGGGCTGCGCAGCCTGACCCGGATCCGGGTGGGCGTGTATGACCGGCTGGAGAGGCTGTCCCCCGCGGGTATGGGCGGCTACCGCCAGGGCGACCTGCTGGCACGGCTGGTCGGTGACGTGGACTCCTCCGTGGACCTGATCGTGCGCGTGGCCCTGCCGATCACCTCGTCGCTGCTGGCTGCGGGGCTGGCCGTCGCGATCGGAGCCGCGATCCTCCCGGCGGCGGGCAGTGCGCTGCTCGTGATGGTGATCGTGGTCGGGCTGGTCGCCCCCTGGTTGACCGGATGGCTGGGAGCTGCCGCCCAGCGCGCCCGGGCCGACGCCGAGGGCGAGCTGAGCGCCCGCGTCGTCACGGGGCTCTCCGCAGCGCCTGAGCTGCTGGCCTACGGAACCGTCGAGGTCGCCGTGGCCGGGATCGGCAGGGCTGATGCCCAGATCACCGCCCTCGACCGGCGGGCTGCCACAGCCTCCGGGCTCGGAGGCGCCCTGAGCACGCTGGCCACCGGGTTGACGGTGGTGGCCTGCATCGCCCTGGGCGTCACGGCCGTGCGCGACGGGAGTGCCGCCGGGGTCTGGCTGGCCACGCTCGTGCTGCTCCCGCTGGCGATCGCCGACGTCCTGTCCGGCTTGCCGGCCGCCGCCCTGGCCAGGGGACAGGTGACCGGGGCGGCGCAGCGGATCTTCGACGTGATCGACGCTCCGGACCCGGTGCCCTCCGCGCCGCCCGGCTCCAGCACCGCCGATGCCGCACCGGGGCCGCCGCTGTCGCCGATCCGGGTCGGCGCCGGGGTCCCGCTCCGGCTGGCGGGGGTGTCCGCACGCTACCCGCGGGCCGGGACCGACGCGGTGACCGACCTCACCCTGGACCTCGCGCCGGGCCGGCGCATCGCGGTCGTCGGTCCCAGCGGGTCCGGCAAGTCGACGATCGCCATGGTCCTGCTGCGCCTGCTGGACCACCGCACCGGCAGCTACCAACTGGCTGACCAGGAGGTGCGCGAGCTGGGCGAGCGCCCGGTGCGCGCCACCCTGACCGCCATGGACCAGCAGGGGCACCTGTTCGACACCACGATCGAGGAGAACCTGCGGCTCGCCAACCGCGACGCCGATGCCGACCAGCTCCGGGCGGCCATCGACCAGGTGGAACTGGGGAGCTGGATCGACGGCCTGCCGGCTGGGTTGGCGACCCGGGTCGGGGCCCACGGGTCGCGCGTCTCCGGCGGTCAGGCCCAACGGATCGGCCTGGCCAGGGTGCTGCTGGCAGACCGTCCGATTGTCATCCTCGACGAGCCCGGCGAGCATCTCGACCCGACCATGGCCGACCGGGTCACGGGCACCGCGCTGACCTCCACGGCGGGTCGGTCCGTAGTCCTGATCACCCACAGGATGGCCCACACTGGGGACTGCGATGAGGTCGTCGTGCTCAGCGAGGGCCGGATCGTGCAGCGTGGCACGCCGGCCGAGCTGCGCGCCACCGACGGGTGGTACGCGCTGGCCGTCGCCCGTGAGCAGCCCCACCCGCAGGAACCGAAGGAGCCCGTCCATGGCTGATCCCCACGAGCGCGGATTGTTCAGCGCGGTCGTCGCCGTGGCCGCAGGGTTGGAGCTCGGCGCGACCCTTCGACGCATCGTGCAGTCGGCCGCGGACCTCGTCGATGCCACCTACGGGGCACTTGGCGTCCTCGGGCCTGATGGACAACTCACGGAGTTCGTCCACGTCGGCATCGATCAGGCGACCCAGGCCGAGATCGGAAGCCTGCCCACCGGGCGCGGCATCCTCGGGCTGCTGGTCAACCATCCCGTGCCGATCCGTATGGACGACATGGGCAGCCACCCGTCCGCAGTGGGCTTCCCGCCCGGCCACCCCACGATGCACTCCTTCCTCGGGGTCCCCGTGAAGGTGCGCGGACATGTCTTCGGCAACCTGTACCTGACCGACAAGCGCGGGGCCGAGGGGTTCAGCACCGCTGACGAGCGGATCGTGACCGCCCTGGCTGCGGCAGCCGGTGTTGCCATCGACAACGCCCGGCTCTACGAGCGCTCCGTCATGCGCGAGCGCTGGCAGGCAGCGGTTGCCCAGATGCACGAGGCGGTCCTGCAGGGCGCCGATGCTGGCGAGGTGCTCCAGATCGGAACCTCGCGCGCCGCGGAGCTCGTGCATGCCCGGGCCGGGATCGTGGCCCTGCCCTCGCCGGCCGGCGTGCTTCGGGTGGAGATCGTCATCAGCGACATCGAGATCGGCGCACGACCGTCGCGCTGGCGGGTCGGCGTGGCCGACGAGCCGACCGACGACACCGGCCTGGCCCGCTGGCGTGGCGCTGCCGTGGACCCGGACGGGCCGATCGCACGCTGCTTCGCCACGGGTGAGCCGAGCGAGGGGATCGAGCACCTCATCACGGCCTCAGTGATCGACGACACCTCCGTGCCCACTCAGATCCCGGTCCTGGCGCTTCCACTGCAGACTCCCGACGACGCCCTGGGAGTCCTGGCCCTTGTCGCCCGGCCGGGTGCTGTGATGACCCCTGAGCGCCGCGAGCTCGCCGCCCACTGCGCCAGTCAGGCTGCCCTCGCCCTGATGCTGGCTCGGGGCCGCCGCGAGAAGGAGCGGATCGTGCTGCTCGAGGAGCGCGACCGGATCGCCCGCGACCTGCACGACCTGGTCATCCAGCGGCTCTTCGCCACGGGGATCTCGCTGTCAGGTGCCTCCCGCGTCCCCGAGACCCCGCAGCCGGTCGTCGACCGGCTGGAGTCAGCCGTCGACGCGCTCGACACGACGGTCAAGGAGATCCGGGCGACCATCTTCGAGCTGCACCAGCCCGTCGGCCATGCCCTCGGCGGGGTCCGCGGCCGGGTTCTGGAGGAGGCAGCCGCAGCAGCGGTGGTCCTCGGCCACACCCCCTCGACCCGGTTCACGGGCACGGTTGATGCCCTGGTCGACGACAACCTGGCCAACGACCTGCTCGGTGCGCTGCGCGAGGCACTGGCCAATGTCGCCAAGCACGCCGGCGCCGATCACGTCGAGATCCTCGTGGCCGTGGAGAACGACGCCCTGCTCCTGCAGGTCACCGACGATGGGATCGGGGTGCCCGAGGAACTGGGCCGGCGCTCGGGCCTGCTCAACCTTGCTGAGAGAGCCACCCGCTACGGCGGGTCCTGCACCATCCTGGCCCGGCCCCAGGGTGGGTCGGTGCTCAGTTGGCGGGTTCCGCTGGACTGAGCCGAACGCTCGGAGCGACACGCGGCTGCCATCCGCCGGGCTCACGGGGACCACCACGAAGCTGCTCCGGTACCGTGAAAACGGATCACCATGACACCCACGAACGGTCAGTCCCCAGGTCGCACCCGGGAATCGGGCGCCCACCGCTGGGGTGCACGCGCGGCGCGGGCGGTGGCGCTCGGCATCCTCGGGGTGCTGTCCCTGCTCGTCGCACTCGCGGTCACCCACCCAGTGGACGTCGACGTGCTCGGCCAGGACGTCCAGGTCGGAGCCGTGGCCCCGAGCACGACGCTGGGCTGGTCCGGCCCCGGCCAGGCAGACCTCTTCGGCGAGGGCCCGGTGCCCACCGTCCAGCAGTTCGACGGACCGATCCGACCCCACATCCAGTGGCGCCAGTTCAACCGGGATTCCGCGGCCAGCGCCTTCATCCAGACCTCCACCGAGGACGGCCGCCGCGCGATCACCGACGCCACCTCGGCCGTCGGTGACGCCCTGGCCCGCGGCTGGATCGCCTACTTCGGTCGGCTCGTGATCGTTGCGGGGCTCGTGGGCGCACTCGGATACCTGGTTGTCGTGGCGCTGGGCACGATCACTCGCGGCCCGCGGGCACCCGTGCGAACAGCACCGCGCCGGGTCTGGCCAGTTGTCCTCAGCGCGCTGGTCGCGATGGCGGTCACCGGCTCTGCCGCGGCTCTGACGGTGCTGTCGGCACGCGCGCAGTTGGCCGAGGTGTCGACCTTGGCCGATCTGACCGGGACAGCGGCGCTGGTACCCCCGCCGAGCGCGGCGGGACCACTGCGCACTGACGTGGGGCTGGTGGTGATCGGCGACTCGACGGCGGCCGGGGTTGGCAACACCCCGATCGCCGACCCAGATGACGCCGACATCGCCTGCGAACGCTCGCGGGACTCCTACGCCGCCGTTCTCGAATCGGCCACGGGCCTTCGTGTCGAGAACCTCTCCTGCGCCTCCGCGACGATCTCCGAGGGCCTGCTCGGGCCACAACCGGATCGGCGGCCCGTCGTGCCCGCGCCCCAGGTCGGAATCCTGAAGTCCATCCGGTCCCTGCGCGCGGTGATCGTGAGCGTCGGCGCCAATGACATCGGCTGGTCGGACTTCCTGATGTACTGCTACGGGCTCACCCGATGCGACGACGAGTTCAGCCAGAGGCTCATCCAGAGCCGGCTCGACACGTTCCGGTTGCAGTACGCGCAGCTGCTCCAGCAGCTCAGCGACCTGCCGACCCGACCTGCTGTCATCATCACCGGCTACTACGACCCGTTCGGCGCACGGTTCGACTGCACCGCGCTCCAGGATCCGTCGGCCCCGACGGTGCCGCCGGCGGGGTACGGCTTCGCTGCCGACCCGGACCAGACGGACCAGGCCACAACGACGCGGCAGAAGGTCGACCCGCTCAGGTCCATCCTGGCGCAGCTGAACTCCGTGCTCACCGAGGGCGCCGACGCCTTCGGCTTCATGAGCGTCACCCCGTCCTTCGACGGCCATGAGCTGTGCTCGGCCCAGCCCTGGGTCCAGGGACTTGCTGATCCACACCCGTTCCACCCGAACGCGGCCGGCGAACTGGCCATCGCGGCGGCGCTCCTGCCCGACGTGGTCAACGTACTGCCACGCTGACCCCGCGGATCGGCAACCCTCAGGCAGGCACCTCGTCGAGCATCCCCTTCTCCGGGTCGACGATGTCCTCGGGCGACAGGCGCTTGCGGAACACCCAGTAGCTCCACGCCTGGTAGCCCAGGACGATCGGCACGAAGATGACGGCCACCCACGTCATGATGGTCAACGTGTAGTCGGTCGACGAGGCGTTGGTGGTCGTGAGCGCCGGCTGTCCGCCATTGATGTTGGGCATGACGTACGGGAACAGCATCCCGAACAGCGCCACGACCGCCAGGGCGATCGTCAGGGCGCTGAACGTGAACGCCCAGCCCTCGGAGCGCCTGGCGTGAACGGCCAGGGCGACCACCCAGGACACTGCCGCGAGCAGCACGGGGATCCACGTCCAGGCCTTGTCGGTGTAGGCAAGCTGCGCCCAGAGCAGGAACGCCACAGCCAGGACCGCGGCGATGAGTCCCGTCGTGATGCCGACCCTGTGCGCCCGGTCGCGGATCGTCCCGGTCGTCTTGAGGCTCAGGAAGATCGCGCCGTGGGTCAGGAAGATGGCCACGAACGTCAGGCCACCGAGCAGCGCGAACGGGTTGAGCAGGTTGAAGAAGCCACCGTCGTACTCGACGTTGCCGTTGATCTCCACGAGCGGCACGCCGCGGACGATGTTGGCGAAGGCCACCCCCCAGAGCATGGCCGGGACGCCCGATCCGAACACGATGGCCGCATCCCAGCGCGCCCGCCACGACCCGTCGGAGCGCTTGCTGCGGTACTCGAAGGCCACGCCGCGCACGATCAGGGCGACCAGGATCAGGAACAGCGGCAGGTAGAAGCCACTGAACAGCGTCGCGTACCACTCCGGGAACGCCGCGAACGTGGCTCCACCGGCGACCAGCACCCAGACCTCGTTGCCGTCCCAGAGCGGGCCGAGGGTGGTGACGACTGTGCGCCGCTCAGCCTCGTCCTTGCCGACGATCGGTAGCAGCATGCCAACCCCGAAGTCGAAGCCCTCAAGGACGAAGTACCCGATCCACAGGACCGCGATCAGGACGAACCAGACGGTTGTCAGTTCCATGTCTTCCTCCAGCGGTCAATAGGAGATCGTCAGGGGGGTGTCGAGCTCGCGGTCGACGAACGGGTCGACCACCGCCTCCGGTGGGCCCTGCTTGACCACCCGCACGATCAGGCCGATCTCGATGACGGCCAGGAGCGCGTACAGCAGCGTGAAGCCGATCATCGAGATCCACACCAGGGTCGAGCTCACGATCGGTGACACCCCGGCCGCGGTGGTCATGAGGCCGAACACGATCCACGGCTGGCGACCAGCCTCGGTGAAGATCCAGCCGAAGCTGATGGCGAACAGGGGCAGGAGCGGGAGCAGGATCCCGATCCGAGCTGCCCACCGCGAGCCCGGGCGGCGATCTCCGCGGTAGGCCCACAGCGCCCACAGCGAGTACAGCGCGGCCAGCATGCCCACACCCATCATCAGGCGGAACGTCCAGTACGTCAGCGGGATGTTGGGGGCGAAGTTGTCCAACCCGGTGGAGGCGTAGGTCTGTGCGTACTCCTCGTTGAGGTTGTTGATGCCCTGGACCTCGCCGTTCCAGTCACCGGTGGCCAGGAACGACAGCAGGTTGGGCACAGTGATCGAGAAGACCTCCTCGGACCCGTCGAGCGTGCCGAGGGTGAACAGGGAGAACGGGGCCGGCTGTTCGGTCTCGTACAGCGCCTCGGCCGAGGCCATCTTCATCGGCTGCTGCTCGGTCATGATCTTCGCGTCCATGTCGCCGGAGACCACGACCAGCACGGAGGCGACCAACGTGGTGATCAGGCCCAGCTTCAGCGACGACTTGGCGACGTCGGCGCCGCGGTCCTTGACCAGCAGCCAGATCGAGATGCCGGCCACCAGGGAGCCGGCCACCATGAACGAGGAGGACAGCGTGTGGAAGAACGCGACCACGGCAGTGTTCTGGGTGAGCACCGCGGCGAAGTCGGTCAGCTCGGCGCGATTGGTCACCTCGTTGTACTCGTAGCCGACCGGGTGCTGCATCCAGGAGTTGGCGGCGAGGATGAAGTAGGCGGAGAGCATGGTGCCCAGTGACGCCAGCCAGATCGTGGCCAGGTGCAGCGTCTTGGGCAGGCGGTCCCAGCCGAAGATCCACAGGCCCAGGAACGTGGACTCCAGGAAGAACGCGAGCAGGCCCTCGACGGCCAGCGGGGCGCCGAAGATGTCGCCGACGAATCGTGAGTAGTCACTCCAGTTCATCCCGAACTGGAACTCCTGGACGATGCCGGTGACGACACCCATCGCGAAGTTGATCAGGAAGATCTTGCCCCAGAACTTGGTTGCCCGCAGCCACTTCTCGTTCCCCGTACGCACCCAGGCGGTCTGCATGCCGGCCACCAGCCAACTCAGGCCCAGGGTGATCGGTACGAAGAAGAAGTGGTAGACGGTGGTGATGGCGAACTGCCACCGGGCAAGGTCCAAGGCGTCCATGAGCATCCTCGTCTGCACTGACCCGCCAGAGCGGCCGGTCCATGCCAGCCTCCCACCGCCAACTGCGCATACGAGGCCGACCATGGCCCGGAAATCCGGGACCAAGGTCCCGCGCCCCCAGTGCGTAGGTCATACCCCGCAGGGTATGACATGGATCACATTCGAGAACGCCAGAAGCCCGATGCAGTCGGCGATCCCGCCCCTGAGGTGGTTGGGGGTGGAACCCGGCTACATCGGCGGCTCGGGCGTGTCGTCGGGGAACACCGAGGCGTCCTCGGGCTCCGTGGCCGACAGCAGCGCCACCTGCTCAGCGCTCAGCTCGATGGCGGCTGCGGCTGCTGAGGACCGGGCTGTCGCCGGCCGGGTCGAGCCGGGGATCGGGATCACCTGGGGACCCAGCGCCATGAGCCAGGCCAGGGCGACCTGCTGCACGGACTCGCCCCGCTCAGCCGCCACATGGGCGAACGCGGCGTACTGGGAGCCGAGCTGCCCGGCCTGGCTCGCCCCACCCAACGGCGACCACGGCAGGAAGGCGATGCCCCGCTGGATGCACCGGGCCAGGACGTCGGCATCCCTGCGGAAGCGTGCGGAGAACTCGTTCTGCACGGCCGCGACCCCCCCGTCTCCCGGGCCGCCCAGAAGCTCCAGGGCGCGGTCGAGCTGTGCACGGGTGACGTTGGACAGTCCGACCTCCCGGGCCAAGCCATCGGACTTGACCGCGGCCAGGGCGCCGATCTGGTCGTCGAAAGGCACATCCGGGTCAAGCCGGTGCAGGTAGTACAGGTCGATGACGTCCACGCCGAGTCGCTGGGCCGAGGCCCGCGCAGCGGCACCGAGTGCCTCGGGTGTCCCGGCCCGGCCCCACCGGTCGCCGTCGGGCCCGGGGGACCGAGTGATCCCGCCCTTGGTCGCGAGGACGATCCGGTCCCGATCAGCATCCGACCCGGCCCAGGAGCGCACAGCCTCCCCCACCAGCACCTCGTTGTGGCCGACGTTGGCTCCGTCGGGAGCGTAGATGTCTGCCGTGTCGAGCATCGTGATGCCGCTGTCCAGAGCCGCGTGCACTGTAGCCATGGCGCGTGGACGCTCGACCAGCATGGCCGGGTCCGACAGGGGCATGCAGCCCAGCCCGATCGGGTACACCGACAGCGTGGCGATGAGTCGTGGCGTCATGGGCAGAGCCTGCCACGGATCAGGAGGGCATTTCCCACTAGCCTGCATCACATGACGCTGCGCCAGCGGGTGGTGGCCGTCGCCCTCGCGGCGGTGGCGGTCATCGGCGTGCTCGGCGTGCAACTGGTCCTTCGCTACGCCGACACGCAGCGCAGCCTGTCCCAGGTCGTGGAGACCGTCGCCCCAGCGTCGACCTCGGCAGCCGACCTGACCGACGACCTCAACACCATGGAGCGCCGGCTGCGCATCTACGTGTCGTCCGAGGCCCTGGGGATGCGGCTGCTCTACGAAGGGGCCGTGGGGTTGGCCGAGGAGAACATCGAGGACCTGCGCATGCGTCTGCAGGACAGCCCATCGGGAAGTGCCCTGGTCGATGATGTGGACGCCCATCTGTCGGCGTGGCTGGCAGCCGTCGGAGCGCCGGTCATCACGGCCATGGCGGCCAACGACGAGCAGGCTGCACAGCAGATCCTCGACTCGCCGAAGTCGCAGACGGCATACGTCCGGCTGACGTCGGCCACCTACCGGCTGTCCAACCAGCTCAAGATCCAGCAGGCCAACGCCCTGGCGGCCAGCTCCGAGGCGGCCAGACGGCTCGCCTGGACCCTGGCGGTGGCATTGATCGTCCTGCTCCTGCTGCCCCTGGCGACCTACGTCGCGGTCCGGCGGCACGTGCTCGCGCCGATCGCCGGCCTGCGCCGGCAGTTGCGCCAGGCCTCCACGCCGGGCCAGCACGACTCGGTGATCATCCCGAGCGGACCGCCCGAGCTGCGCGACCTGGGGGCCGATGCCGAGGCGCTGCGCCGTGCGTTGGTCCACGAGATCGATCAGGCGACGGCAGCGCGCCAGGCCCTCGAGCAGGAGGGCCCGGTGGTTGAGGCGATCCGTCAGGAGCTCACCGCGCGTGCCGACGCGGCCCCCGCCGGCGTCTCGATCGCCGGGGTCCTGCGCCCAGCCGAGGGGGTGCTCGCCGGGGACTTCTGGGACCGCATCACCCTCACCGACGGCCGGGCCGCGGCCGTCATCTGCGACGTCTCCGGTCACGGCCCGCGGGCGGGGATCGTGGCCATGCGGCTCAAGACCTCCATCACCCTGAGCCTGATCGCCGGGCAGGATCCACCGCAGATCCTACACAGGGCCTGCGATGCCTTCGCCGACGAGCCGGGGCGCTTCGCCACCGCGGTGATCATGATCGCCGACGTGGCGACCGGCCAGCTCCAGTGGGTGAACGCCGGGCACCCGGCCCCCCGGGTCATCCGCGCGGACGGCACGATCGTCCGCCTCACCCCGACCGGCCCGATGGTCAGCTGGCTGGGCGGCACGTGGTCGATGGACGCGACCGCGCTGAACTCCCGGGACCAGGTCCTGGCGTTCACCGATGGGATCCTCGAGAGCCGCAACCTCGCAGGCGAGGAGCTCGGCGACGACGACCTCGACGCACTCCTGCGAACGGCTTCCGAGCAGGCTGATGAGCCCGCCGAGGTGATCGGACAGGTGCTGGCAACTGTGCGGGAGCGCGCCCACGACCTCAGCCGGGATGATGTCACCCTCGTCGCGCTGAGGGTGGACGCTCCCAGCGGCCCGAGCGCCCCCGAACCGCGTCCGTAGTCACCCTACTCCAGGAACCCACCGGACTGGTGGGTCCAGAGCCCGGCGTAGACGCCGTTGGCCGCCAGGAGCTGGGCGTGTGACCCCTGCTCCACGATCCGGCCCTGGGACAGGACCACGATCCGGTCCATCGCCTGCACGGTGCTCAGCCGGTGGGCGATGACGATCGTGGTGCGCCCGCGCATCGCCTCAGCCAGAGCAGCCTGGATGTGCAGCTCGCTCTCACTGTCCAACGCCGACGTGGCCTCGTCGAGGACGAGGATGCTGGCGTCCTTGAGCACAGCCCGGGCGATGGCGATCCGCTGGCGCTGGCCACCTGAGAGCTTCACCCCGCGCTCGCCGACCATGGTCTGGTAGCCGTTGGGCAGCTTCCTGATGAACTCGTCGGCCGATGCCTTGACCGCGGCCTCCCGGATCTGCTCCGGGGTCGCGCCGGGCCGGCCGTAGCCGATGTTGTCCGCGATCGAGCGATGGAACAGCAGCGGCTCCTGGGCCACGTAGGCGATCGAACGCCGGAACGAGGACTGCGCGACATCGCGCAGGTCCTGCCCATCGATCCGCACGGACCCGGAGTCCACGTCGGAGAACCGCAGCAGCAGGCGCGTCAGCGTGGTCTTCCCACTGCCCGAGTGGCCGACCAACCCGATCTTCTCGCCCGGGGCGATGGCCAGTGAGAAGCCAGTGAACAGCGCCTCCTCACCTGCACCCTCGTGGGCGAACGTGACGTCGTTGAACTCCACCGACCCCGGCCCCGGCTCGAACAGCGTCTCGGTCCGGTCGGCGACCGCCGGGGCGACCGCCAGGATCTCCACCATGTCGTGGGCATCGCCCATGACTCGGTTGTAGTTGCGCATCACCTGGGTGATCTCCCAGAGCTGGTCGGTCACGGTCAGGGTGTAGGTCGTGGCCAGGTACACCGCGGCCACCGACAGCAACCGCTGCTCAGATGCGACCACCGCCGCGAGGACCGCACCGGTGTTCATGATCGCGATGACCGTCGAGAACCCCGAGGAGTAGCCCAGGAACGAGCGCATGACATGCAGCGAACCCGCCTGCCACTGTCCGGCCGCCAACCTGGCCCCGGCGTTCTCCGAGGCCTCGGCCCCAGCGGCCTTGACCGCGGAGATGTTGCTCATCACATCGGCGAGGTAGCCGGTCATCCGGGTCGAGGCCTGTGCCTCGACGACGTTGAGCCGCTCCATGGTGCGCGCGGAGAAGACGACGAACCCACCGAAGACCAGGGTCATGACGACCAGGAACACCGAGTACCAGGGAAGGATGAACGCCATGATCACGACCGCGGCCACGACCGTCGTGATGACCGGGACCACCTGCCACACGACGGTGTCCCAGAACATCTCGAAGGCCCCGGTGAACTTGTTCGTCTGGGAGACCAGGGAGCCGGAGAAGCGGTCGGAGTGGAAGCCGATGCTCTGGCGGGTCAGGTGGTCGAAGACCCGCTGATAGAGCCGCTTCATCGCCATCACCTCGAACGACCAGGCCGCGTAGAGCGCGATCCGCCAGCCGACGACCTGCCCGAGGAACTGCGACAGGCCGTAGGCCAGCACCAGAGGCCAACCCGATTCCCAGGTCACGGTTCCCTCCTGCACCTGGGTCAGGAGCAGGGAGATGACGTAGGGACCGACGAATCGTGCGAACAGCACCGTGATGATCGGGACGATCAGCGCGACACCGAGCCGCCAGGGGAACTGCGCAGCTGCCGACCAGTACAACGAGAGGGTCTGATGGGTCAGGGCCGCATTCGGTGTCGCGCCTGAGGGCGGGCCGACCTGAATCCGGGCATCGTCGTCATCGAGCGGATCGCTGTCCGCGAGGGGTGCGGCCGATCCGTGCATCACGAAGTCGGCGACCGGACCCTCGGTCGCCTGCGGCTGCTGATCGGCCGATGGCATCGGACAAGCATGGACCTCGACCGGACGAGGCCCAAATCTGCGGTCGGCCCGACGGATCCTCGGCTCAGATCATCCGGCGCCGGCGAAGCCGTTCTGCCGCCACGCCTCATAGACCGTGACCGCGACCGCATTGGACAGGTTCAGGGATCGGTTGCCCGGGCGCATCGGCAGCCGCAGCCGGCGGTCGGGGCCGAACCGGTCGAGCACGTCGTCGGGCAGTCCGGTCGGCTCGGGGCCGAAGAGGAAGACATCCCCGGGCGTCAGCTGCGCCTCGTGCGGGGGAGCTCCGCCGCGGGCCGTGGTGGCGTACCAGCGGCGGTCGGCCAGTGCCGCACGTGCGGCGTCGAGGCTGGGGTGCACCGAGACGCGTGCCATGTCGTGATAATCCAGTCCGGCGCGGCGGACACGCGCCTCGTCCAGCACGAACCCCAGTGGCTCGACCAGGTGCAGCCGGCAGCCGGTGTTGGCGCACAGCCGGATGATGTTCCCGGTGTTGGGCGGGATGCGAGGTGAGAACAGGACGACATCAAACACGGGGCTCGCCTCAGGGCCCGGGCGTCAGAGACATGCGCCTCGATGGCCGCACGCCCCGGACGGCGTCCGACGCCGAATCCATGCGTGTCACAGTAGCCGCCGCTGGCTGCGGCCGGAAGCCCAACGGGCTTCCAACGGCGACCCGGGGCGACGGATTCATGCCTCCCATCCGGGCCGCGGGCATCGGCGGGGCCGCACCCGGGGGTCAGGCCAACTCGGTGACCGCGAAGTGGATCAGTGCGTCCCGGACGTAGCTCGCCCCCTGCACCCCGGCGTAGTTGGCGGCGAAGCGCTCGTCAGCGACATACATCTCGGCCAAGCCGGCAAGCTCGTCGGCGTTGGGGGACCTGCTCGCCCAGGCAGTGGCGATCCAGGCGTGGTGCCTTCGCGCCAGAGCCTGCGCCTCGGGACCATCCACCGGAACTGCATCGGCTGCCAATCGCCCCCATGCGGCGGCGATTGCGGAATGCTCATCGGTGAACTGCGCCCTGCCTTCAGGGCCCAACCCGCGCCACCACGCGTCGCTGTCGGCGTAGGCCCGGGCGCCCCAGCGCTGCTCGACCTCCTCCTTGTGCTGCGTGTGGTCGAACGCGTCGAGCATGTCCTCGGCCATGATCAGGACTCCCGTGGGTCTCGGTGGGACGGACTGCGTCAGGTTCAGCGCACCGGGGACGGTTCCGCCCAGGCGGTCTCGGGGTCCGGTGGGCCCGCATCGTCAGGCGATTCCTGCGCATCGCGCGCCTGCGAGGTCAGGCTGTGGGCCAGCGCCGTGCGGCTGCGCACACCGAGCTTGCGGAACGCGGAGGACAAGTGGTGCTCCACGGTCCGGGGGGACAGGAACAGGGCGGCGGCGACCTCGCGGTTCGAGCCGCCTTGGGCCACAGCCCGGGCGACCTGGCGCTCCTGCGCCGTGAGCGACTCCCACGCGGTCCCGACCCCTGCTGGTACCGCCGAGCCGGTGGCGCGCAGCTCGCCGAGGGCACGTTCCTGCCAGGGCAGCGCACCGATCCGTTCGAAGGCAGCAGCGGCCGCACGCAACTCGTCGCGGGCCTCGGCGGGGCGACGCTCACGGCGCAGCATCTCGCCGTGCAGCAGACGTGTCCGAGCGACCTGGAAGACGTCGCCGGCCTCCTCGAAGGCCTCCCGGGCTCGCGTGAACTCGGCCCCAGCCGACTCGCCCTGGGCCACCAGCGCTGCAGCACGATGCCGCAGGCCAGCCGCGATGGGATGCCCGCTGGGTGCCAGGACCTGGCGCACCTGTCCGGCAAGCTCAGTGGCACGCGCCAGATCGCCGGTCCGGACCAGGGCCTCGATCAGGTCGACCCGGCCACTGGGGACAGGGTCCGCGGGACCGATGCCGAGCAGCAGATCAGCGGTCAGCGGCTCCAACGCGCCCAGTGCGTCGTCGAGCCGGCCCTCGGCCAGGGCCAGGAGACCCTCGGCCCTGTTGGCATAGGCCAGCCCAGAAGCATGACCCAACCGCCTGGACAGCGTGCGCAACTCGTCGCGGTGCAGTGCCATCACTTCCGAGCCGCCGGTCATCGCATCGATGCGGACGGCCGTGCACAGCCGCAGGATGATGTTGGGCGAGGACTGCACCGCGCGCGAGAGATCCAAGCCCTCGTCCACGAGCGACCGGGCCAGCGCCGTCTCGCCGACTCGCAGTGCCCGCGCCGCTTGAATGTTGCGCAGGAAGGACATCGTCTCCGCGCTGTCGCCCTCCAGACGCCGAACGGCCGTGTGCAGGCGGGGGTCACTGCTCGAGCGGTGCAGCCCGAGGGCCTGGTCGAACACGACCACGTTGACCAGCAGCCCGATGTCCACGTCGGCGGACATCTCCCAGTCCTCGGCCATCTCGCGTGCCACGGCGAGTTCCTCCTCGGCACCGGCGACGTCCCCCAACTGGAACCGGGTGAGCCCGAGCAGCGTCCGGCCGGCCCAGGGGGGTAGGACACCAGTGGCCTGGGGGTCGGCCAAGGTCTCCCAGTCGACGAACGCCCCGGCCAGCTCGAGTGCCGTCTGACGATCCCCGACCGCCCACGCTGTGTAGGCCGCGCTCCACAGGATCTGCGGGAGTGCTTCCGAGCCGACCTCCCGCGCCCGATCCGCAGCCATCACCAGGAAGGCAAGGGACGCCCGCATGTCCTGCTCGGCGGTGTACTCGGCCCGCAGCCAGTCGGCCCAGATGCTCTCCTGGGGGGTCAGGTCAGCCGAGGCGAGCAGGTCGAGCAGCACCTCGACCTCGACGACGTAGGGGGAGACCGTCAGCAGCGTCTGGGCAGCCCGAGCGGCCAACCGCCCCCGGTGCTCACCTGAGATCGACAGTTCAGCCGCCGCCTGCAGCGCCCGTGCCGCTGTGCCTGCCTGATCGTTGTCGAGGGCCCGCTGGGCCTCGGCCTCGAGGGCATGCACGGCGGCGGGGTCACCCGGATCAGATCCGGCGAACAGGTGATTGACCACGACGGCGGGTGCCAGGTTGAGGGCGCGTGCGCCACGGGCCGCCCGCCCATGCATGGCCCGCGTGGGGCCGTCCCCCGCTGCAGTCAGCACGGCGGACGCGATCAGCGTGTGCGTGACGTCCGGACGGGCCCGCCCGGCGGAGCCGGGGATGAGCTGCACGAGGCCGGCCTCGACGGCAGGGGTCAGGTCCGCGCGGCTGACCCCGCAGTCGGCCAGGACCCAGTCCAGGAGGCCGGATCCAGCACCGCGGGTCACGCAGAGACCGAGGACCGCGGCCTGGCTGGGAAGAGGCAGCGAGCAGAAGGCACCGCCCCACGCGCTGAGCAGCCGCTCGGTCAGCGGGATGGGGTCCGGGATGTGCGCACTGCCACGGATCTGGTCCTCCGTGAGCAGCCGGGAGCACTCCCGGATCGCGAGCGGGTGACACCCCAGGACCCGCACGACCTGCTCGGCCTGGGTCGCCACCAGCACGGCGCTGATGTCGGGGGCAAGGCTGGCGCTCAGCACCTGCAGGGCCGCGGGCTCGTCAAGCACCCCGACGTCGATGCGCTGCCACCTGGCGAGCCTGGGATCCATCGTGGTCTGCGGCCGGGTGGCGCCCACCATGGCAACCGGCCGACTCTGAAGCCGGCCCGCAGTGAGGGTGAGGGCTGCGATCGAGGCCGAATCCGCCCAGTGCAGGTCGTCGGTGAGCACGAGCAGGGGTTCGCCATCCTGGATCGTCGCGAACAGGCGCAGCAGTGCGGAGGCCACCCGGCCCGGGCCCACGGATCCCGACCGGGTCAACCCGACAAGCAACTGGGCATCCCCGGGATCGACACGGCCGAGTGCTTCCGGCAGGGCGCCGAGGAGGTCCTCGATCACCGCGTAGCGCATCCGGACCGAGCCCTCCGGCGAAGCCGTCCGCACGAGCTGGAACCCACGCCTGCGGGCAATCCGCTCGGTGGCAGTCAGCAGGGTGGACTTGCCCATCCCCGCGTCCCCCACCAGCAGGGCGGACCGGGATCGACCCTCCCGGGCATCGTCGAGGACAGCCGTGAGCTCAGTCACCTGCGGGTCTCGACCAACGATCACGGGACCAACGGTAGACGTGGCAATCAGCGATGCCGCACGCACGGTCGTCCAATTGGGTGGTTTCACGGATGCCGCGGGGCTCGGTGCCGACCCATACTCCCCCCGTAGGCACGTCGTTGGTATGGCCGGGAGCCGATGAGAACCGCCGGGGAGTACTCATCGGCTCGGCACGGCCGACCACCCCGCCGGCTTGAGAGCCACATGGGTCTGGGTACAGCAGATCGCCCCGGCCCTTCTGGACCGGGGCGATCTGCAATTGCCTTGCTGGGTCAGGGCAGTTCGGTCACCCGATCCGTGCTTGGGGGATCCACCGGGCCGAACGTGCTCAAGTAGTTCGTCAGGGCTTCCAGGTCGTTGCCGCCATCGAGCCGATCTGACTCGACGTCCGCGAAGACAGTGAAGTTGTCACCACCGTCGGCCAGGAAGTTGTTGACCGTGACCGAGTAGGTCGTCGACGCGTCCAGGGGAGCCCCGTTGAGCACGGTGTCGGAGATCGACACCGACACGCAGTCACCGTTCACGATGGATGTCTCGAGCGTGTAGGTGAACCCCTCTGACACACCGAGGTGTAGGAAGGGCCTGCTGGATCCCAGCGGCTGGCACTGTTGCTCAAGGGCCGACACGATCTGGGCACCGGTCATCTCGAAGGTGGTCAAGGTATTCCCGAAGGGCTGGAACGTGAAGGCTTCGCCGTAGGTCACCACTCCGTCGCCCTCCCCGTCGGACTCGGCGAAGGTGAGATCGGAGCGAACCCCACCTGGGTTCATGAACGCGAGCTGTGCACCGTTGAAGGAAGTGGCCCACGCCTGAGCGTCGGCGACCAGATTCCCGGCGGACGACTCCACGCCCCGGTCGCTGCCGGTCGGGTCCCCGCCGCGGGTGATGTCGGCAGTGATCGTGCCCACCGGCGTGTTTCCGGACTCGTCGAACAGGGGCTGCCACTTCTCGATGACCGCAGTCAATGCGGGGTCAGGCGTGAGTGCCGACTGAACGACCCCATGGTTCGTGGCTGTGCTCAGATCACGACGCACGTCCTTGGTCCGCTTGTCGATGACCAGGTTGAGCTCGGAGACCACCCGGCCGTAGGAGTAGGCGCTGGTCACCAACCGGTTCTGGCCATCCGGGTCGGGCAGCGAGCAGTTGTACGGCTGGTGCGTGTGGCCGGTGATCACCGCGTCGATCGCAGGGTCTAGGCCCTCGTTGATGGTCACCACAGGCCCACTGATGTTGCTGCACTCGTTGATCGGACCAGGCGCCGGGTCCTGGGTCGCACCCTCGTGCAGCAGGACGACGATGCTCTCCACGCCCTTGCGCTGCAGCTTCGGGACGAGCGCATTGGCCGTCTCGACCTCGTCGAGGAAGTCGTAGCCCCGGATGCCCTCGGCGGCGACCAGCGTGTCGGTCGCCTCCAGGGTCATGCCGATGAAGCCGACCTTCACGCTGTTGACCTTCTTGATCCAGTACGGCGGGAGCGGCGTCGTGCCCGTCTGCTCATCCACGACATTGGCCGAGAGCCACGTGAAGTCAGCGCCCGCGAAGGGTTGGCCCGGGAAGTAGCACCCGTCCACGGGGTGGCACCCGCCGCCCTGCATGCGCAGCAGCTCTGGGACGCCCTCGTCGAACTCGTGGTTGCCCACCCCGGACACGTCGAGCTTCATCGCGTTGAGGGACTCCACCGACGGCTCATCGTGGAACAAGCCGGAGAAGGCCGGCGAACCACCGATGAGGTCCCCGGCCGCCACCGTCAGGCTGTACTTGTTGCCCTTCCGGAGGTCGCTGAGGGCCGCGGACAGGTACTCCGAGCCTCCGGCGGGCTCGCCCTCCAGGGTGCCGGGAGTGCTTGCCTCAAGATGGCCGTGGTAGTCGTTGAAGGCGAGGAGCTGAACATCGACGAGCTGACCCGAAGGGTCCTTCTTGGCCTTCTTGGCCTGCACCGCCGTGCTAACCAGCGTGCCGGGAATCGCCTGCTTGGCGCTGGCTCCGGGAGCGGACCCTCGGGCAGTTGCCGCGGTGGGTGCCAGTGCAAGCGTTCCGAGGGCCAGCGACAGCGCAGCAGTGCCGGCGAGCGCCCTGCGGCGCCCCAGTCGATTGCGGGACCCGGTGGGTTCGGAAGTGGCCACGTCGTCTCCTATGCGGTCGGGTGTGGGCAGCCTACGGTAGGCGATCGGCGTGCCGGCGGGCCGGACGGCAGACCGTCAGTCGGCGAGTTTCCGGCGGATCTCGATGCCCTCAGAGGTGCACTCCACGCGAACCGGGATGAACCGGCTGGCGCCGCGCCAACGGGGCGGTGTCACGACGGACGGCGGGCCAGGATCACCAGGGCGATTCCTCCCAGCACGGCCGCGGACGCCAGGACCAGTCGTAGGGTGGGCGACTCACCCAGCAGTGACACGCCGGCGACTGCCGTGATGACCGGGACGCTGAGCTGCACGGTCGCAGCAGTCGTCGCAGTCAAGCCCGTCAGCGCGGCGTACCAGACCGCATAACCCATGCCCGAGGTGACTGCCCCGGAGGCGATGGCCAGGCCAACCCCCGCCACGTCGACGTGCAGGCCGGTGCTCAGAACCCACGCGACCCCCACCAGCCCCA
>JAQBEX010000188.1:0-5318 GCA_032123675.1 Actinomycetes bacterium
AGGGCTGGTAATCAACGATCCGCTCGTTGGGCACGTACTCCGTCCGAGTGACCACAGTGTGGATCGGCACGAAGAACAGACGGCCCGACCACTCGTAGGTCGAGTCCACACCCATCTGTCCGGACTGCCTCGTGATGTGACCACTCATCCTCGGATCCGCCTCGCGCACGGCCGCGAAGAAGCTCTCCGGGTCCTTCACATGCTCGAACACCTTCTCGACGGGCGCATCGATGTGCACGCTCCGTGTATGCGTGGTTGTCGTCATGGCCGCACCCCCCTTCTCTTGCGAACCCGCCCGGCCGTCGTCTGCAACCCCAACTCCCGCGGCCCTCACGCCGCGGGTCCCACTTGCCACGTTACGCCCAACGCAAGTCCCGGGCACAGGGCATGGAACCACCCAGCGGTCTGGCGACAACCTGAGCCTGTACGCCGTGCACGCGGCCAACGCCCCGACTCCGCGGGAGCACGGTCGCCGTGACTCGCCCTCGGGTCCGGTCCACGTCATTCTGGGCGTTGTGATGCCTGTCCGAGGGCGCGCGATAGGCGGCGAATAGACGCACTTGGTTCTGCCACGGGCGACGGTGGTCACGGAGTGATGTGTCGGCCGCGGCGTCTGGTGACCCGGATGCCAAGGCCCTCCAATGCCGGGGGGTCGCCGTCGCAGCGGGGGAATCGTCACAGCCCGAGCGGGACTCGCAACTGCGGGGTGGAGCTCATCGGGGACCTCCTTGGGGCGCCCCGCCGCGCGTGGCGCCGTAGTGCAGCACAAGCATGAGCGCGGACACGGCCGTCAGCGTGTGCCACGCGGCGTGGCCCTGCAGCAGGGAGTCGGGCCGGCACAGCACCCCGCGGTCATCGAGCACCCACAGCCCGTAGGCAATGACGAGCAGACCGATGCCGGTCGACAGCGGCCCTCGCCGGGGGTCGTGCCACGGCAGGCCGCTTGTGCCGGGCCGCACTTCGAGCAGGATGCCGGGCAGCAGCACCAGCGCGAACAGCACCCGGCGGCTGTCCGGGTAGGCGTACTGCGCGACGGCCAGCGAGCCGGCGATCGCGACGAACAGCACCACTGCAGCCGGTGGGCGCAGCGCACCCATCCGCACCAGCGCCCCACACAGCAGCAGCGCGCCGAGCAGGTACATCGACAGCACGTCGAAGTACTGGCCCACGAAGGTCAGCGTCGCGTGGTAGAAGGCGCTGGACAGCCCCACGAGCGCCACCACCAGGGCCAGCCACGGGATGAGGGCGCCGGCGCTGTAGGCCCTCGCCCGGCGCGCCCCAGCGACCGCCGCGGCGGCCCAGAGCCCGACCAGCACGTACGCGAAGGACGACACCGTGTTGGCCGGCTGCGCGACCGGGGCGTCGCGCACGGCCTCGCAGAAGCACCGCGTGGCCAGGCAGGAGGCCGGCCGGGCCTGATCAGCCCAGCCGTCGACGGCCACCAGCAGCCACCACAGCAGGGCACCGAGGACCACGGTGCCGGCCACGGCCAGGGCGACCGCGCGCGAGGTCGTTCGGCGATCGATCCACGTCGGCTCGTTCACCCGCAGCCGCACGACCCGCCGCAGCATCCGCCGCCGCTGGTCGGCGCGGAGATCGGCGCCCCCCTGCCGGACGAGCGCATCACCCCCGAGACGCCGAGTAACCGGACCGCGTCTTCGTGCCCGTCCGGGCAGGCGGCCGGCGCCGACGACTCGCTCATGGGGCGGGACTCGGTGAACGTCGCCCCGCAGGTGCGGCAGCGGAACTCGTAGGACGGCATGAGCGGAGTGTAAGGATGCTGGCGGCGATCGGCCGTGGTGAGAGATCAGCTCGAGCGATCCTGGAACACCCCCTCGGGCCGACATCGAGATGGGGGCGTCGACCCTGCCGCCCACCACGCGCTGCTGGAACGAGGCCACGGTGAATCGCCCTCGGTTTGATACCGCGTCCATCTGGGCGGCGATGCCGGCGGTGCGCGTTTCGCGGCGGAATGGGCGCCCGTTGGGGCATGGTGTTCGGGTGGCCGTCCGGTTGCGGGTTTCCTGCTGCCGTATGAATTCATGGGTGGAACCGGGGGCGTCCGAGTAGGGGTCAACGCGCGCCGGCGGGATCCAGTTCGAGGCTGCCGGGCCGTGCCGCGCGCCGGCCGCGGATCCGGTGGCCGAGCGTGACTAGCCCCAACCCCGCCGCGTAGATGACCGCATTGATGATCCCGTATGCCCACACGTCCTGGTTGGAGAACTCCGGGTATGGGCCGAAGGCGTGGGTCGATCCGTTGATCCATTCCATCAGGAGGTTCGCGGTCTGGAACGTGAACACGAACGAGTGGATCGCGATGTACGCGACGAAGGCGGCCATGCGACTGCGGACGAGCAGGCCGAGCGGGAGCGGGATGAGGATCATCAGTATGAGTTCCATGTCCCTGAACCTAGGCAGCCGCGGGGCGCGGAGCATCGAGGCCACCGCCAGTTTCGTGTCGGTGGGGGCACGTACGTGCTGGCACGGATCGACGGGGCATGCCGAGAGGGCCATGATGTCGTCGTGGCGCCGCGGCGATGGCGAGGGAGCTTGGTGAGCGCGCTGCTGGTGTACGCAGCGGGCATCGCAGCCATGGCCGCGATCGCCCTGCATCCCGCCGGCGACGCGGTCGACTTCTCCGTCGCCCTTGCTTCGACCTTCGCCGTGGGACTCGGACTTCTGGTGGCGTGGCGTCGGCCGGAGAGCCCGATGTCGGGCGCCTTGGTCCTCCTGGTTGCAGCACCGACCCTCGTGGCGGCCCTCGAGGCGTGGGGCGCCACGGACGGCACACCGGGCCAGATGCCCGCCGCCTCGGTGGTTGCAGCGCTTGCTCCCGGGATCTGGGTGTTCAACCTCGCCGGCTTCGTCGTCCTCTGTGCGACTGTCCCCAATGGTCCGGCGAATGGAAGGGGCTGGCGGGTTCTGCCCTGGCTGTACCTCGCCGCCGCGATATTCGCCATGGTGGTCGTCTCGCTCCAGCCCGACGCCTCCACCGGGGCTGACCCCGCGATCCCGAATGGCGCCCCTGTGGACCTGCCGGCAGCCTTCAACACCGCCCTGATCCTGGCTGCCGCCCTCGTCCTGTTCGCGACCCTGGCAGGCGCCGCGCTGTCTGTTGTGGTCCGGTATCGCGCGGGCGACGAGCTGACTCGGGTGCAGCTGCGGTGGTTCACGCTCGGCTGCGTCCTGGTGCCCGTGCTCCTGGTAGCGGGATGGATCGCCGAGGCCCTGGGCGCGGCTCTGGTGGTTGCCTACACCCCGTTCATGTTCGCCATCGTCTTCGGTCTCCCGGTCACGGTGGCGGTCGCGATCTTCCGATACGACCTACTCGACATCGACCGTGTACTCAGCGACACCATCTCGTGGCTGCTCACCACGGTCGTCGCTGCCGGCCTGTTCGCCCTGGTGGTGGTCGCCATCTCCCAGTCCGGGGTCTCCCGCGGTCTCGTCGGCGAGGGGGGCGGGCTGGTCGTCGCCGCCTTCGTGACCGCCCTGGTCCTCACGCCGCTGCATCGATGGCTCGCGCACATCGTGGGAAGCATCGTGGATCGCGATCGCGTGGTCGTGCTCGCAGCGGTCCGCACGTTCATCGATCGGGTGCGGGACGGGCAGGCGGAGCCCGAGCAAGTCGAGACAGTTCTTCGGGAGTGCCTGGATGACCCACGCCTGCGCGTCCTGCTCCGTGAGCCAGGGCACGAGGGCCTGACGGGACTCGATGGCACCCCACAGACGCTCGACCCCGACTCCACCACCATCGAGTTGGAGTCACGTGGAGCGACGGTCGGTGCCCTGCTGCTGGGCCGTACCTCCGCCGGGCGGGTGCGTCGGGCACGCGAGGCCGCCGCCGAGGCTCGTCTGGCGATCGAGGTCAGCAGATTGCGCATGGAACTGCGCCACTCGCTCGACGACGCGCGCATGAGTCGGCTGCGTCTCGTGGAGGCTGCCGCGACCGAGCGCCGCCGCCTCGAACGCGACCTGCACGACGGCGCCCAGCAACAGATCGTCGCCGTCGGCATGCGGCTGCGCTCAATCCAGCACCAGCGCCCACCGGGTGACCCGGTCAACGAGGAACTCGACCTGGCCGTGACTTCGCTGGAGGCAATCGTCGCGGAGCTGCGCCGTCTCGCCCATGGGATGCGCCCAAGCATGCTCGACGACGGGCTCGGACCCGCGTTGCGGCTGATGGTGGCCGACAGCCCGATCCCCGTGCATCTCGACGTCGCTGAGGTCAGTGCGTCCGAGGCGGCGGTCACGACCGCGTACTTCGTCGTCGCCGAGGCTCTGGCCAACGCACTGAAGCACTCGGGAGCCACGAATGTGGACGTCCACATTAGCGCGGTGGACGATCGGCTGGGTGTCGCGGTCTGCGACGACGGCACCGGCGGGGCTCAACCGGGCTTCGGGCTGACCGCGATCCGCGACAGGGTTGCCGCTCTCGGCGGCACCTTCACCATCGAGAGCACCCCACCGCTCGGCACCCGGATCGAGGTGCTGCTCTGATGCTGCGCATCGTGATCGCGGAGGACTCAGTGCTGTTCCGGGAGGGGCTGGCGAGGCTTCTCACGGAGTCGGGCCACGACGTCATCGATGCGGTCGGCGATGCACCGTCGCTGATGACGGCTGTCGATGATCAGATGCCGGACCTGGCGATCATCGATGTGCGCATGCCACCGACCATGACCGACGACGGGGCGCAGGCCGCCCACGCCCTGCGCGCGCAGCACCCCGAGCTGGGGATCCTCCTGCTTTCCCAGCACATCGAGACGCGCCACGCCCTGGACATGGTCGGCACGGGCGGATTCGGCTACCTGCTCAAAGACCGCGTGCTGCGCGTGGACGACTTCCTGGACGCAGTGGAACGCGTAGCAGCCGGTGGCTCCGCGCTTGACCCCTCCGTCGTGGCAGCCCTGGTCGCCCCACGACGTCTCGACGATCGACTGGCGACTCTGTCCAGTCGCGAGCTCGAGGTACTCGGACTGGTGGCTGAGGGTCGCACGAACGTGGCCATCGCCGACCGCCTCTTCGTCACGGAGCGAACGGTGGAGGCGCACATGCGCTCGATCCTGCAGAAGCTCCAGATCGATGACTCCGGCGACAGCCACAGAAGGGTGCTCGCAGTGGTCGCCTACCTGGGCCGGTGACGTGACCCAGCGCAATGAAGCCGTCGATCCTGAAGAAGAACCGGGCCAACCGCTACCGGCGCGCGATTCGCCCGGACCATCGCAACCGGCCCAGGCACCGCCCGCCGCCAATGCACCAGGCACCCAAACAGCAGCGAGGCTAGAGCAGACCCACCCGGCATAGCCGCGTCCACAGGC
>JAQBEX010000189.1:0-60614 GCA_032123675.1 Actinomycetes bacterium
GGGGCTCCGGTACGGCTGGAGCGGCCCACCGCGCGAGCTATCCCGCCGAGCCCAACGACCGAGCCGAGCCCTGCCCACGCCGCCGCCGCCGGCTCGCCGAGCTGTTCACGATGGTGCACGTCGTCGAGCATCCGCCCCGCAGCGCCACCGACAGCCCGGGCGACAACTGGCGTGGCGTCCTCCAGCGGGACCCCGGCGGTCAGGGCCGCGGCCAGCAGGTCGGCAACGAGGGGGGCCGTCCGGGTGAGCTCAAGGCGCTCACGGCGCGCCGATGCGGACTCCATCCGGGAGATCAGCGGTGGCAGCAGGCCGGCCGTCAGGACGCCCAGCACGAGGCCGACGCCCCCGCCGAGGAACAGCCACACCGTCAGCCCGGCCAGCACACCGACACCACGGACGACCGGTGCCGACGACCCGACACCGGACCGGCCGGATCGGCTCGACGAGACTGCCGAGCCCCGATCGGGGCCCCGACGATCACGGCCACGAGCCGGACCCTCCAGGCGCGGCGCTGGGATCGCCAGGATCAGGGCCGCGCCGGCCAACAGGGCGGCGGCGAGGACCGCCGCGCTCACAGCGCGGCCTGGGTGCTGCGAACCATCCGGTGCAACCAGAGGATCCCGACCAGCTGGAAGGTCACGCCGATCGTGAGAACGCTGCGCCCCACCCAGCTCGCGGCGAGCCACCCAAGGGGGTCCGCGCCGATCCACTGCCCGATCAGCAGCCCCAGCAGGGGCAGGCCCGCGAGCAGCCGCGCCGAGGTGCGCACCGCGGCGATCTCGCCCTCCAACTGCGCATCGGACTCGGCTGCCGCGCGCAGCCCGGCGGCCATCCTCATGACAGCCACCGCCAGGCCAGCCCCCGATCGGTCAGAGACCTCCCAACAGGCAGCCAACCCGCGCAGCGGTGCGGCACCGGGGGCCCGGGCATCGGCACGCAGCGCAGCCGGCACGTCGCCGCCGGTCCGGCACGCAGCCAGGGCCTGCGGGCACGGGTTCGGCTCGAGTCCCGCAACAGCCCCCTGCAGGGCGAGCACCGTGGGCTGACCCGCAGCGAGCTCGGCAGAGAGTGCCGCGAGCAGCTCGACGATCGGGGGAGGCGCACCCGGGCGCAGCCGGATCCAGAGACGGTGGATCACGCCGGGTCCCTGGACAGGGATCACCGCACCCGGGGTCGAGTGGCCCGGCCAGATCAGCAGCACCGCCCCAGCAGCTCCGAGCGCCGCCGCCACGAGGAGCAGCTCCCGGGTCATGTGCCGACCCCCAGCCGATCGGCCAAGGAGTCCAGGGCCGGCCCTGGGTGCAGGGTCCCCCGCCGACGGACCAGAGCTGCGTGCACCTGGGACCCCGCAGATCCGGCCGTCACCACCCCGAGCTCAGCCACCACCCGGGAACCGTCCGGCTGCCGAGCCAGGTGCACGACGACGTCCAGACCCGCCAGGACCTGGGCATGCACGCCCGCAAGGGTCATCCCGGCGGCCAGGGCCAATGCCACGAGCCGGTCGGGCACCGCACCGGCGCTGTTCGCATGCACGGTGCCGCAGCCGCCCTCGTGACCGGTGTTCATCGCTGCCAGCAGGTCCACCACCTCGGCACCACGCACCTCACCGACCACGAGCCGATCCGGGCGCATCCGCAGCGCCTGTCTGACCAGCGTGCGCATCGGGATCTCGCCCCGCCCCTCGAGATTGGCCGGGCGCGCCTCCATGCTGACCACATGCGGGTGGTGCGGATCGAGCTCGCAGGTATCCTCGACGATCACGATCCGGTCACGCGCGGGGACCCTTCCCAGCAGCGCGCCGAGCACGGAGGTCTTGCCGCTCCCGGTGCCCCCGCTGATCAGGAAGGCGGCCCGGGATCTGATCAGTGCCGACAACCAGCGGGCACCCTCCTCGTCGACGGTCCCCGCAGCTACGAGGTCCTCGAGCGTGAACCGGCGCCGGCTCGGAATCCGTAGCGAGATGGTGGTCCCCCGCACGGACAGCGGTGGGAGCACCGCGTGCAGGCGCTGGCCACCGGGCAGCCGCGCGTCCACGAACGGCGCTGCGTCATCGAGGCGGCGACCCGCCCGGGCAGCCAGCCGGACGGCCAGCTGGCGGACCGAGGCCTCGTCCGGGAAGGCCACAGGGGCTGCGACGAGGCCGGCACCGCGGTCCAGCCACACCTCATCAGGGCCGTTGACCAGCACATCGGTCACCTGCGGGTCACGCACGAGTGGTTCCAGCGGGCCCAGACCGGCGAACTCGTCCTGCAGGGCCCGGGTCAGCTCATCCAGCCCGGGCCGATCGAGGACGAGGCCGGACGAGCGCAGTGCGGCGCTGATCGCCGACCGGTCAGCGACCTGCCGGTCGCGCACCAGCTGCGTGCGGACGGCGGCCACGAGACCCGGGTCCAATCGGCTCACAGCACCCGCTCCCAGATCCGCTCGCCCACGCGCCGCAGCGCCACGCCGGTCCGGCCGCTGAGCAGGTCGCCACAGTCGGCGAGCTCTGCGGCCCGCCGCAGGTGCCGGATCTCGAGATCCACCGGCCTGCCCAACTGGTCAGCCACCTGGTCGGCCGGCAGCCACCCGGTCGGCCGCAGCAGGACCACGACTCGCTCGGTCGGCAGATGCGCCAGCGCCCGCCGGGCGGCCACGATTCCGGCGATCGTGGCCGGCAGCACGAGGGCGACAGCATCCCCGGCGTGGAGGAGGTCCGTCGGCACCGGACCACGGCCCGCATCGATCACGGTCCGGGCGAACTCCGCCCTACCCACGTCAACAACCGACCTGACCCGGGCTGCATCCGGCCCCTCGGGCAGCGAGTCGCAAGCCAGCGGACCGGTCACGACGGTGACACCGCGCACCTGGGGCAGGGCAGCCCTCAGGCTCCCCGGGTCCAACGGCGCCGACGTGTCCGGGATCTGCCCCCAGCGACCCCCCAGGCCGTCAGGGATGCCCAGCACCAGGTCCAGCCCAGGTGAGGCCGGATCGGTGTCGACCAGCAGGCAGTCCGGTGCGGCCGTATCGGCGCAGGCGATCGCGATGGTCGTGGCGCCCACGCCACCCACCGCCCCGAGGACCGCCAGGACGGGGGCGCGATCCGAGGGCATCAGACGTTCACAGAGCCACCGAGCCGCCCGCGGCAGCTGGACCACATGGGCGAACCCGAGGTCGTCAGCCACCTGGCGGGCCTGCCCCACCTCGTCCTCCCGGCAGACCACGACGCCCGGGGGGCCCACTGGCCGGGCCGTCGGCGGGGCCCGATCCGGGAGAGTAGCGGGCGCCGCGGAACCATCGACGATGACCACCTCGACCTCCGGAACCGGCACGATCGGTGCCTGTGGACCGGGGCCGCCGGACCACCCCATCGGCACCACCGCGGCCCCCGCCTGACCCGCCAGCGCCGTCACCTCGACTGCGAGGTCGGCGCGCTGGCCGATGAATCCGATCCGAACCCCCATGGCATACCCCCACGGGCCACAGTGCACCGACCGACGCAGACAGCCAAGGCTTGCCGCGCGACCCTGTGGACAACGCGACCGGTCAGGGGCCATGCCCAGCGACCAGGCCCACGGGGCCCAACGGGCCGAACAAGCCCAGGCGGCCGGTCAGGGGCCAGCGGACGTTCGGCGCTCCACGTAGACCGCCACTCGCGACAGCGAGATGTTCACGATCAGGTAGATCAGCAGCACGACGACGAACAGCGGGAACCGGTAGCGGTCACCGAAGAAGCTGTAGTTCAACTGCATCGTGCGCAGGAGCTCGGGATACCCGACGATGAAGCCCAGCGAGGAGTCCTTGAGCAGCACGACGAACTGGCTGATCAAGCTGGGCAGCATCAGGCGGGCCGCCTGCGGGAACTGGATGATGCGCAGCGTCTGCCACCGGGTCAGCCCGATGGCAGTTCCGGCCTCCGCCTGACCCTTGGGCAGTGCGGCGAGACCGGCCCGGAGGATCTCGGCCACGACCGCCCCGTTGTACAGCACGAGCCCGAACACCACGGCGCTGAAGGCTGAGAGCCCCAGTGCAAGGAGGCCGAAGAACATCATCAGCAGGACCGGCATGCCACGCATGAACTCGATCAGGACCACCACGGGCTTGGCGATCCACCGGGGGCCCGCTGCCCGCATGCCGGTCAGCACCAGCGCCAGCAGGAGTGCCGCTGGTGCGGAGACCACAGCTGCGGTCATGGTGGCGCGCAGCCCCTTGCCCAGTGCCCACCAGACGTCGGTGGCCTCCTGGCCCTTGGGTGGGTCGGTGAACACCAGCCAGCGATCGTCGAAGAGCCCACGGTTGATCATGCCGATCACCACGTAGACCGCCAGGAGCGCGAGGAGCACGGCAACCACGATCGAGGCGATGCGCTCCCGGCGCAGGGTGCGGGGACCGGGCTCGTCGTACAGGACGCTGCGGCTCATCGGCTGAACACCACCTTGCGCTCGACCCACCCAGCCATCGCGCCCGCAGGCACGGTGATCAGCAGGTAGAAGGCGGCCACGCCGAGCAGCATCCAGATGACGTCGGCCGGGTAGTCCCGAGCCAGACCCCGACCCGTCGCAGTGAGCTCGATGACCGCGAACCCGGAGGCCACCGAGGTGTTCTTCGCCAACGCGATGAGGACGCTGATCAGTGGTGGCACCACGCTGCGCAGAGCCTGCGGGAGGACGATCAGCCAGAGGGTGTTCACGCTCCCGAGGCCGATCGCCCGGGCGGCCTCGGCCTGCCCGATCCCCACGGAGTTGATACCCGAGCGGACGGCCTCACACACGAACGCCGAGGTGTAGACCGTCAGGGCGATGATCGCCGGGATCGTTCCCAGCGGGAAGATGATCCCCAGCGCCGGGAGGATGAAGACGAAGAACACGAAGACCAGGGTCAGAGGCGTGTTGCGCCCGACCTCGACGATCACCGTGGCCACGGTGCGCAGCGACTTCAGGGGCGATACCCGGCAGGCAGCCAGGAAGGTGCCCAGGAGCAGCGACAGCACACCCGACATCACGGTGAGGTACAGAGTCATGCGGAAGCCGGCCAGGTACTCCGGCATCGACTCGAGCACCGACTCCATGGGCTACCTTCCGCGGCAGGGGGGCGCTGGCTGCACCGTCCGCCCGTCGGCCCAACTGGGACGCGGGCGGGCGGACGGCGCGGGAATGATCAGTACCGATCGACCGCCGGGGGCTCCGGCGTCGGCAGCACGGTGCCGGCCGTCGCCTCCCACGCGGCCGTCCAGCTGCCGTCGGCGAACGACTCCTCCAGCGTGTCGTTGATCCAGGTGCGGAACTCGTCGTCACCCTTCATCAGGCCGATCCCATAGGGCTCCGCGGTGAACGGGTCACCGACGACCTTGAAGTCGTCCGGGCTCTCGGCCACGTACCCAGCGAGGATCACGTTGTCGGTGGTCACAGCGTCGACCTGTCCATTGCGCAGCGGGTCGAGGCAGTCGGTGTACGCAGCGAAGGTGACCAGCTCGGTGTCGGGGTAGTTCTCCGCGATGTTGCCAGCGGGGGTCGAGCCGTCCACGGAGCAGACCTTCTTGCCGGCCAGGTCATCGGGGCCACCGATGGACTCGTCGTCCTTGGCGACCAACAGGGACTGCCCGGCCTCGTAGTACGGGCCGGCGAAGTCCACGACCTGCTTGCGATCGTCGTTGATGGTGTACGTGGCCACGACGATGTCGACCCGGCCGTCCTGGATGAACGGCTCGCGGTTGCCTGAGACCGTCTCGGTCCACTCGATGTCCTCCGGGGCGATACCCAGCTTGCCGGCGATCAACGTGGCGATCTCGACGTCAAAGCCGACCGGGACGCCGTCCGGGCCGACCAGCCCGAACAACGGCTGGTCGAACTTGGTGCCGATCGTGATCGAGCCCTGCTCGGACAGCGTGGCCATCGTCGAACCGGCCGCGAACTCGGTCATGGCGCCCTCGGAGGCGTCGCCCCCGGCCGTCTCGCCGCCGCCGCTGTCAGAGCTGCAGGCAGCCAGGGCTAGCATGCACGCCGCCGACAGGGCGACCATTCGTGTGGGACGGATGCCCATCGTGTTCCTCCTTGGATAGTGGCGGCAGGTCCGCCGAGGTTGTCCGTGACGTGCCGGGGTGGCACCTCACGTGGGACTAGTGCGCCAGGACCTTGGAAAGGAAGTCCTTGGCACGCTCACTGCGCGGTGCGGTGAAGAAGACGTCCGGGGTGGCCTCCTCGACGATGCTGCCGTCGGCCATGAACACGACCCGGTCGGCAGCCTTGCGCGCGAAGCCCATCTCGTGGGTCACGACCAGCATGGTCATCCCCTCCCGGGCCAGTCGCACCATCACCTCCAGCACCTCGTTGATCATCTCCGGGTCCAGCGCTGAAGTCGGCTCGTCGAACAACATGACCTTGGGGTTCATCGCCAGTGCGCGCGCGATCGCGACCCGCTGCTGCTGGCCCCCGGACAGCTGGGCCGGGAGCTTCGCTGCCTGGTCGGCCACGCCGACCCGCTCGAGCAGGGTCATCGCCTCCGCGCGGGCCTGCGCCGGCTTGATCCCACGCACTTTGATCGGCCCGAGGGTGATGTTGTCCAGGACGGTCTTGTGGGCGAACAGGTTGAACGACTGGAACACCATGCCGACGTCCGAGCGCAGCTTCGCCAGCTCCTTGCCCTCTGCGGGCAGCGGGATGCCGTCGACCAGGATCGTGCCGTCGTCGATCGTCTCGAGCCGGTTGATGGCCCGGCACAGGGTGGACTTGCCAGAACCCGACGGACCGATGATCACGACGACCTCGCCGGTCTGCACGGACATGGTGATGTCCCGCAGCACGTGCAGGGCACCGAAGTGCTTGTTGACCTGACGCAGCTCGACCAGCGGGTCGGCCGACCCCGTGGGAACCGGGGACGCGGTCTCGTCGGTGTCTGCCTGCTGGGCTGCCGGACTCATGAGCTGACTCCAACCCAGGCTGCCCGACGGAGGTCGCGGCTGGCGACTCGGTTCCGGGTGCGGGCAATGGCGCCCACCGGGTCCGCAGGGGCAGGCCAACGCCCGCATGCCTGCCCATCGTTGCCCTTCCTGCTCATGCTGCCCATGCCCACCCCCTGCGATCGACTCAACGTGGCCCCAGTGACGTGCCCCGCTCGAAGTGTCCTACAAGTCCGCAACGTGACAGAGGCGCGACCCGGAGTCAAGACCCGCGAGACGTTCGCGTGTCGGCACCGGCACATGGAACGGCCCCCGCCGGGGGGTGCGGGGGCCGTCGAACGCCAGCTCGGGGGGGAGGAGCCGACGGTTCGGTCGTTGCGGACCGGACACTGAAATCATGGGGCCTGCCCGGCCGGAATGCAACAGCCAGGGACAACCTCACGCCAGGCGATCCGCACGGTGACAACGTGGCACCACGCATACCGCCCAGAGCACCCAATTCTCCCTGGGAGCGGCCCTGACCGGCCCGTTGAGTCAGACCTCGTCAAGCCATTCAGCCGGCTGACCCGCCCCGAACTCCACCGCGGCGGCGACAAGTCGGATCATGCCGGCAACCCCCTCGGGCGTTCCCTGCGCGTAGCCGCGGACCGCGCGGACGTATGCGGGTCGACCAGCCGCCTTGAGGCCCACCTCCGGAGCACCCAGCATGCTCGGATCCACCCCGCGCTGGGCGAGCAGCAGCCGGGGCAGCGCCCGCGCGACCAGGCCCGATCCCCAGCCGAAGGGCCGCACGGAGGCGATCTCCGCGTGCGCGACCGCTACCACCAGCACGCCGGGGGCACGTGACCCGATCAGCACCCGCCCGAGGCTGGCCAACCTTCCGGCCGCCTCGTCCGCCGGAACAAGAGGCCCCAGTCGCAGCGGGTCATCGGCGTCCGGGCCGGAACGGGGCCGGCCGAGGTCGGGGTCCGTGGCGATCCCGCTGGCCACGATCGTGTGCATGCGGGCCAGCGCCTGGGCCGGAGCGGTCCCGACGACACCCACGAGGTCGGGCAGCTCGGCGTGCATGGCCACGACCCCCGAGAGCACGCGCCCGATCGGTGAATCGTCCAGGGCGGCACCGCTGCGCAGTTCGGGGAGCCCAGCCTCGGCACCGTCGAACCAGGCGTTCGCCCACGCCCCACGAAGGGCCGACTCGCCCGCAACCTCTGCCTGGGCACGACCCACCTCGCGGTTCCACAGCAGCGTGTCGACAGCCCCCCGGGCGGATTGCACCGCCTCAGCGACTCCCGGCAGCTCCAGCAGCCCGAGAAGTGGGTCGTCCATGCCTACTCCGACCCGGAGTCGGCCAGCCCCTGGCCAATGATCCCCATGACGGTGGGGTCGGCCAGGGTGGTGACATCGCCCAGCGTGCGATGCTCGGCGACATCGCGAAGCAGACGGCGCATGATCTTGCCCGACCGGGTCTTGGGCAGCTCGGCGACGATGAGGATCTGCCGGGGCTTGGCGATCGGCCCGATCTCGTGGGCCACATGGGCACGAAGCTCGGCAGCCACCTCGCCGCCGGCCGCAACCCCCGAGCGCAGGATCACGAAGGCCACGATCCCCTGACCCGTTGTCTCGTCGGTGGCGCCGACCACCGCGGCCTCGGCCACCTTCGGGTGCGACACCAGGGCGGACTCCACCTCAGTCGTGGAGATCCGGTGGCCGGAGACGTTCATGACGTCGTCGACGCGGCCCAGCAGCCAGATGGCCCCGTCGTCGTCGAGCTTGGCCCCGTCACCCGCGAAGTAGTAGTGGGGCCAGCGCGACCAGTACGTGTCGACGTAGCGCTGGTTGTCGCCCCAGATGCCGCGCAGCATCGCCGGCCATGGCTCGGTCAGCACCAGGTACCCCCCGCCCCCGGGCCCGACTGGGTTCCCCTCGTCGTCGACCACCGCCGCCCCGACACCGGGGAGCGGACCCATGGCAGAGCCCGGCTTGCAGGCCGTGACGCCGGGCAGCGGGCTGATCATGATCCCCCCGGTCTCGGTCTGCCACCAGGTGTCCACGATGGGACACCGGTCACCCCCGATGACGCGCCGGTACCACATCCAGGCCTCCGGATTGATCGGCTCACCCACCGACCCCAGAACGCGCAACGACGACAGGTCGTACCCAGCAGGGATGTCCTCGCCCCACTTCATGAACGTGCGGATGGCCGTCGGCGCCGTGTAGAGGATCGTGACCCCGTACTTGGCGACGATGTCCCACCAGCGGCCGCGGTCCGGGGTGTCCGGGGTCCCCTCGTAGATGACCTGGGTCGCCCCGTTGGCCAGCGGTCCGTAGACGATGTACGTGTGCCCGGTGACCCACCCCACGTCAGCGGTGCACCAGTAGACATCCGTCTCTGGCTTGAGGTCGAAGACGTTGTGATGGGTGTAGGCGGCCTGGGTCAGGTAGCCACCGGTCGTGTGCAGGATCCCCTTGGGCTTGCCGGTCGTGCCAGAGGTGTAGAGGATGAACAACGGGTGCTCGGAGTCGAAGGCCGGCGCGACGTGCGTGGCCGGCTGCCGGTCGACGATCTCATCCCACCAGTGGTCGCGTCCCTGCACCCACGCCACGTCGCCACCCGTGCGACGAACGACCAGGACGTTGCGCACGCTGGGTGTGTCCTGCACCGCCTCGTCGACTGCCGGCTTGAGGGGGGAGGCGTCCCCCCTGCGGAACCCACCGTCGGCGGTGATCACTGCCACGGCCTCGGCATCATCGATCCGTGATCTCAACGCCTCGGCAGAGAACCCTCCGAAGACCACCGAATGCACGGCCCCGATTCGCGCGCAGGCGAGCATCGCGATGACTGCCTCGGGGATCATCGGCAGGTAGATCGCCACCCGATCGCCGTCGGAGACCCCCAGTTCGGTGAGCGCATTGGCGGCCCGGGCCACCTCCTCGGCCAGCTCGGCGTAGGTGAGCGTCCGGGTGTCGCCAGGCTCGCCCTCGAAGTGGATCGCGACCCGATCACCTCGGCCCGCAGCCACGTGCCGGTCGACGCAGTTCTCGGCGATGTTCAACCGCCCACCCACGAACCAGTTGGCGAACGGCGCCTGCGACCAGTCCAGGGCCGTGTGCCAGGGCTCCGCCCAGTCCAGACGCCGTGCCTGCTCCTCCCAGAATGCGATCCGGTCGGCCGCCGCCTGCTCGTAGAGCGTCGGCGCCGCATTGGCCACAGCGGCGAAGGCCGGATCCGGGGGGAACGTGCGATCCTCGTGAAGAAGGTTCTCGAGTGCCTCGTTGCTCAACGTGGGCCTCCTCGGTGTCGTCGGAGGCGCAAGGCTATCGGCAGCACCCCCTGCCACGCGTGAGCGTACCGGCGCGGTGGCGGCGCTCGACTGCTCCGCACCCGAGCATCTGTCATGATTGTGGCCCTATGGGTGAGCAATTCTTAGACCGTCCCTCGCTGTCCGAGCGCGGCTGGCTGCTGTGGGTACTCCGCCTGGAGACCGTCGGCGGCATGCTCATGCTGGCCGCGGCGGCCATCGCGCTGATCTGGGCCAACTCGCCGTTGGTCGACTCCTACGACGCGCTGATCAGCACCGAGGTCGGACCGGAGGCACTGGGCCTGCACCTGCCGCTGAGTGTGTGGGCCGCCGACTTCCTGCTTGCGTTCTTCTTCTTCCTTGCGGGTGTCGAGCTCAAGCACGAGGTCCAGATGGGCACCCTGAGCAAGCCGTCCCAGGCCGCTGTTCCTGTCGTTGCAGCCATCGGCGGCATGATCGTGCCCGCGGGGCTCTACGTCGCGATCACATGGTCGGACCCGGTGGAGCGGACCGGCTGGGGCATCCCGATGGCCACCGACATCGCCTTCGCCCTGGCCGTCCTGGCCATCATGGGCCGTGGCCTGCCGCTGGCCCTGCGCGCGTTCCTGCTGACACTGGCGGTGGTCGACGACCTCGGGGCGATCACCGTGATCGCCATCTTCTACTCCAACAAGTTCGAGCCCGGCTACTTCGCGATCTCCGTGGCACTGGTTGGCCTGTGGTGGTTCCTGCAGCATCGTCGGTTCAAGGGCAAGGCCGCAGCGTGGGGCATCTACCTGCCCCTGTTCCTGCTGATCTGGTACACGACCCACGAGTCTGGGGTGCACGCAACCGTTGCCGGTGTCGCGATGGGCCTGGCCACCCGCGTGGCCCGCGACCCCGGGGAGGCGCAGTCGCCCGGCGAGCGGGCCGATCATGTGCTGCGCCCATTCGTCTCGGGCATCGCCCTACCGCTCTTCGCCTTCACCAGCGCCGGCGTGACCGTGCTGAGCGTCGGCAGCAACGAGGCAGTCCAGTCCCTTGCCGACACCCTGACCGCCCCCGTCACCCTGGGGGTCTTCGTTGGGCTGCTGGTGGGCAAGCCGATCGGCGTGATCGGTGGCGCCTGGCTGACCGCACGGTTCACCCGCGCCTCCCTGAACCCCGACCTGCGCTGGGCAGACGTTGCCGCGGTCGGCGTCCTGGCCGCCATCGGCTTCACCGTGAGCCTGCTCATCGGCGAGCTGGCCTTCAAGGACGACCCGAACCTGCTCACGGATGCCAAGGTCGGCATCCTTGCCGCGACCCTGGGCGCTGCCATCATCTCGAGCATCGTTCTGGCGAGACGCCGCCGAGCGCTCGACGACCTCGTGGCCGCCGAAGATGCCGACGTCGATGGCGATGGGATCCCCGACGTCTACGAGCGGGAGTCCTAGTCCGAACAGGACCTGACCCGCCACCACGCAGCCCAGCACGCCCCGCGGTAGCCTTGCCGCGACTTCTCCGAAAGGACCTGCGGATGGACGACAACACCGACGCCAGCGTGAGCACCCTGGTGAACTCGGCAATCACCGATGCCCAGACCCTCGTCCGCGACCAGATCGAGTTGGCCAAGGCCGAGGTCTCCCAGAGTGCCAAGCAAGCCGCAGCGGCTTCGGGGCTGTTCATCGTGGCCGCTGTCCTGCTCTTCCTGGCCTTCGTGTTCGCGCTGGTGGCCGGTGCCTACGGATTGGTCGCAGCCGGGCTCCCGGTGTGGGCAGGGTTCCTGATCGTGGCCGGCACCCTGATCCTGGTGGCGCTGATCCTGGCGCTGGTGGGTCGATCGCGCGCCAAGAAGGTCGCGCCTCCGGTCCGGGCCATCGATCAGGCTGAGAAGACCAAGGCGGCCCTGTCCGGGATCAGTGCCGGCTTCAGCGCCCCGGGCACCGAAGTGGCGATCACACATACCGAGGTCGCGAGCCCAGTTCGGTGACCCCGACCGACCCCGAGGGGGTCGTCTACGCCGAGGGTCCCTGGACGCATCGCGACGTCGCAGCCAACGGGTCCCGCTTCCACATCGCCGAGATGGGCCAGGGCCCCCTGGTCCTGCTCCTGCACGGGTTCCCGACCTTCTGGTGGACGTGGCGGCACACACTGCCGGCCCTCGCCGACGCCGACTTCCGGGCGGTGGCGATGGACCTGCGCGGCTACGCCGGGTCCGACCACCCGCCACGGGGCTACGACCCGTTCACCCTGTCGGCCGACGTCACCGGCGTGGTCCGCTCCCTGGGCGAGCGCGATGCGGTGGTCGTCGGGCACGGCTGGGGAGGCCTGCTGGCCTGGACCGCAGCCGTGACCCACCCCGAGGCGATCCGCGCCATCGCCCCGGTCTCGATGCCGCACCCCCGACGCCTGCGGGCCGCCCTGCTCGGCGACCCCCGCCAGCGCAGGGCATCGTCGTACGCCTTCGGCTTCCAGGTGCCGGCCACCCCAGAGCGGGACCTCCTCGAGGATGGTGCCGCCAAGGTCGCGACGATGCTCCGCGAGTGGTCGGCCACCCCCACCTTCCCCGACGACGAGGCCGCCGCCATGTACCGCGCCGCGATGCTCGTGCTCAACACAGCGCACTGCGCACTGGAGTACGACCGCTGGGCGCTGCGCTCGGTGCCACGCCCGGACGGGATCCGGTTCGCCAACCGGATGAAGGCACCCATCCTGGCTCCGGTCCTGCAGCTGCAGGGCAGTGCCGATCCGGTTGTGCTGCCGAGCAGCGCCCGGGGTTCGCAGACCTACGTGCTGGGGCCCTACGAGTACGCCGAGATGGCCGGAGTCGGCCACTTCCCGCACGAGGAGGACCCAGCGGCCTTCAACACGGTCCTGCTCGACTGGCTGAGCGCCCTGTGACCCGGCGAGCTGAGGGCGGGCGCTAGTTCGCGGGGCATGCCCCGGTGGGCACGTCAGCGGTGGCCCCGCGGGTACTCCGGATCGCTTTGGCAACCTCGCCCTCAGTGAGGGCGAAGCCGGTCCGGTCGTCGTCCTGCGCGTTGGCGAAGACAAGCCCGAGGACGGAACCGTCGAGGGCGAGCAGGGCACCCCCGGAGTTCCCGGGGCGGACGAGCCCCTGGAACACGTGCACCTCACGGCTTCCGGGGCCCGTGTCCTCACCGACCAGGATCTGGCCACGGATCCGCGCCTCCCCGAGCGTGAGTGACCCCCCGCCGGGATACCCGGCCACGACCGCATCGGTCCCGCGCCGCGCCTTCGCAGTCCAGGGCGGGGCTGGGGACTCGAGCCCGGGCACGTACAGGATGGCCACGTCGGTGGCCGGATCGAGGTGGACGAGGCGAGCTCCCCGCACGCTCCGGTCGTCTGCGTTGCGCACGGTGATCCGGCCGGCGCCGGTCACGACATGGGCGTTCGTCGCCACGTGCTCGCGGCTGACCACCACCCCCGATCCCAGCGTCGAGCTGCCGCACCGGGTCGACGTGGTCGACACCTGTACGACGGACTCGCTGGCGACCCGGCTGGCGCCCGGGGACACCTCGACGTCCTGCGGGTCGTCGACGGGGGGCAGGGTGCTGGGATTGAACGGCAGGCTCGGGACATCGATCGTGGCCAGCAGCGCGCGGGCATCGTCGAGCAGGCTCCCGCCGGGCCCGGCCATCACCTGGTCCAGGAGCGGGAATCCCCGCGAGGCCCGGACCTGCTCGGATGCGGGGCCCAGGGAACTCGTTGCGGCCACCGACAGGAGCATCCACGAGCAGAGCAGGAACGCCAGGATGCTCACGACCATTCCCGAGGCACTGTCCACGATCCTGATCGGGCGGACATCCACGGCATCACGCAGGGCACGACCCGCGAAGCCAAGGACAGCCTGACCCAGGATGCCGAAGACGAACATCCCCGCGATCGTGGCAACGGCCTGGATGACCAGCGGCCACTGTGCATCGGCGAGCAGTCGCGGCACGAGCCAGGCGCCGGCCACGGCACCGGCGATGAAGCCGGCGAACGACGCAGCGGTCGTGATGACCCCGGAGCGCCATCCGGCGATCGCGACGAGCAGCAGTCCGACGAGCAGGGCGATGTCGACCCAGTTGGCAATCACCAGGAGATCTCCACCTCACGCCCGGCCGGCCAGGGCACCGACCAGTCCGCCAGATCGAGCAGGCGGTCCAACAGCCCAGCCGTGAAGCCCCAGACCAGCATGTCGGCAACCTCGAACCCGGGCCCGCGGTACCCGGAGGGATGCACGACGGTGACGCGGTTGGCAGGGTCGACCAGATCAGCCACCGGGATGCGTTCGGCGCGAGCCACCTCCCGCGGATCGGCCGCCCAGACCGGGGCCGGCAACCGCCAGTACGCGATCACGGGGGTGACGCTGTAGCCACTGGGGGGCAGCCAGAGGTCCGGCAGGACCCGGGCAACCTGAACCCCCCCGGGGTCCAGACCCGTCTCCTCCTGCGCCTCGCGCAGCGCGGCGGCCACCGGACCGTCGTCATCGGGGTCGACACCACCGCCGGGGAAGGCCGGCTGCCCAGCGTGCGAGCGCATGTCGGCGGCCCGCTCGATGAGCAGGACGTCGGGCCCGCCGGGGCCCTCGGCGAAGAGGATCAGGACCGCGGAGGACCGGGTCTCGGTGTCGGGGGGCGGGGTGAACCTCGACAGCTCCGCGCCACGGACACCGTCGATGGCCGCGAGGAAGGCAGAGAACCATTCGGGCGGCTCGGTGCCGGGTCGCGGCGCCCGCTCGGGTCCACCGGCTCCGCGCAGCGGTCCGCCGCTGGTCACTGGCCCCCCTTGACGAGCTTGGCCGCCTTGGCCGGATCGAGCTGGCCGACCCCATGGCTGGGACACAGCGCCGCAAGCGGGCAGGCGCCGCAGGCGGGCGTCCGAGCGTGGCAGACCCGGCGCCCGTGCCAGATCAGGTGGTGCGACAGGGCCGTCCACTGCGACTTCGGGAACAGGGAGCCGACCTCGGCCTCGACCTTCTCCGGGTCCTCGGAGGTCGTCCAGCCGAACCGTCGCGAGAGCCTGCCGAAGTGGGTGTCCACGGTGATCCCGGGCACCCCGAAGGCGTTGCCGAGAACGACATTGGCGGTCTTCCGGCCCACCCCGGGCAGCGTGACAAGGTCCTGCAGGCGCCCCGGGACCTCGCCGCCGTAGGCCTCCACGAGCCGTCCTGCCATCCCCTGCAGGGATGCGGACTTAGCCCGGAAGAACCCGGTCGACATGATCAGCTGCTCGAGTTCCTCCCGATCGGCCGCTGCCAGGTCCGCAGCCGTCGGATAGGCCGCGAACACGTGCGGGGTCACCATGTTGACCCGGGCGTCGGTGCACTGCGCCGACAGGATCGTTGCCACCAGCAACTGGAACGGGGTGTCGAAGTCCAGCTCACAGTGGGCGTCCGGATAGGTCTCGGCCAGGATCCGGCCCATCCGCCGGGCCCGCCGAACCAGCGCCGTGCGCGTCGCCGGAGGTGCTGGGGAGGCCATGTGGATAGCCTAGGCCCGATCCGTGACATCCGAACCTGATGGACAGCCAGGACCCGCTGATCGCGAGATCCGGCTGGACCCGACGCCTGCACCCACCGCGCTGCCCGACATCGAGCTCTGCTGGACACTACTGTGTGAGTCCTGCGGGGCCATGACCGCACGCCCCAGGAGGAGTCACCCGTGCAGCAGGACCGCTTGCGCTCTGCGCCCTTGTTCACGGCCCTCGATGACGACGCCGCCATCGCCATGCGTGCCTCGATGATCGAGATGCGGCTCACCAAGGGTGACGTTCTGTTCGCCGAGGGTGAGATTGGCGACAAGCTCTACCTGATCGAGTCGGGCAAGATCAAGCTCGGGCACACGGCTCAGGACGGCCGCGAGTCGCTGATCACCGTTCTCGGGGCCGGCGAGATGCTCGGCGAGCTATCGCTCTTCGACCCCGGCCCGCGCACCGCGACTGCCGTCGCCGTGACCAAGGCCGAGGTGCTGTGGATGGGCCATGAGGCCCTGCTGCCGTGGCTGGTCGGGCGCCCGGACCTGGCCGTGGCGCTGCTGGCCTCCCTGGCCCGCCGGCTGCGCCGGACCAACGAGGCGATGGCCGACCTGGTCTTCTCCGATGTCCCCGGTCGCGTTGCCAAGGCGCTGCTCGAATTGGGCTCGAAGTTCGGCGAGGAGACCTCGATCGGCCTGCTGGTCAGCCACGACCTGACCCAGGAGGAGCTCGCCCAACTGGTCGGGGCCTCTCGGGAGACGGTCAACAAGGCTCTGGCCGACTTCTCGCAGCGGGGCTGGATCCGCATCGAGCAGCGGCAGGTGACCCTGATCGACGTGCCCCGACTCGAGCAGCGCGCCCGCTGATCTTCGCGATGAGCCGGGACCCGCGCCGGCCGCTACATTGACTCCATGTCCGAACGCACCCGGTGGGAGTACGCCACCGCACCACTGCTCATCCATGCGACCCAACAGATCCTTAACAACTGGGGCTCTGACGGCTGGGAGCTCGTCCAGGTAGTGCCGGGGCCGAACCCGGAGCAACTGGTCGCCTACTTCAAGCGTCCACTGAGCTGAGATGCCCGTCGTCGAGGAGCGACTCGCCGCACTGGGCCGGACCGTGCCCGACGTCGCCACCCCGGTTGCCGACTACGTCCCCGCCTCGCTGACCGGCTCACTGGTCTACACGTCCGGGCAGTTGCCCCTCGTGGCGGGTTCCCTCATGGGCACGGGCAAGGTCGGGGCAGACGTCAGCCCCGAGCAGGCCGCCGTGATGGCCGCACAGTGCGCGCTGAACGCGATCGCGGCCGTGCGGGCCCTCGTCGGGGATCTGGATCGGGTGACCCGGGTCGTCAAGGTCGTGGGCTTCGTGGCCAGCGCTCCGGGCTTCACCGGGCAACCGGCAGTGCTGAACGGGGCCAGCGAGCTGCTGGGTGCGGCATTCGGGGAGGCCGGCCGACACGCCCGTTCGGCAGTGGGCGTGGCCGTCCTTCCGATGGATGCCCCGGTGGAGGTCGAGATCATCGTGGAGATCACCTGAATGGCCCTTGAGATGCCCGATGAGCTCCTGGCCCGGGCCAAGCTCCTGGCCCAAGGGGGTCAGTGGGACCCCCCAGCAGCGCTGGATGCCACCACGATCGTCCTGCTGCGTGACGGCGTCGCCGGGCTCGAAGTGCTGCTCATGCGCCGACCGGACTCGATGTCGTTCGCCCCCGGAATGCACGTGTTCCCGGGGGGTCGGGTGGACCTCGAGCAGGACAGCCGGCCACCGGTGCTGGGCTCGGTGCATGTGGGACCGGGCAGCGACCCGCCCCGTGCCCGGGCGCTGATCGTGGCCGGGGTCCGGGAGACCTTCGAGGAGGCCGGCGTCCTGCTTGCCCTCGACAGATCAGGTCGACCCGCCGTCCCCGATTCGGACTGGGCTCGCGACCGTGCAGCGAGCGAGTCTGCGGCCGGCTTCCCTGCGGTCATCGCCCGGCGACGGCTGCACATCCAGGCCGATCGCCTGGTCCCGATCGCCCACTGGGTCACCCCCGAGATCGAGACACGCAGGTTCGACACCCGGTTCATGGCCGCGGCCCTGCCGGCCGGCCAGGGTGTGGACGCCCACGAGACCGAGACCGACTCCGCCCACTGGCTGGCCCCGGCCGACGCGCTGGCCCAGTACGCCACCGGCCAACTCGCCATGCTCCCGCCCACCGTCGCGGTCCTGTCCGACCTCAGCGCCCACCGGTCGGTCGGCGATGCCCTGAGCTGGGCGCGCACCCGCGACGTCGTGCCCGTGATGCCCCGGGCGAGGATGTCCGGTACGGGACTCGAGTGGGTCCTTGTGCACGCCTACACCGGCGAGGTCCTGTCCTCCACGGGTCAACCGGCCGGATCTGAGGAGCGGGGGACCCGCTGATGCGACCCCTGGGATCCACGGGCCCGTGGGCTGCGGGGGCGATCACCCCCCGGGCGACCGCGCTGCTGGCTCCCAATCCGAGCTGGATGACCCTCGACGGCACCAACTCGTGGCTGCTGGCCGAGCCCGGCGCTGATCGCGCGATCCTGGTCGACCCCGGGCCAGACGATCCGGACCACCTCACCCGCCTGGTGAACGCCGCAGCCGGGCTCGACGCCAGGATCGCGGTGATCCTGCTGACCCATGGACACGACGACCACAGCGCTGGCGCGAAGAGCCTGCACGAACTGACTGGTGCTCCGGTCCGGGCCCTGGACCCGCGGCACCGACTCGGGGACGAGGGCCTGGCTGACGGCGACGTCGTGACGGTCGGTGACCTCGAGGTGTCCGTGCTGGGGACACCCGGACACACCCGGGACAGCCTGACGTTCCTGCTCCCTGCGGACGGTGCGCTGCTGACCGGGGACACGGTCCTGGGACGGGGCAGCGCCGTCATAGCCCACCCCGACGGACATCTGGGCTGCTACCTGGAGTCGCTGCGCAGGCTGTCCGATGTCGCCGGGACCGCCGGTGCGCGCTGGGTCCTGCCCGGGCATGGGCCGGCCAGCCCCGAGCCGGCGACACTTCTCGCCGACTACCGCACGCACCGCCAGGAGCGGCTGGCCATGGTGGCCGAGGCGATGGCTGCGGGGACGACCGAGCTCGATGAGCTCCTGCCGATCGTCTACCCGGAGGTGCCTGCGGCCCTGCGCTGGGCCGCGCGGCTGTCGCTGGCCGCACAGGTGGAGTTCCTCACAGATCGGGCGCCGGAGCTCAGTGCCCAATAGTCTTCGGCTGTGATCACCCCGCGGCTGTTCCCGGATGTGCGCCTGCATGTCGTATCCGGCAAGGGCGGCGCGGGCAAGACGACCGTGGCCGCCGCGTTGGCCCTGGCACTGGCCGCGGAGGGCCGGCGGACGCTGCTCATGGAGGTCGAGGGGCGCCAGGGGATCGCCCAGCTGTTCGACTCCTCGCCCCTGCCCTATGAGGAGCGGCGGGTGGCTCGGGCACCCGACGGTGGTGAGGTGCGCGCCCTGGCTGTGGACCCGGAGGCGGCCCTGCTCGAGTACCTGGAGATGTTCTACAACCTGCGGCGCGCAGGCTCCGCCCTCTCTCGGATCGGTGCCATCGACTTCGCCACGACGATTGCCCCCGGGGTGCGCGACGTGCTCCTGACCGGCAAGGCGGTCGAGGCGGTCAAGCGAACAGAGCGAGGCAGGCCCGTGTTCGACGCGGTGGTCATGGATGCCCCGCCGACGGGACGGATCACGCGGTTCCTGAACGTGAACTCCGAGGTCGCAGGAATCGCCCGCATGGGCCCGATCCACAGCCAGGCGAAGTCCGTGATGGCGGTCATGGGCTCCCCGCTCACGGCGGTGCACCTGGTCACGTTGCTGGAGGAGATGCCGGTGCAGGAGACGATCGACGGCGTGGAGCACCTGCGGGCCGAGAGGTTGCCGGTCGGCGCGGCGATCATCAACTCAGACCGTCCCGCGCTCCTCACGAGCTCCCAGCGTGAGCAGGCCCTGGCCGGCTCCCTGGACCGATCGGGCATCGCCGAGGCGCTGACGGCGGCCGACGTGGTCACCACCCGACATCCGCACACGGTCGCCGAGCTGGTGGATGCGCTGACCGACGAAGCACGGGATCACGCAGAACGGGTGGCGGTTGCCGAACAGGAGCGCGCCCGACTGGCCACCCTCGATGTTCCACGGGTGGACCTGTCCCACATCACCAACGGGATCGACCTCGGCAGCCTCTACGAGTTGGCCTCCCAGTTGCGGGCCGCGGGATTCGGGCCGGAGCCGCGCTCATGAGCGCGCCGCGGTGGGAGTCAGCGGCGACGCTGCAGATCGACGCCCTCCTGACCGACCCGAGCACGCACATCATCGTGTGCTGTGGCTCCGGTGGGGTGGGCAAGACCACCACGGCGGCAGCCCTCGGGGTCCGGGCAGCGGAGGCCGGCCGGAGGACGGTCGTGCTCACGATCGACCCAGCCCGGCGTCTGGCCCAGTCCCTGGGACTCTCCGAGCTGGACAACACGCCGGCTCCGATCCCTGGGGTCGACCTGGCGGCCGGCGGATCGCTCGACGCGATGATGCTGGACATGAAACGCACCTTCGACGAGGTCGTGGTCGCGCACAGCGAGCCCGGCCGGGCCGAGGAGATCCTGGCCAACCCGTTCTACCAGGCGTTGTCCAGCTCCTTCGCGGGCACCCAGGAGTACATGGCGATGGAGAAGCTGGGGCAGCTCCATCGCGAATCCCAGTCCGAGGGGCGGTGGGACCTGATCATCGTCGACACGCCACCCTCCCGTTCCGCGTTGGACTTCCTCGACGCCCCGATGCGCCTCGGTGCGTTCCTCGACGGTCGGCTCATCCGGATCCTGGCCGCCCCGGCGCGAGCCGGTGGTCGGGCCTACATGCGGCTGCTGTCGGCCAGCCTGGGCGTGTTCAGCAACGTGCTGAACAAGATCGTCGGGGCCCAGGTGCTGGCCGACCTGCAGACGTTCGTGGGGTCGTTCGACGCACTCTTCGGTGGCTTCCGGGAGCGAGCAGAGCAGACCTATGAGTTGCTGGCAGCGCCCGGAACCGCCTTCGTCGTGGTGGCCGCCCCGGAGCCCGACGCCCTGCGTGAGGCCTCCTACTTCGTCGAGCGGCTCGAGTCGGAGAACATGCCACTGGCCGGGCTGGTGCTCAACCGCGTCGCCCCAGTCCGCCTGCCCGACCTGAGCCCGGACCAGGCTGCGGCGGGGGCGGAGCGATTGCGCGACGGGGACCCGGAGGATGGCTCGGACCAGGCCCTGACCGCGGCGCTGCTGCAGCTGCACGCGGACCGGATGCGCGCGGCCAACCGACAGCACCGCCTGGCCGACAGGTTCGTCGCAGCCAACCCTCGTGTTCCTGTGACAACTGTCACTGCCCTGGCCCAGGATGTCCATGATCTTGAGGGTTTGCGCAAGGTGGGCGAACTCATGGCCCAGCGACTCGAACAGAACGCGAACACAACGGGGACGGTGCCATTGCGCGACTTGACGTAAAATCGACCCATGCCTTCGCCCAGACCTCCCCGACGCGGCCTGCACTGGTCAGCCTCCAGACTGGTGGCCCTACTCGCAGTTGCCGTCCTCTCCGGAGTGGTGGTTGCGGGGATGATCCTGCCCTTCATCGGCCCCGTGGCCGTGATGGCCCGCGACTCGATCTCCTCGTTCGAGGACCTGCCCCAGGACTTCCGCGAACCGCAGCTGCCCGTCCAGACGCGTGTCTACGCCGCCGACGGCACCAAGATCGCAACCCTGTACGAGGAGAACCGCAAGGAGGTACCCCTCGACAAGATCGCGCCGGTGATGCAGGAGGCCGTGATCGCGATCGAGGACTCCCGCTTCTACGAGCACAACGGCTTCGATCCCAGGGGCTTCCTGCGCGCCGCAGTCACGAACGTCACGGCCGGTGGGGTGACCCAGGGTGGATCCACCCTGACCATGCAGTACGTCAAGAACGTGCTCCTGACCGCTGCCCAGGACGAGGAGGAGCAGGCCGCCGCCCGCGAGGACACGATCACGCGAAAGCTGCGCGAGATCCGCTATGCGATGTCGCTGGAGAAGCGCCTGACCAAGGAGGAGATCCTCAACAGGTACCTGAACATCAGCTACTACGGCGCCCGGGCCTACGGCGTTGAGGCTGCGTCGCAGCGGTACTTCTCGAAGAAGGCCAAGAACCTGGATCTGGTTGAGGCGGCCACGCTGGCCGGGATCGTCCAGCAGCCGTCGCGGTTCGACCCCACCCGAAACCCGCGCCAGTCGCAGGCCCGCCGCGACGTCGTCCTGAACCGGATGGCCGAACTGGGCTACATCACCGTCGACGAGGCGCGCGAAGCCAAGGCGCTCGATGTCGAGGAGTACCTCGATCCCAAGATCCAGTACAACGGATGCACCTCCTCGATCGCCCCGTACTACTGCGACTACGCAGTCCGCGAGGTCCAGGGACTCAAGGCCCTGGGCAAGACCGACAAGCAGCGCGAGGAGGCATGGGAGGCCGGAGGCTACAAGGTCTACACCACCCTCGACCTGAAGGCCCAGGAGGCGGCTCAGAAGGCCGTCATGGCAGCCATCCCGCCCAAGGACCCCAGCCGGAAGGCCACCGCGATCGCGATGATCACCCCCGGAACCGGGGACATCCGCGCCATGGCGCAGAACCGCGTGTGGGGGACGAACACCGGCAAGAAGGACAAGTACTGGCAGACCACGTACAACTACGCGGCCGACCTCGCTGACGGTGGCACCCGAGGGATGCAGGCCGGATCGACCTTCAAGATCTTCACGCTGGTCGCCGCCCTGGAGAAGGGGATCAGCCCGTTCACGGTGATCAACTCCCCGCCGCGCAAGGAGTTCACCGGCATGGTGGGCTGCAACGGAAACCTGCTGACCGACGGCGGGGTCAATCCGTGGCCCGTCAACAACTCCACGTCGTCTGGCAACTTCGACATGTTCCGCGGTGCTGCGTACTCGGTCAACACATTCTTCGCCGAACTCGAGAAGCGGGCCGGGGTGTGCGAGACGGTGGACGCCGCCCGGAAGTTGGGCGTGCGCTACGCCGACGGCGGCAAGCTCGGCGAGCTTCGCCCCGGCGGAATCTCAGCCGAGGTCGCCTCCTTCACGCTGGGCTCGACTGAAGTCTCCCCGCTCACGCTCGCCAACGCCTACGCCACCGTCTCAGCGCACGGTGTGTACTGCAAGCCGCGTTCGATCACGGAACTCGTGGACCGGGACGGCAAGAACCTGCCAGTGCCTGGCTCCAAGTGCAACCAGGCGATCACCCGCAACGCGGCCGATGCGGCCGCGGCCGTCCTGACGAACGTCGTCGACGGCGGGATCCCGGGTCGCACGGGCGGCGCGATGAGCCTCGGACGTGACACCACCGGCAAGACCGGCACGATCGACAACCAAGCCGCCGTCTGGTTCGCGGGATCCACCCCCGATCTGGCAGCCGCCGTGTGGGTCGGTGACCCCCGGGGCGGTTACCGGTACCCCCTGAGAAACATCACGATCAACGGTCGCTACTACCCCAAGGTCTTCGGGTCGTCACTGCCCGGACCCACCTGGAAGGCCGCGATGCTCGGGGCCCTCCAGGGCAGTGACCCAGTCCCGATGGATCTGAAGAATCAATGGGGGCTGCGTCCGGCTCGCCAGGCAGGCAGCCCGAGCCTGCGCCTGCCGGTGGCTCCGCAGCCCGAGGCCGTGCTCCCGTGGCAACAGCGCCTTCCTGGCCAGACGACCACCGACGATCAGTAGGCTTGCGCCCTCGCGGCTCAGCTGAGTGCAGCGCGGACCATCGCGGCCAGGGCCGCGCCATCGAAGCGCCCGGCCGTTGCCGGGGTCAGCTCCTTCATTGCCCGACCCATGGCCGGCATGCCCGTGACACCCTGGTCGGCGAGTTCGGCAACCGTGCGCGACACCATGGCGCTGACCTCCTGCTCACTCAGCGGCTCGGGCAGGTATCGGGTCAGCACCCCCAGCTCGGCGATCTCACGCTCGGCCAACTCCGGGCGACCGGCATCGCCGAAGGCCGTGGCAGCTTCTCGGCGCTTCTTGGCCTCCTTGGTCAGGACCGCCATGACCTCTGCATCGCTCAGCGACCGCGCCGACTTGCCGGAGACCTCCTCTGTGGTGACTGAGGACAGCGCCATCCGCAGCGTGGCGGAGGTCAACTCGTCGCGGGCCTTGATGGCAGTCGTCAGGTCGGACTGCAGGGATTCCTTCAGATTGCTCATGGGGCCATTGTCGCCCCTGCGGACACCGACTTCGACTGTCACAGTGGGAGTCGCGTTCCAGACCTGACCTGACACACTGTACCCATGCCCGCAGCCACACGTGCCACTGTGCTGCGGGGCGCTGGCTCGTTGCTCGCCCTCGGGGTCGCCACGACTGCCTACAGCCTCTGGGAGGCACGCCAGTACACCCTGCGATGCGTCGACGTCGAACTGCCGCGCGCCCGGGATCGGTCCGGCGGCGCCATGGGGCCCCTGCGGATCCTGCACCTGTCGGACCTGCACCTCTCGCCCCGGGACTCCGATCGCAGCGAGTGGGTCCGGTCACTGGGCCGGCTCGACGTGGATGTGACCGTGGTGACCGGCGACTTCCACGGCGACCTTCGCGGGCCCGAGCTGGCACTGGCCACGCTGGCGCCCCTGCTCGATCGCCCGGGGTTCTTCGTGCGCGGATCCAATGACTACTTAGCCCCCACCCGCGCCAATCCGGCCAAGTACCTGATGGGTCCCAGCGAGGTCCATCCGCACCGGCCCCCGATCGACGTCACCGTCCTCAACGAAGGCCTGGGTGCCGCCGGATGGATCGACCTGGACAATGCCGAGGCGCTGACGACCATCAAGGGCTGGAAGATCGACGCGCGGGGCGTGGACGACCCGCACATCGGGCGCGATGACTACACGACGGTCGCGGGGCCGTTCCAACCCAGCGCCGACCTCAGGCTCGGCGTCGCGCACGCCCCGTACCGCAGAGTCCTGGACGCGATGGCCGATGACGGGGCCGACGTGATCCTGGCCGGGCACACTCACGGTGGCCAGATCTGCATCCCATATGTGGGTTCCCTGGTCACCAACTGCGACCTGCCCCGGCACCAGGCAAAGGGCCTGTCACAGTGGCACGACTCGGTGCTGCACGTCTCCGCCGGCCTGGGGACCAGCCCGTACACGCCGATCAGGCTGGCCTGCCGACCTGAGGCGACACTGATCACGATCTGGCCGTAGCTACCTCCGTGCGCCGCCCCGCAGCGGCCGCGGCGCGGCGCTCCGGCTCCCGCAGTGCTCAAACATGCGAAAGGGCCCCAGGGACAAGCCCTGGGACCCTTTCGCATGGTCGGGATGGCGGGATTCGAACCCACGACCTCTTCGTCCCGAACGAAGCGCGCTACCAAGCTGCGCCACATCCCGAGTACGGCTCCGATTCTAGCCGCACTGCCAGCCCCAGCCCAAAAGCGCCGGCTCCCCGGACGGTCAGGCTCGCCGGGCCAGTAGTTCGGCAATCTGGACCGCGTTCAGGGCGGCCCCCTTGCGCAGGTTGTCGCTGGAAAGGAAGAGGGCCAATCCCCGCCCGTCGGGGACACCGGGATCCTGGCGGAGCCGACCCACGAAGGTTGGATCCGCACCAGCCGCCCGCAGCGGGGTGGGGACATCGGACCAGGCCACTCCTGGGGCGCCTTCGAGCAGCTCCCGGGCCCGTTCGGGGGTCAGGGGACGCTCGAACTCCGCGTTGATGCTCAAGCTGTGGCCGGTGAAGACCGGGACCCGAACGCAGGTGCCGGAGACGGCGAGATCCGGGATCCCCAGGATCTTGCGGCTCTCGTTGCGCAGCTTCTGCTCCTCGTCAGTCTCGCCCGACCCATCGTCGACGAGGTTGCCTGCGAGGGCAACCACGTTGAAGGCGATGGGCGCGACGTACTTGGTGGGCGCCGGCAGGGTCACCGCGGCGCCGTCGTGGGTCAGTGCGGTCATGTCCTGGGCATTGGCGGCGCTGACCTGGCCCGCGAGCTCCTCCACACCGGCCAGGCCGCTACCAGAGACGGCCTGGTAGGTGCTGACGACAAGCCTGCGCAGGCCGGCCTCGGCGTGCAGCGGGGCCAGCACCGGCATCGCGGCCATCGTGGTGCAGTTCGGGTTCGCGACGATCCCCTTGGAGATGCGCTCCAACGCCCCGGGATTGACCTCGGACACCACGAGCGGGACGTCGGGATCCATTCGCCAGGCCGAGGAGTTGTCGACGACGGTCGCGCCCGCTGCGGCGAAGACCGGCGCCAGCGCCCTGGAGGTCGACCCGCCGGCGGAGAACAGGGCGATGTCGATGCCGGTCGGGTCGGTGCTCGCGGCGTCCTCAACGACGACCTGCGTGCCCCGCCACGGCAGGGTGGTACCGGCAGAGCGGGCACTGGCCAGGAAGCGGACCGAGCCGACATCGATGTCGGACTCGTCGAGCAGGCGACGCATCACCGCACCGACCTGGCCGGTGGCGCCGACGACCGCAACAGTGACGCTCATCGGCCTGTTCCCCCGTAGACGACTGCCTCACCGTCGACATCCAGGCCGAACGCCGTGTGCAGGGCCTGGACGGCCTCGCTGGCGACATCCCTGTCGGTCACGACAGAGATCCGGATCTCCGATGTGGTGATCATCGAGATGTTGATCCCGGCGTCAGCCATGGCCCTGAAGAAGGTTGCTGCCACCCCGGGGTCCGAGCGCATCCCTGCCCCGATCAACGACACCTTCGCGATGCCGTCGTCGTAGGCCACCTCCTGGTAGCCGATCTGGCCCTGCACCCGCTTCAGTGCCTCGATCGCGGCCGCGCGGGACGCCAGCGGGCTCGTGAAGGTGACATCCGTGCGACCGGTGTCACCCTGGGACACGTTCTGGACGATCATGTCGACGTCCACGCCTGCCTCGGCGACCGCGCGGAATATCTGCGCCGCCTCCCCGGGGCGGTCCGGGACACCGATGGCCGTGATCTTGCAGTCATTGAGGTCAAGGGCGACCCCGGCGATGATCGGTTGCTCCACAGTCGCCCCTTCGGCGGGATTGGCCGCTGCTGGCAGCGGGTCGTTCACGTTGACCACCCAGGTCCCCTCACGATCGGAGAACGAGGACCGGACGTGGATCGGGAGGTTGGCGCGGCGGGCGTACTCCACGCATCGGACGTGCAGCACCTTGGCCCCGGCAGCGGCCAACTCGAGCATCTCCTCGTAGCTGATCCTTGGCACCCGTCGGGCCGCGGGCACGACCCGGGGATCCGCGGAGAACACACCGTCGACGTCAGTGAAGATCTCGCAGACGTCGGCCGACAGCGCCACAGCCAGGGCCACTGCCGTGGTGTCGGACCCACCACGACCCAGGGTGGTGATGTCCTTGCTCTCCAGGGACACGCCCTGGAACCCTGCGACGATGGGGATCGCCCCATCGTCGATGGCGTGCAGGATCCGGCGCGGGGTGACATCGATGATCCGCGCGGAACCATGCGCGGAGTCGGTGATGAGACCAGCCTGGGAGCCCGTGTGCGACCGACCCTCCTCGCCGAGATCGTGGATCGCCATCGCCAGGACAGCCATCGAGATGCGTTCCCCCGCAGTCAGGAGCATGTCGAGCTCGCGGCCGGGCGGGTCCGAACTGACCCCATGGGCCAACTCGAGCAGCTCGTCAGTCGAGTCACCCATGGCGGAGACGACCACCACGACGTCGTTCCCAGCGCGCTTGGTGTCCACGATCCGCTTGGCGACCCGGCGCACGCTGGCAGCATCGGATACGGAGGATCCTCCGTACTTCTGCACGATCAGGGCCATGCGACAGTGCTCCCAGCGGTGGTGTGCGAGATTCCCGGCTGATTCTACGACGGTTGCCGCCGAGCACGACCGGTCCGTGCGTCTCCCGTGCTCCGCGGATGCCGCCGCGCCCGGCGCAGCCGGGTGACCAACCCTGGGGCCCAGCTACCCCCCCGGCTCCTCGGCGACCTCGAGGGGAGCCCCCACCCGCACGTGTGCCACCAGGGAGCGCAGCGCCCGCAGAGCAGTGGCGCCCGAGTCCCCCCAGGAGTTCAGGTAGGTGGTCTGCCACCACCACAACGATTCGAGCGTTCGGCCGGCCGTGTGGTGGGCAAGACCATGGAGCAGGTCGGAGACGATCGCGGTGATGTCATCAGAGAGTCGACCGTCGACGAGCTCAGGGTTCGCGTAGGGATCGAAGACCTCGACGTAGGAATCGATTGGCGCCAGTCGTGCGCCCAGGGCGGCGCGCAGGCGGTCGACGTCGGGCTCGACGCCGGCATCCGGCTCGAAGCGCCCCTCGGGGACCACATCGTCGATGGCCCCGAGACGGGCGCCCATCGCGAGCACGTCGGACACTTCCAGCAGGAGGATCGCGATGGCGTGATCCGCACCGATCCCAGCAGCGACCGCCTCGGCGGTCTGCACGAACCGGGCGGAGGCATCAGCGAGTCCATCAGCGAGTGTGACCAGGTCGTCGGCCACTTCTGTGGCCGGTGTGGTCAGCACCGCCATCGCGCCCTCCATCGGTGCCTCACTCGGCCTCATGCGTGCCCTCCGATCCGTCGCCGTCCCTCGAACGCCCTGCCCAAGGTCACCTCATCGGCGAACTCGAGGTCACCTCCGACCGGGAGACCACTTGCCAACCGTGACACGGCCAGTCCCAGCGGGCCGATCAGGCGCGCCAGGTAGGTTGCGGTCGCCTCACCCTCAAGGTTGGGATCGGTGGCGATGATCACCTCGGTGACCACGCCATCCGCCAGGCGGGCCATGAGCTCCCTGATCCGCAGGTCATCGGGCCCGATGCCCTCCATCGGGCTGATCGCCCCACCGAGCACGTGGTATCGACCGCGGAACTCCCTGGTCCGCTCGATGGCCACGACGTCCTTGCTCTCCTCGACCACGCACAGGAGCGCAGGGTCGCGACGGGAGTCGCGACAGATGGCGCACGTCTGCTCCTCGGAGACATTGCCGCAGGTCTCGCAGAACCGGACCCGCTCACGAAGGGTGAGCAGCGACTGCGCAAGGTCGGTGACCTCCTCGGGGTCCGCCTTGAGCAGGTGGAAGGCGATCCGCTGGGCGCCCTTCGGTCCGATGCCAGGCAGCCGACTGAGACCGTCGATGACGTCCTGAATGATCCCTTCGTACATGCCTGCCCCTACGAGTGGTCGATCTCGCCGATGGGCTTCGCGCCGAGCTCACGGGTGATCAGGGCCAGCCCATGGGCGGCGTCGGTGTCGAGGTCGGGATCATCCGGGCTCGCTTCGTCGGCGGTCTGGGCACTGCGCCCCGCACGGTCGGCATCCCGGACCACGTCGGCCGGGCGGGCGGCCGCAGGTGGGGCGGCCCGAGCGGCGCCTGAGTTCGACTCGCGGGTGCTTCGCTGTGGTCCCGACGTGTCGACGGGCGAACCCGCGTCGGGGTTCGGTCCCTTCCCCGGAACCGCGGGCTCGGGGTCGTGCAGCACGTCGATGGACAGGTCGAGGGCAGCCACGTCGATGATGGCCTGGCGGAGGCGCTCGTCGTGACCACGCTGGGCGATTGCACGCACGCTACCCGTCTCGGCGACCGCCACAGCCAGGGCACCGTCGCTGCAGGACACCGGCGTAGCCGCGTGGAAGGCCGTCCAGGCAACCCTGCTGGACGTGGCCAGCCGGTCGAGAATGGCCGGCCAGGCCTCCCGGATCCGGGTCAGGGAGTCGTCCCCAGCCGCCGCTGGCCCAGCGCCCGACCGATTCGGGGGGCCCTGAGCGGCCGAGCCGGGGGGCAGCGGGCCCGGCGTGCTCGAGGGTCCCAGCGTGGGGGGACCTGCTGCGGGTTGCGAACCCTGCCCATCAGTTCGGTCCCCGACCGCCTGTGCCCTCCGGGGTCCTGCGGCGACGTCTGCTCCACCTGCGGGCTCCGGTGCCGGTGTGGGCGCGTGCGGGTCAGCGTCGCCGGGGCTGCGCTCGGCAGCTCCAGTGGAGTCCCCGCTCGGCGGGACCTGATACGTGCTGGGGCCGGAGTCCGTGCGCAGGTCGGGTCGCCGGGGCGGTGCTGGCCGGGCTGGGGACGCGGGCTCCGGGGCCGCCGGTCCCTGGGCAGGCGTGGCCCCCCGCGTTTCCGCGGCAGCGGGCACCGCTCCGGATCGCTCCAGGCGCTCCAACCGAGTCAGGACCGAGGTCAGATCATCGCCCAGGGCAGGAAGCGCCAGCCGGGCGCACAGGAGTTCCAGTTGAAGCCGTGGCGCGGTCGCACCCTTGATCTGTCCCAGGCCCGCGCTGACGAGGTCGGCGGCCCGGGACAGCTCGGCCAGGCCCAGCAACTGGGACTGGGCCAGCATCCGTTGCCCCTCATCGTCGGGAACGTCGATGAGCCCCTTGGCCAGGGCGTCGTGGTCGGCGCGCAGGATGATGAGGTCCCGCAGTCGATCGAGTACATCGATCACGAACCGGCGGGGATCGTGACCCGCGGAGATCACGGAGTCGACGATGGCGAACATGGACGCGGCCGACCTCTGGGACAGGGCCGCGACGAAGTCGTCGATGAGGCTGGCGTCGGTCAGCCCGAGCGACGAGACCGCATCGGCGTAGGTCAGGCCGGCCGGACCCGCGCCCGCGAGCAGCTGCCCCAGGACGGACAGGCTGTCACGGACACTGCCCGCTCCGGCCCGCGCCACGACCGTGAGGGCCGATGCCTCGGCCGGAACCCCCTCGGAGGTGCACACCGAGCCGAGGTGCTCCGCAAGCGTCCGGGCGGAGACCAGGCGGAAGCCGTAGTGGAAGGTACGCGACCGGATCGTCGGGATGATCTTGTCCGGCTCGGTCGTGGCGAAGATGAACCGAAGGTGCGGCGGGGGCTCCTCGACGACCTTGAGCAGCGCGTTGGCCGCCTCGTTGGTCAACTGGTGGGCCTCGTCGATGATGTAGATCTTGTACCTGCTGGCAGCGGGGGCGTAGATGGCCTTCTCCCGCAGTTCCCGGGCGTCGTCGATCCCCCGGTGCGTGGCCGCGTCGAGCTCGACGACATCCATCGAGCCGGGGCCGTTCGGAGCCAGCTCCACGCAGCTGCGGCAGGTGCCGCACGGCTCCGCGGTCGGTCCCTGATCGCAGTTCAGCGACCTCGCCAGGATCCGCGCAGTCGACGTCTTGCCGCACCCACGTGGCCCGGAGAACAGGTAGGCGTGGTGGGTTCGGCCTGCCTCCAGAGCGCGCGCCAACGGACCGGTCACGTGCTCCTGGCCGATCACCTCAGCCAATGAGCCCGGTCGGTAGGTCCGGTACAGCGCCAGTGCCACGCACTCACCCTAGTGGTGACCGCCGACAACGGTCACCGGGATCCACAATCCCCAGATTCTCCACACCTGGGGATAACTCACACCGGTGTAACTACGTTCGTGCAAGTCCCGGCGACGTCGTTGGATCGGCTACAGCGCCCCGCCGGCCGCGGCGGGTGCAGTGGGGTCGGCCCCCTCGCCGGCGCCGGACTCACGGGCCAGGTAGTCCTCGAGCAGCATGACGTTGTCACCGACCCGGGTCGCGACCTGCAGCAAGGTGGAGATCGAGGCAACCTCCTCGACCTGCTCCTTGAGGAACCAGTGCATGAACTGCTCGCCGAGGTAGTCGCGCTCCTGACGAGCGGTAGCGATGAGTTCCTCGAACTGCGATGTGACCAACTGCTCCTGGGCGAGCGCCAACTCGAGGGGCGCCACGACGGAGTCGAAGTTGTTGCGGACCTCCGGCACACCCGGGATCACCACGTCGGACTCGCGATCCATGAGGTACTGGACGATCATCATCGCGTGGTTGCGCTCCTCGACCGCCTGGGCATAGAAGTGCGTCGCCAACTGCGGCAGTGCCTGCTGGTCGTACCAGACGGCGATCGCGACGTACTGCTGGGACGCGAAGTACTCGTGCCCGATCTGTTCGTTGAGCAGGTCATGCACACGGCTCATGGGAGTCTCCTCGGCTCGTTCGGATGGAGCGTCGCGACCTGGCGACCATGACCGCAATCCTATGTCTGGACCGTGTCGGCTGCTCCCTCTGGCCGGGGCAGTCAGCAGCGGCGGTGGCCCCCTGAACGGTGAAGGGACCGAACCCTGGGGTTCGGTCCCTTCACTGATGTCGTGCGACATCACCGGGCGGTGGCGGTGGGATTCGAACCCACGGTGGGCTACGAACCCACACACGATTTCGAGTCGTGCTCCTTTGGCCGCTCGGACACGCCACCGCCGAGGATTCTACGGGCCGGGGGTCCCCGAGCACCAAATCGCAGCCGTAACCTTGGCTGGTGCCCGTCGGACCCCACCCACTGCCCTGGCCGCAGGATCCACGCCTCGACCCGGACCTGCTCGCCGGCGGCGATTCGCGCAACGTCATCGACAGGTACCGGTACTGGTCGGTCGAGGCGATCGTCGCCGACCTCGACACCCGACGCTCCCCGCTGCACGTGGCCGTGGAGAACATCGAGCACGACCTGAACATCGGCTCCATCGTGCGCACGGCCAATGCGTTCAACGTGGCTGGCGTGCACATCGTCGGTCGCCGTCGCTGGAACCGCCGGGGGGCGATGGTCACGGATGCCTACCTGAGCATCAGGCACCACCCGGACCCCGCCGACCTCCAGTCCTGGGCTCAGGCCGAGGGGCTGCCCATCGTGGCCATCGACGTGGTGCCGGGCGCCGTCCCGATCGAGAGCCATCCGATACCCGAGGCCTGTGTCCTGCTCTTCGGCCAGGAGGGCCCTGGGTTGAGTTCGGCGGCGCTCGCCGGGGCCGATTCGGTGCTGTCGATCAGTCAGTACGGGTCCACCCGGTCGATCAACGTCGCGGCGGCAGCGTCGATCGCGATGCACTGCTGGGCGCGCGTTCACCTCAGCGGCCCACCCACCGGGGCGGAGTAACCTAGCGCGATGAGCCTGACCGTATCCTTGGCAGCGGCGCTGCCGAGCGTCGTACCCGCCCTCGGGCCGGAATGGCTGGATCCGCAGAACCTCGACCGGTTCGGCGCGGCCGCCTTCTGGATCGCCCTGGGAATCATCTTCGCTGAGTGTGGTCTGCTGATCGGCTTCTTCCTCCCCGGCGACTCGCTGCTGTTCATGGTGGGACTGTTCATCGCCAGCGGCGTGATCGACATCCCCATCCAGATCGCCTGCCTGCTGTTGTCGGTCGCGGCCGTGACCGGCAACCTCACCGGATACTGGATCGGCTACCGGGCCGGTCCCCCGCTGTTCAACCGCCCAGACTCCCGGCTCTTCCGGCAGGAGCACGTCGACAAGACGCATTCCTTCTTCGACAAGTACGGATCCCGAGCCATCGTGCTGGCCCGATTCGTGCCGATCGTGCGCACCTTCATCACAGCCATGGCCGGCGTCGGCCGGATGGACCTGCGCACCTACGTGGTCTACTCGACGATCGGCGGCGTGCTCTGGGCCACCGGCGTGACCCTGCTCGGCTACTACCTCGGCACCATCCCGTTCGTGAAGGACCACATCGAACTCATCCTGATCGGCATCGTGGCCCTGTCCATCATCCCCATCGGGATCGAAACACTCAGGCATCGCCGGGAGACCCGCGCCACGGTCAGCGTGGAGCAGGCAGGCTGACCTCCGCCGGCGATGGACCGCGCGCGGCGGGCAGGTTGGCAGGACCTAGGCTGACCCGCGTGACCGAAGCCCGCGAGCAGCTCCTGGACCAGATCCGCACGAAGGCCGTCATCCGTGGCCGCGTCGTGCTGTCCTCCGGTCGTGAAGCCGACTACTACGTCGACCTGCGCCGGGTGACCCTCGATGGGCAGGCCGCCCCGCTCGTGGGCGAGGTGATGCTGGACCTGACCGAGGACCTGTCCTATGACGCGGTGGGCGGGTTGACGCTCGGCGCCGACCCGGTCGCCACCGCAATGCTGCATGCTGCCGCGGCCCGCGGGCGACAGCTCGACGCGTTCGTGGTCCGCAAGGCCGAGAAGGCCCACGGGCTGCAGAGGCGAATCGAGGGCCCCGATGTGGCGGGTCGTCGGGTCCTCGCCGTTGAGGACACGTCCACCACAGGTGGGTCGGTGCTCACGGCGGTCGAGGCATTGCGCGCGGCGGGCGCCGAGGTGGTCGGCGTGGCGGTCATCGTCGAGCGTGGTGCTGCAGCGGCGATCTCTGCGGCGGACCTGGACTATCGGACGGCGTATCAGCTGACCGACCTGGGCCTGGACTGACATGTCCCGGGTCACCGTGGTGCTGTGCCCGGCGCTGGATGCCGACGCCCCGGACGGGTCGCGCCGGGAGCTCGCCGCGGCCCTGTCTGCGTGCGACATCCCGGTCGTGATCCCACATCGGCAGGCCAGCGCGGTGACCGAGCCGGACGACACCCGGCTCGGGATGGCTGCATGGGTCGCGGACCAGGCCGTCGCAATCACGGCTGCGCAGGTCGACGGGCCGCTCATCCTGGTCAGCTCCGGACCTGCCAACGCGGGGCTGGTGGCCCTTGGGTTCTCGCAGCGTGCCGCGCGGCGCTCGGTGGTGGCCTACGTCCTGCTCGGTGGGCCGCTGCCCGACCCCAGCCGGTCCGGTGCCGACTGGCCGGACGCGCCCGTGATCTACGTGGACCATGACGCGCAGGGTCCCCATGGCCCCGCGGCCCGGCTGCGCGGCTGGACGATCCTGGACTCGGAACCGATCGCTGCCGTGAGCGGAATCGCGCGCGGCTGGCCGGACTCCTTATCGTGATCCAAAGGACCCGACACCCTGGGAGTGGACTGTGAACACGACTGCATGTGTGACGGGGGCCACGGCCGGCATCGGCCTGGCCTTCGCGGAGGTACTCGCCGCCGAGGGGTCGGACCTGATCCTCGTTGCCCGCAACGTCGAACGCCTCGATGCGGTGGCCGAACGGCTGCGCGACGACGCCGGCATCGAGGTTGAGGTCCTGGCCGCTGATCTCGCCACGGACGCCGGTTGCTCGATCGTGATGAGCCGACTGGCCGACGGATCGCGTCCCGTGGACGTCCTGGTGAACAACGCCGGGTTCGGCGTCAACGACAGCTTCATCGGGGGCAGCCTCCAGGAGGAGGAGCGCCTGCTCGACGTCCTCGTCCGCGCCACGCTGCGGCTGACGCACGCGGTCCTGCCGGGAATGGTCGAACGGGGTCAGGGCAGCGTGATCAACGTCTCCAGTGTGGCCGGGTGGGTGCCCTCGGGCACCTACGGCGCGGCCAAGTCCTGGGTCACCGTCTTCACCGAAGGGCTGGCCGGCGAACTGTCTGGGAGCGGTGTGACGGCCACCGCCGTCTGCCCCGGGTTCACGCACACAGAGTTCCACGAGCGCGCTCAGATGAGCGTCTCAGCCCTCCCCGAGTGGGTGTGGCTCGATGCCCGACGAGTAGCGGTCGAGGGCCTGGCAGCCGCACGCTCCGGGCGCGTCATCAACGTGCCGTCCAAGCGCTACACCTCGTTGTCCCTGCTTGCCCGGCATGCGCCGCGCGCCCTGCTGCGCCGCGCGAGCGCAGCCCCGACATTGCGGGCCAGGACCGGACAGCAGTGACCCACCCGGCGTCCCTGCGACACACCTGAACTGGGGTAGGCCAATGTCACACCCGCTGGTGGCACGGATGCAGCCCCATCGCCGAAGCATCTTCGGGGAGATGTCCGCGCTCGCCGCCAGGATCGGTGCCGTGAACCTCGGTCAGGGCTTCCCGGACACCGATGGTCCCGAGCTGGTGCGCGACGCGGCCATCTCCGCGATTCAATCCGGGCTGGGCGCCCAGTACCCACCGGCGCACGGGCTCCCCGAGTTGCGTTCCGCAATCTGCGGTCATCAGCAGGCGTGGTACGGGCTGGAGTGGGACCCCGGTACCGACGTCGTGGTGACCACCGGAGCCGCAGAGGCGATCGTCGCGACCGTCCTGGCTTTCGTGGAGCCCGGTGATGAGGTGCTCGTCCTCGAGCCCTGGTTCGATCTCTACGCGGCGGCCATCGACCTTGCGGGCGGGATCCGGGTCAGCGTCCCCCCTGTCCCTGGGTCGTTCCGGCCGGACCCAGCCGCCCTGCAGGCCCGGATCACACCCGCCAGCCGCATGCTGATCCTGAACTCACCGCACAACCCCAGCGGATCCGTGCTCACAGAGCGGGAGTTGGCGGCGCTCGCGCGGGTCGCCATCACCGCCGACCTGCTCGTGCTCTCCGACGAGGCCTACGAGCACCTGTGGTTCGACGGGCACCCGCACATCCCAATCGCCACCCTTGCGGGAATGACCGAGCGCACCATCACGGTGGGATCTGCCGGCAAGAGCCTGTCCTTCACCGGATGGAAGGTCGGCTGGGCCACGGGTCCCAGTGACCTCATCAGTTCCGTCCGAGTCATCCGCCAACACCTGAGCTACGTGTCCGGAGGGCCCTTCCAGTGGGCCGTCGCTGCCGGCCTGTCCAAGCTGCCGAACTCGCACTGGGAGTCGTTCCGTGCCACGTTGGCCGCGCAGCGCGACCTCCTGTCACAGGGACTGGCCAGCCTTGGCCTGAGGGTCCTGCCCAGTGAGGGGACCTACTTCCTGCTCACCGACGTGACCGGCGTGGGGTATGACAGCGGAGCGCAGTTCTGTGCTGACCTCCCCGAGCGGGCAGGTGTGGTCGCGATCCCGGTGTCCGCGCTCTGCGACGACGTGTCCGTGGGTCAGAACTGGGTCAGGTGGGCCTTCTGCAAGCGCCCCGAGGTGCTTTCCGAGGCCGTGGACCGGCTCCGCGTGGGACTTGCCTGAGCGGGCGCTGCGCGCAGCACCAACACGCCAGACTCAGGTGGTCGACGATGCGGCACCGACCACCGGCGACAGGCCCACGGCTCGGCCCGCCGCCTCGGGGTCCCCGCAACGGATCAGCCAGGTCGCCAGCATCTGGTAGCCCCCTTCGGTCAGCACCGACTCCGGATGGAACTGCACACCTTCGATGTCGTACTCGCGATGTCGCAGCGCCATGACCACGCCGCTGTCAGTCCATCCGGTGATCTCCAGTTCCGCGGGGACTGAGGAGCGCTCGACGGCTAGCGAGTGGTACCTGGTGGCCCGGAACGGGTCGCTCAGCCCAGCAAGCACGCCCTGCCCGGCATGGTGAACCATCGAGATCTTCCCATGGAGCAGCTCGGGGGCTCGCGACACGACCCCACCGAACACCGCCCCGATCGCCTGATGCCCCAGGCAGACCCCGAGAAGGGGGACCTGACCCGCGCACGCGTCAACCATGCCCATGCTGACGCCGGCAGCGTGCGGGTCCCCTGGTCCCGGGGACAGCAGCACCCCGTCATAGGCCAGCGCCTCACCCGTGGTCACGTCGTCGTTGCGCCTGACGTCCACCTGGGCACCGAGTTGCGCCAGGTACTGGGCGAGGTTGAACACGAATGAGTCGTAGTTGTCCACGATCAGGATGCGCGCAGTCACCACGCCATTGTCGCGGTTACTCTTTCAGTGTGCACAGTCCCCCGCGCCAGCCGGCCCCCGAGGCTGGTGCGCCCGCCGACCCAGCCGATGGCGCTCCGGCGGCTGCAGCGGGCACCCCGGGAGGGTCAGGGTCCCCAGCCGAGCGCCCCGGACGTGCCCGGCGGCGCGGGTTCCGGGGGGCTGACGTCGTGGCGGGAACCGTCTTCGCGATCGCCGGCGCGATGTTCATCGCCAGCGCGACCGCCTCCGAAGGCGGCGACTTGCGCGTCGATCGGAGCGGCGGCCTGCAGTCGGCGATCCTGGCCCGCGCCGACCAGAACGTCGAGTTGACGCAGGACGTCGCCAACCTGACCAACAGGGTTGCGTCCCTCGTGGCACTCGGTGACCCGGGTGGGGGGCTGGAGGAGACCACGGCCTCGATCGCCGAGCTCTCACCGGTCGTGGGCCTGACCGAGGTCGTGGGTCCCGGAGTCACCGTCTCCCTGGACGATGCCAACGCCCCCAATCCACTGCCCGACGGCTACACCGGTGACGACTACTTGGTCCACCAGCAGGATGTCCAGGGCGTGGTCAACGCCCTGTGGCGAGGCGGCGCATCCGGAGTGACTGTGATGGGTCAGCGGCTGGTCAGCACCAGTGCGGTGCGGTGCGTGGGCAACACCGTGATCCTGCAGGGGCAGGTGTACTCCCCGCCGTTCGTGATCGAGGCCGTCGGGAACGTCGCCCGGCTAGCCGAGGCACTGGACGCCGACGAGTCCGTGGCCTTCTTCCGGGAGTGGGCCGGCGTCGTCGGGCTGGGCTACGACCAGCAGATCACCCAGGAGTTGGTGCTTCCGGCCTACACCGGTCCACTGACGACTGACGACGCCCAGGTGGTCCCGTGACCACCGCGCCGACGCAGCAGGCCCCTACCCGGCCGCCCTCCCGCGTGTGGGCAGTCGTGGGGGTCGTCGGGGAGCTGCTCATCACCGTCGGGGTCCTCCTGCTGCTCCTGGTCGCCTACCAGCTGCTATGGACGAACGTCACCGCGGGGCGGGCCGCATCAGAGGCTGCCGCCCAGCTCCAGGACTCCTGGACCCGACCGCCGACCAGCAGCGGCGAGGTGCCACCAGACGGGACAGACGAGGCCGCACCCGCAAGGCCCCAGCTCGGCGATGCGTTCGCCCTGATGTACATCCCGCGCCTGAGCGACAAGGTCTGGGGCATGCCGGTCCTGGAGAGTGTCGAGCTCGCCGACCTGTCACGTGGTATTGGCCACTACCCTGACAGCCAACTCCCGGGCCAGAAGGGCAACTTCGCCGTCGCCGCGCACCGGGCCACCAATGGTGAGCCCTTCCGTGACGTCGACCGGTTGCAGGATGGGGACCGCGTCTACGTCGAGACCCGCGACTCATGGTTCGAGTACACCCTGCGCCGGGACGAGATCGTCACACCCGCAGATACCTGGGTCATCGACCCAGTCCCCGGCGATACGGGCCGGGAGCCGGTCGAGCGCCTGATCACGCTCACCACCTGCAACCCCCGGTGGGCGAGCACGACGCGCTGGATCTGGTGGGGCGATCTCACTGAGCGCTACGACAAGGACGCGGGCGAGACCCCGCCTGCAGTGGAAGCGGGGCCCTAGGTGTATGCGTGGCTCTGGAACCACCTGCCCGGTCCTACTGCGGTCCGGGTGCTGATCTGCGTCCTGGCGTTCTCCGTGACTGTATTCGTGCTGTTCACCTGGGTGTTCCCGTGGCTGGAACCACGGCTTCCGTTCACCGACGTGACGGTGGACGGAGCGTCGTCCACAGGTTTGTCCACAGCTGGGGATGAAATCACACCACTGTAGTTCGGTACCCCCGTGAGCGGTCTCTCGTCACTGAACGTAGAGGTGAGCGCCATTGGCGCAGGTAGGCCGAATGGTCACAGAGAGTCCTCTTGCGACCCTGCACCGGATAATTTGGTGCGATATGTAGTGTTATGCGAAGTTCAACGCCACTTCGTGGAGAGTCCGAAGCCAACCATGATCAGGCCGAACCCGATGACCATGTTCCAGCGCCCGAAGGTCGACAGGACCGGCATGTCCGGGGCGATGTAGTACAGGACTATCCACAGCAGCCCGACCAGGAAGCACCCGAGCATCAGGGGCACCAACCAGCGCGGCGATGAGGTGGCTACCTCCTTCTTGGGCACGGCCGACGCAGGGCGCGGCTTCGGGTTTCCCCGGCCCTTGGACTCCGGCATGTCTTCCTCTCTGACCACGGCTGGGCCGAATCGTACCCCGACGCATCAGTTGAGCAGCGCGGGGACCAGCTCCTGGATCTGCGTGGTGCGCACCATGACCAGCACGACAAGGCCGATCAGGACGGCAAGGGCGGCGCCCGTCTGCTGGCCGACCTGCCGGCGACCCTCCTGGCCTCGGCCCGTGGTGAGGACGAGTCCGACCACCGCGCCGGTCACCGCACCGCCCAGGTGGGCGCGCCAGTCGATACCACCCACGAAGAACCCCAGTGCGACGTTGATCCCCAGCAGGAAGATGATCTGAGTCACATCGCGGTCCAGGCGCCGGCCGATGATGATCCATGCCGCCATCAGCCCGAAGATCGCCCCGCTGGCACCCACGGACAGGGTATTCACCGGAGAGAACCAGTAGGACGCGACTGACCCGCCGATCCCGGACAGCATGTACAGGGTCAGGAACCGCCCGTGTCCCAGGACCCGTTCGAGCGGGGATCCCAGGATGTAGAGGACGTACATGTTGAACGCGATGTGCAGCCACCCGGCGTGCAGGAACATCGACGAGACCAGCCGGAACCACTCGCCGTCGAGGGCGATTGCCAGTGGTTGCATCCCCCACCGCGCCAGCCCACCACCCAGGTCGAGCAGGGTCACGGTGACGAACAGGAAGGCGCAGATCCCCATCAGGGATGTCGTCACCGCACCGTCTCGGGTGAGCCGGCCGCCGAAGACGGTTCGGGACTCAGGGATCGATGCGACCCCTGCGCTCACACACTCAGGGCACTGGTATCCGACGGACGCGGCGTTCATGCACTCCGGGCAGATGGGCCGCTGGCAGCGCGTGCACTGGATCCATGTCTCCCGCTCCGGATGCCGGTAGCAGACCGGGGCCGGAGGTGCGGACTCCGCCGGAAGGCCGTAGCTCACTTCTCGATGGTCACCGAGCTGATGACAACATCGGCCTTCGGGCGATCCCCGGGGCCGACCGCTGTGGTGGCGATCGCGTCCACGACATCCCTGCCCGGCTGGTCAGCAACCTCGCCGAAGATGGTGTGCTTGCGATTCAGGTGCGGGGTCTTGCCGACAGTGATGAAGAACTGGCTCCCGTTGGTGCCAGGACCCGCATTGGCCATGGCCAGCAGGTAGGGCCGGTCGAAGTGAAGCTCGGGATGGAACTCGTCGGAGAACTGGTATCCGGGGCCGCCTCGACCGGTTCCCGTCGGGTCACCGCCCTGGATCATGAACCCGTTGATGACGCGGTGGAAGACCACGTCCGAGTACAGGGCACCCTCGCCCGGGCGTCCGGTACGCGGATCCACCCACTGCGTGGAGCCATCGGACAGACCGATGAAGTTGGCCACTGTCTTCGGCGCGTGGTTGTCGAAGAGCTCGACGCGGATGTCTCCGAGGTTCGTGTGCAGAACGGCAGTTGTCATGGCCGGAATCCTGCCACACAAGGTCCGAACCGGCACCGTCGAGATGCGCACCACGTGGCTCCCACCCTGCTTCCCCCAACAGCATGAAGGACCCCGGGGAACAACCCGGGGTCCAGCACTTTGTGGAGACGAGGGGACTTGAACCCCTAACCCCCGCCTTGCAAAGGCGGTGCTCTGCCAGTTGAGCTACGCCCCCCGACTGGTCAGCGCAGGTCGGGAGCGGACGTTGCCTCGTTCCAGAGGTCGCGCTCCTCCTGGGCACCATTCACGCGGCTATACACGACGTATCCAGCAGCAGCCAGCGCAGCGAGTACGAGCAACTTCTTGAGCATGTGACCTCCCGTGTACTGGAAACGCGACGATCGCGCCGTGTGGGCCTAAGTGGACTTGAACCACTGACCTCTTCCTTATCAGGGAAGCGCTCTAACCGTCTGAGCTATAGGCCCGCCGGTGCCGTCCGGCACCGTCGCAAAGGTTACCCCAGCCTCGGGGTGGGACCCAAACGAGATTCAGTCCTCCTCGGACAGTGTGACCTCCAGGCCACCACCGATCCCGACAGACAGGTTGTACATGAATGCCATCAAAGTGCACAGGGCGGTCACGAGCACCGTCTGGATTCCGGCCACGACCAGAGCCGCACCCATGACCTTGCCCAGGTCGAGGTAGTTGCTCACGCTGGCGCCAGTCTCACCGCCCACGTCAGTCGCGGTCCGGGTGATCGCGTCGATAACCCCGGCCGACTCGAGCGCAAACCAGAGGGCGGCAGACGCAGCCAGGATGATCACAGCCAGTGCCAGCGATAGCAGGAAGGCCTGCTTCATCACGGCCCAGGGGTCGATGTGGGTGACGTACACACGTGCAGCACGCGGCCCGGGCGAGGGCCGAACGGCGCTGCGGGCGACCTCAGCGGCGCTGGACTCCTGCGGCGCCGCTGGACGACCGGTTGCCGGCTGGACCGGCCCCGACTGCTGGACGTTGGGACCAGGCGTCGCCACGTTGGCTGGCTCACCGGGGGCCTTGGCCGGCGCGGCCGTGGTGCTGGCCGGGGAAGCCGTTGCTGCGGGAATCGGACGAGCCGGAGCGGCAGTGGCGCCAGGCGCCGCAGCCGCTGGGGCAGCAGGCGAGCCCGAGGCAGTCGATGTGACGGGCGGGATGAGCACGCTGGGGCGAGGGCGGTCGGGCTCGGGCCCTGTCATCTTGGCAGCCGGACCGGGGCGCCCCACGGCACGATCAGCAGCCGCCTGACCCTGCGTGTGCTCCATCTGAATACTCCTGTCAGCCATGCGACCGACCCAAATGGTATACCGCCAGCCGTGGGGTCGCTCCGAACTGTGCCGAGAACACGCGTGCCCGACCAGCCTGGCAGGCCATCACGACTCCTCCGGGGCACGGTCAACGTCGCCAGATTGGCCACCCCTATCGGCGACCCCGCTGACGTCCTCGGACTCGACGATCTGCTCACCGCCTGGGGCCACCTCTGATTCTGGGGCGCCGGACTCATCGAGCTCCACGTCGTCCTGGAGGTCTGCGGAGCGCGCGACGCCCACGATGCTGTCCCCGCCCGAGAGGTCCATGAGCGAGACACCCATTGTGGCTCGCCCGGTGGCTCGGACCTGATCGACTCGGGTCCGGATCACGATCCCGTTGCTGGCGATGGCGTACAACTCGTCGGACGCCTCGCAGATGAGCGCACCGACGAGCGAACCGCGCTCCTCGACGAGTTTCATCGCCGTGACCCCGTACGTGTTGCGCCCCTGCGTGCGCCACTCGGACACGGAGGTCCGCTTGGCGTACCCCCCGTCGGTGACAGTGACCAGATGTGACTCGGGACGAACGACCTCCATCGACAGTGCCGTGTCACCCGGGCGCAGCCGGATCCCCTGAACGCCGGAGGTCGCCCGCCCCATGGGTCGCAGCGTCGCGTCGTCTGCACGGAACCGCACTGATGCGCCCTTGGACGACACCAGCAACAGGTCGTTGTCGGGGCTCACCAACTGTGCGGAGATGAGCTCATCGCCGTCACGCAGGTTGATCGCGGCCAGGCCATTGGAGCGGATGGAGTCGAACTCGCGCAGCCGGCTCTTCTTCACCATCCCGGCCCGGGTGGCCAGCACGAGGTAGTCGGCGTCGTTGAAGTCCTTGAGGTCCAGGACCTGGGTCACCGACTCGTCGGGCTGGAAGGCGAGCAGGTTGGCCACGTGCTGGCCACGCGCATCCCGGCCCGCGTCGGGCAGCTCATAGCCCTTCGCGCGGTACACGCGGCCCTTGTTCGTGAAGAACAGGACCCAGTGGTGCGTCGTGGTGACGAAGAAGTGGCTCACCACATCATCACCGCGCAGCTGGGCACCCTTCACGCCGCGACCTCCCCGGCGCTGGGCCCGGTACATGCCCACGTCGGTGGATTTCGCGTAGCCACCACGGGTCAGGGTCACGACGATGTCCCGCTCGGCGATGAGGTCCTCATCAGTGACTTCGCCCTCGTCGGGGATGATCTGGGTGCGCCGCTCGTCGCCGAACTTCGCGACGATCTCCGACATCTCCTCGCCGACGATCTGACGCTGGCGGCCCTCGCTGGCCAGGATCGATTGGTACTCGGCGATGTCGGCCATGAGCGAGTCGTAGCGCGACTGCAGCTCGTTGCGCTCCAGAGCCGCCAGCTTGCGCAACTGCATGTCGAGGATGGCCTGGGCCTGGATCTCATCGATAGCCAGCAGATCGAGCAGGCCACTCTGGGCCTCGGACGCTGACCGTGAGGCCCGGATCAGGGCGATGACCTCGTCGATCCGATCAATCGCCCGCAGCAGGCCACGCAGGACGTGCGCCCGCTCCTCAGCGACCCGGAGCCGATACGTGGTACGTCGCCGGATGACGGTGATCTGGTGGGAGATCCAGTGGCGCACGAAGGCGTCCAGGGGCAGTGTCCGTGGGACACCGTCGACGAGGGCCACCATGTTCGCCCCGAAAGTCTCCCGCAGCTGGGTGTGCTTGTAGAGCTGGTTGAGCACGACCTTGGGCACGGCGTCCTTGGACAGGATGATCTCCAGCCGAAGGGTGTCCCCGCTGGACTGGTCGATGATGTCCGAGATCCCGGACATCTTCCCCTGCTTGTGCAGGTCCACGATCTTGGCCAACAGGTTGTCCGGGTTGACCTGGTAGGGCAGCCCGGACACGACGAGCATCGTGCGACCCCGCGCGTCATCGGTGACCTCCACGATCGCGCGCATGGTGATCAGGCCTCGGCCCGTCCGGTAGGCGTCTTCGATCCCGCGACGGCCCACGATCAGGGCGCCGGTCGGGAAGTCCGGTCCTGGGATCCGCTCCAGCAGGGCCGTGAGGAGCTCCTCGCGGGACGCCTCCGGGTTCTCCAGCGACCACATCACCCCGGAGGCGATCTCCCGCAGGTTGTGCGGCGGGATATTGGTGGCCATGCCCACGGCGATACCCGCCGAACCATTGACCAGCAGGTTCGGGAACCTGGCGGGCAGCGCCGTGGGCTCCATTGTCCGGCCGTCGTAGTTCGGGACGAAGTCGACGGTCTCCTCGTCGATGTCGCGGGTCATCTCCATGGCCAGCTGGGCCAGCCGGCACTCGGTGTACCTGGACGCGGCCGCGCCGTCGTTGCCCGGGGAGCCGAAGTTCCCCTGCCCCTGGACCAGGGGGTACCGGAGCACCCAGGCCTGGGTCAGGCGCACCAACGTGTCATAGATCGCGAGGTCGCCATGAGGGTGATAGTTGCCCATCACGTCGCCGACGACGCGTGCGGACTTCGAGAAGTTGCGGTCCGGGCGGTAGCCACCGTCGTACATCGCGTACAGCACGCGCCGGTGCACCGGCTTGAGGCCATCACGCACGTCGGGAAGCGCACGGGACACGATGACGCTCATCGCGTAGTCGAGGTAGGAGCGCTGCATCTCGACCTGCAGGTCGATCGGCTCGATCCGGCCGTGGATTCCGGGGCCGTCAGTGATCTCAGTCATCAGATGTCCAGGAACCTCACGTCGCGGGCGTTGCGCTGGATGAACGATCGTCGGCTCTCGACGTCCTCGCCCATCAGCGTCATGAACAGTTCGTCGGCCTGGGCCGCGTCGTCAAGCGTGACCTGCAGCAGGACGCGCTCCTCGGGATTCATGGTCGTGTCCCGCAGCTCCTGCCAGTTCATCTCTCCGAGACCCTTGTACCGCTGGACGGCCTCCTCCTTGGGAAGACGTCGCCCCGCGGCCAACCCGGCCTCGGTGATCGCCTCCCGCTCCCGATCTGAGTACGCGTAGTCGGGGGTGTGCTTGATCCACTTGATCTTGAACAAGGGCGGCTGTCCCAGGTACACATGTCCGTGCTCGATGAGGGGGCGCATGTACCGGAACAGCAGGGTGAGCAGCAGGGTCCGGATGTGCTGGCCGTCGACGTCCGCGTCGGCCATGAGCACAAGCTTGTGGTAGCGCAACTTCGCCTCGTCGAAGTCGTCCTGCACGCCAGCGCCCATGGCCGAGATCAGGGCCTGGACCTCGTTGTTCTGCAGGACCTTGTCGATCCGGGCCTTCTCGACGTTGAGGATCTTCCCCCGGATGGGCAGGATCGCCTGGGTCTTGGGGTCCCTGGCCTGGCGGGCCGAACCACCGGCCGAATCACCCTCGACCACGAACAGCTCGCAGTTCTCCGGCTCCCGGCTCGAGCAGTCGATCAGCTTGCCCGGCAGGCCGCCCCCACCGAGCAGTCCCTTGCGGTTGCGGGCCAGGTCGCGAGCCTTCCGGGCGGCCATCCGAGCTTGGCTGGCCGAGACCGCCTTGCGAGCGATCTCGCGACCCTCCGCTGGATTCGCCTCGAACCAGGCGCCGAGCTGGTCGAAGACGACAGACTGCACGACGGTCTTGGCCTCGGTGTTGCCGAGCTTGGTCTTGGTCTGGCCCTCGAACTGCGGCTCGCGCAGCTTCACGCTGACGATGGCAGTCAGGCCCTCGCGGATGTCCTCGCCGGAGAGGTTCGGGTCCTTCTCCTTGAGGATGTTCCAGCTACGGGCGAACTTGTTGACCAGCGTGGTCATGGCCGCCCGAAAGCCCTCCTCGTGGGCCCCGCCCTCGGTCGTGTTGATCGTGTTGGCGAACGTGTAGACGCTCTCGTTGAAGGAATCACTCCACTGCATCGCGATCTCGGCGGAGATGCCCTTGTCGAGATCCTCTGCCATGAAGTCGATGACCGAGGCGTGCGCCGCCCCGCGCTTGGCGTTGAGATACCGGACGAAGTCGGCGATACCGCCGTCGTAGCGATAGGTCACCTGCCGCGGGCCCGGCTGCTCCTCCACGGAGACGTCGTCAGTGGGGTGGACCCGCTCATCGGTGAGCGCGATCGTCAGCCCACGGTTCAGGAAGGCCATCTCCTGGAAGCGCCGCGACAGCGTCTCGAAGTCGTAATGGGTCGTCTCGAAGATGTCCTGATCGGCCCAGAAGGTGATCGTGGTCCCGGTCCGGTCGGTCGCGTCCGCCTTGAGCAGGGCAGCCTGGGGAACCCCGTAGGCGTAGGACTGCAGCCACAGGAACCCCTCGCGACACACCTCCACCTCCAACCGGGATGACAGGGCGTTGACGACCGAGACGCCGACTCCGTGCAGGCCACCGGAGACCGCGTAGCCGCTGCCGCCGAACTTGCCGCCGGCGTGCAGGACAGTCAGCACGACCTCGACGCCGGGCTTGCCCTCGCTGGCCACGATGTCGACGGGGATACCACGTCCGTCGTCGGTGACCCGAACCCCGCCATCGGCGAGCAACGTCACCTCGATCCGGTCGCAGTAGCCGGCCAGGGACTCATCGACCGAGTTGTCGACGACCTCATAGACCAGGTGGTGCAGTCCACGTTCACCGGTTGACCCGATGTACATGCCTGGGCGCTTGCGAACCGCGTCCAACCCCTCGAGGACGGTGATCGCACTCGCGTCATAGGACACCTGTGACTCCTGACTGGTGGTGGACCGGAACGGCGCCTGGGTGGGCCAACGCAGCAACTCGGCGCACAGCCCTCACAGAGGATCGCTTGATGTCGTGATTCTACCCTGAACTGCGTGTTCGACCGCCGGAAATCCACATAGGACGCGCGCAGAGCGTTCGACATGTCGGGGGCTATCCCCCCCACATGTCGGGGTGGCCCCAGCCCAGGAGGCGATTCTGGATCGTCGGGGCCCCCGGATCGGCGCCCGATTGGCCCCGGCTGGCCCGACGGCCGAGCTGACCAGCGGTGTCAGCCGTACGTGTCGCGGGGTCCCCGTCCACGCACACGCAACCGGCCCCTCGTTCGTGGCGGAGCCGGTCCAACGATGCGAATGTCGCGGACGACCCCGGTACCCACCTTGACCTCGATCGCCGTGCGCACCGCTGGGAGCATCAGACTCAGCTGCTCGGCCCACGCCGTCGAGCTGGTGCGGATGAACAGCAGGCCTGCGTCGGGCTCGAAGGACTCCGGCGCGGTGTGCTCGGCGTTGACGGACCCGACGATCTCGGGCCACATCCCCAACAGGCTGGCGACGTCGAGGCCGGTCCGCCACCCTTGGTCATCGACCAACCGGGTCCAGGCCCCGCCCACGGCCATCGGATCCCGGTCATCAGGCCCAGGGCCGGAGTAGCCGCCCACGGTTCGGCGCGCACGCCCGCGCAGGGGTGTCCTGCGTCCCTGCCGCTGGGTCTCGGCGGCCAGGCCACTTGCGCGGGCGGAGGCCCGGACCCGACTGAGGACTGCCCGCGCGGCGTCCGGCACGCCTGCCTGCTCCGGGCCTGGGACAGGTCCTGGGCCCGACCCCGTGGCTGCATCCGTGGACCCGGGCTCCACCGGCACGCCTGAACTGCCCGATCGGGACCGCTCATCGCCGGTCATGGTGCACCGCTGATCAGGTCGACCACCGGGACTGTCTGTCCGGTGAGGATCCCCGGGACGTCCTCCGGGACCGCCGCTGTGATCAGCACCTGCTCGACATCCGCCACGGCTAGGGCCAGCCGCTCCCGACGGTCGGCATCGAGCTCGGCGAAGACATCATCGAGGATCAGGACCGGTTCACCACCCGGGCCGGACTCCGCACGGACAATGTCATAGGACGCCAGTCGTAGGGCCAGGGCCATGGACCAGGACTCACCGTGCGATGCGTAGCCGCGGACCGGCATGCCGTGCAGGGTCACGGCCAGCTCGTCGCGGTGCGGGCCGACCAACGTGATCCCGCGGGCGAACTCCTCATCCCGGCGGGCCGCCAGAGCGATCCGGACCTGCTCGGCGATCTCGTCACGACCGCGTCCCCGGGACTCGGGAACCCCAGGGACATACTCGATCCTCGCCTCGGGATCACGGTCCCCGGGGGCAACTGCTCGATAGGCATCGGACACTGGCTGGGTCAGGCGATCCACCAGTCGGTCCCGGGCGGCGATCACATCGGCAGCCAGCGCGGCCAATTGGTCGTCCCACACGGACAGGGTCGCTTCAGCGGCCGCACGCGTACGACCCCCACCAGCCCGCACGGCAGAGGCCGACTTCAGCAGTGAGTTGCGCTGTCGTAGGACTCTGTCCAGGTCGGACAGGACAGCGTCGAAACGTGGCGCCAGGGCCACCAGGAACTCGTCGAGGTACCTGCGCCGCTCACCAGGATCGCCCTTGACCAGCCACAGGTCCTCAGGGGCGAAGAGTACCCGGGACACCTGACCCAGGACATCGCGCTGTCGCGGGACCGGCGAGCGGTTCAGCCTGGCCCGGTTGGCCCTTCCCGGGGTGATCTCGAGCTCGACGATGATCTCGCGGCCGCCACGGTCAGCGTGCACCCGTACCACGGCACGGTCAGCACCTCGGCGAACCAGCGGGGCGTCGGTTGCCACGCGATGTGACCGCAGGGCACTGGCGTAGCCGATCGCCTCCACGAGGTTCGTCTTGCCCTCGCCGTTGGCGCCCACGAACGTCGTCACGCCGATCGGCAGGTCGAGTTCAACGGCTGCGTAGGAGCGGAAGTCGACCAGGCCGAGGTGGGTGACGTGCACGCTAGGAGGGAAGGCGGACGGGCATCAACAGGTACAGGTAGTCATCAGCGGCATCCGCATCCAAGCTGCTGGCGCCAGTCAGGACGGCTGGCTTGTTCGCGTTCGTGAACGCCATGTTGGTGACTGGCTTGGAGATGGCCGCCAGCCCCTCGAGCAGGTAGCCCGGGTTGAAGGCGATCCGCTCCATCGGCTCCCCGGACATGACGCACTCGATCGCGTCGACGCCGATCGCGTCGTCGCCAGTGCCAGCCTCAAGGACCAGCTCCTGCTCGTTGAAGATCATCTTGACGGCGCTGGATCGCTCTGCGACCAGCGCGACGCGCTTGACCGCCTCGGTCAGCGCCGCAGTATCGACCCGCATGATGGTCGGAGACTCGGACGGAAGAAGTGCTCGGTACTTGGGGAAGTCGCCCTCAAGGAGCCGGGTGGTGGTCCTGCGGTCCAGTCCCTCGATACCGAGCAGCCCCTCACCGACGGCAGCCGAGCTGAATGCGAGGTGCACGTCATCGGCGTGGACGAGGGCCTTGGCGGTGTCGGCCAGCGTTCGCGCCGGCACCAGGGCCGCTGCGCTGAAGCCCGGGTCCTGTGGGGTCCAGGCGAACGTACGCACGGCGAGGCGGTACCGATCGGTTGCGGCCAGGGTGACCTGGTCCCCATCGACCTCGACCCGAACGCCGGTCAGGAACGGCAGCGCGTCGTCGCGGCCCGCTGCCACCGCGACCTGGGCCACCGCTCCGGCCAGGACCGTACCCGGAACGCTGCCGCTGGGTGCTGGCATGGCCGGAAGTGGGGGGTACTCCTCGACCGGCAGGGTCGGCAACTCGAAGGACGCGCGACCGCTGCGCACGCGAAGCCGGGTGCCGTCGATCTCCACATCCACCGGCTGGGCGGGCAGTGACCGGGCGATGTCCACCAGCAACCGACCGTTGACCAGGGCCACCCCGGCCTCCGCCACATCGGCGGTCACCTCGACGCGCCCAGAAACCTCGTAGTCATATGAGGAAATCGCGAGCTTCGGCTCGGCCCCCTCGCTGCACTCGAGGCGCAGCCCGGACAGCATGGGCGTTGCGGGTCGGGTTGGCACCGTGCGGCCAGCCCAGGCCACAGCATCAGCGAACTGGTCACGATCGACGCGGAACTTCACGAACTCCTCCTGGATGTGCGCTCTGCGACGTCACCCTACGACCCAGCAGGGACACGGCGGTGCACCGCCGTGTCCGAATGACACTCACGGAGGCGAGCGGGCAGGAACTCCGTGCCCGCCCGCTCGCTGTCCGCGGGGCCCGGCAGGGCTGGCCGTCCACAGGCAGGCGGCCACTGGAGGCTGTTCATCGAATCATCCCTAGGTAGATGGAGTCTTAGTAGTAGGTCCTGTGGATCCTGGGGACAACTGTCGTCAGCGCAGGTCAATCCGTGTGTCGTCAGCCACAGGCCCTGTGGGTCCGGCTGAGTCGGACTCGTGTAATTCGTGGACATCGGCCGGGGATCCCCGGCGGCTCGGTACTTGTCCACAGGATCCGGCCCGGGGAGGTGAATCACACGCCGTCAGTGTCCCGATGTCATCCACAAGGCGGTCTGGCCCGTGGTGGGCTCGGAACGGCAGCCGTCACCACCTCGGATCGACGTGCCGGTCGGGTCAGCGGGTGGCTGCCGACGCACGGATCCGGGCGGTGAGGTCCATGACCGAGTTGTACAGCGACCGGCGCTCGGCCATCAGGGTGCGGATCTTCCGGTCGGCGTGCATGACGGTGGTGTGGTCGCGGCCGCCGAACAGCTCGCCGATCTTGGGCAGCGACAGGTCGGTGAGCTCCCGACACAGGTACATGGCGACCTGACGAGCTGTGACCAGGGTCCGGGACCGGGATTGCCCGGTCAGGTCGTCGATGGTGACCGAGTAGAACTTGGCTGTCTCGAGCATGATCGCCGGAGCGGTGATCTCCGGGCCTGCCTCGTTCGGGATAACGTTGCGCAGCACCTCCTCAGCCAGGCTGAGGTCGACGGTCCGCTTGCTCAGGCTCGCGAACGCCGTGACCCGGATGAGGGCGCCCTCAAGCTCACGGATGTTCCGCGAGATCTTGCTGGCGATGTACTCGAGCACCTCGGCCGGGACGGTGATCCCCTCCTGATCGGTCTTGCGGCGCAGGATGGCGATCCGGGTCTCGAGGTCCGGCGGCTGGATGTCGGTGGTCAGTCCCCAGCCAAACCGCGTGCGCATGCGGTCCTCGAAGTCCTTGAGCCGGTTCGGGGCCATGTCCGAGGTGATGACGATCTGCTTGTTGGCGTTGTGCAGTGTGTTGAAGGTGTGGAAGAACTCCTCCTGGGTCTGCACCTTGCCGGACAGGAACTGGATGTCGTCGACGAGCAGGACGTCGACGTCGCGGTACCGGCGCTGGAACTGCAGCGCCGCATCGTCGCGGATCGAGTTGATGAACTCGTTGGTGAACTCCTCGCTGGACACGTAGCGCACGCGGGTCCCGGAGTAGAGCGTCTGCGTGTAGTGGCCGATCGCGTGCAGCAGGTGGGTCTTGCCCAGGCCTGACTCGCCGTAGATCACCAGGGGGTTGTAGCTGCGTGCTGGCTGTTCGGCCACAGCCACGGCCGCAGCATGGGCGAACCTGTTGCTGGCACCGGCAACGAACGTGTCGAAGGTGTAGCGGGGGTTCAGCCGGGCTGACTGCTCGGGCTTGGCCTCTCCGGACCGCGAGGCCGGGCGCACGACAGGCTGAGGACCGGTCGGGTCCGTGGGGCGGTCCGCGTAGGTCGAGTCGGCCCAGATGTCGGCGAGGTCGTCGTCGACCTCCAACGAGGGGTCGACAGTCACGGCGAGGTTGATCTGACGGCCGAGCAGGGTTGCCAGTGACTCCTCGATCGGGGGCCGCAGGTGCGACTCGAGGACGTCCTTGGCGAAGGGGTTGGGCGCGGCCAGGACCGCGACACTGCCATAGACGTTGACCAGTCGACTCAACTGCAGGAACGCGCGGTGCGAGCGACTGAGTTCTGCGCTGTCCAGCGAACTGATCGCGCTGCCCCAGATGAGCGCCGGATCTGCAGTGTCATCCACAGGTGTGGCCTACTTTCCATTCTGTGTGTTTCCACGGACGATCCGGACTGCCGGCAATCGTGGCGAACCTAGCCCGGTCCGTCGCCAGCGTGCAAGAGTTTTCCACAGGTTGGCTGTGACTCAGACCACTGGTTCGGCAGGTCCTGGTTCTCGCCGAACCACGGCACGAATGTGGGCTCCCAGCCGGTCGGATCACAAGCAGCGTGCGGCAGGTGAGTTTGACCCGTGCTCAGGGCGTTGCGTACCTTAGTAACCAGGAAGAGGTCCGTCCGGCCGAGTGTGCCCATGGGCGATGGCTCTTCGCCCGAGATCACCCAGCCGCAAGGATGACGCCATGAAGCGCACTTTCCAGCCGAACAACCGTCGGCGCGCCCGCACGCACGGGTTCCGGACCCGAATGAGCACCCGCGCCGGACGTGGCGTTCTGGCCGCACGCCGCGGCAAGGGTCGCACCCGCCTCTCGGCCTAGTCATCCCGAGACGTCCGTTGCTGCCCGTGCGCCGGAGGATTCGGCGCGCTGAGGACTTCCGCGCTGTCCTGCGTGCCGGAATCAGGGCCGCCTCGCCGACAGTTGTCGTGCACGTCATGACCACGGATCCCGGCAGAGATTCCCGTGCGGGGTTCATCGTTGGCCGTTCCGTCGGAGGTTCTGTCGTGCGGCATCGGGTCACCCGGCAGCTTCGCCACCTGATGGCCACCCAGGTCGAGGACCTGGCTCCGGGCACGGATGTCGTGATCCGGGCGCTCCCGCGCTCGGCTGAGGCGTCGAGCAGTGACTTGTCCGCTGATGTCAGCGCAGCCCTGGGTCGGGCGCTGACCAGGCTGGGACACCGGGTAGGGACAGCGGCGGTGGTGTCCCAGTGACAGCCCTGACGAAGCTGGGTATCGGTGCACGACGTGCCTGGGACATGACCGTTGGCCGGTTGCTCTCGCTGTTCCTTGTGGGAGGAATCCGCGGTTACCAGCGGTTCATCTCGCCACTTCGTGGACCCACCTGTCGCTACTACCCCACGTGTTCGGCTTATGCTCTGGGGGCGGTACGCACCCACGGGCCGGTCAAGGGATTCCTCCTGGCAGTCGGGCGGCTGGTGCGCTGCAACCCCTGGTCCCCGGGCGGGATCGACCATGTGCCGGAGAAGGGGACCTGGCGGGGTGGGAAGGACGTCCGTCCTACCACTGATCGAGTAGGGAGCTAGTTCTCGTGTTCCTCTGGCATTGGCTGCTCAACGCAGTCTCGTGGGTCCTGGTGCAGTTCCACGCGCTCTTCTCGCTGGTCCTGGACCCCGACAGCGGGTGGTCGTGGACGTTGGCCATCGTCGGCCTCGTGATCCTGATCCGGATCCTGCTCATCCCGCTGTTCGTGAAGCAGATCCGGGCTCAGCGCAACATGCAGGCGATCCAGCCGCGGCTCAAGGAGATCCAGGCCAAGCACGCCGGGGACAAGGAGCGCCAGTCCCAGGAGATGATGGCGCTCTACAAGGAGACCGGGACCAACCCGCTTGCCTCCTGCCTGCCCATCCTGCTCCAGTCACCGATCTTCTTCGCGCTCTTCCAGGTCCTGCGCGGTGCGTCCAACGAGGTGCCGGTCGGCGTATTCAAGTGGCCGCAGTACCAGGACCTGTTGGTCTCCTTCCACGAGGCGGAGATCTTCGGTGTCCCCCTCTACGGGACCTTCGTCCGTGCGGATGAGACCCCCAACCCGACCAACACCCGGATCCTGGCCGTGATCCTGATCATCCTGATGTCGGCCACGAGCTTCCTGACCCAGCGTCAGTTGCTGCTGAAGAACACCGCTGGCGATAACCCGATCGCCCGGCAGATGAAGATCATGATGTACGTCTTCCCGGTGATGTTCGCCGTCGGCGGCATGAACTTCCCGATCGGCGTGCTCATCTACTGGTTCACGACCAACGTGTGGACCATGGGCCAGCAGTTCTGGGTCATCCGGAACAACCCCCAGCCGGGGACCCCTGCTGCCGATGCAGCGGCGGCCCGCAAGGCTGTGAAGGCGGCCAGGAAGGGTCTTCCTGTATCACCCGATTCACCCGGTTCATCGGCAGTGATCCACGGTGAGGTGGTCGAGGAGGTTTCGCCACCCAGGGGGCGAGTCCAGCCGAAGAAGAAACCCAAGAGCAAGCGGTCCGGTCCACCACCCAAGGCCCGATGACCGGCGTCCCATGACTTCTGAAGGATCACACATGAGCAACAGGTCAGACCTCGAGCGCGAGGGTGACGTGGCAGCCGACTACCTCGAGGCACTCCTCGACATCGCCGACCTCGACGGTGACATCGACATGGATGTCGAGCGCGACCGGGCGATGGTCTCCATCGTCGGTGGCGATCTCGACGACCTGGTCGGGTCCGACGGCAAGGTCTTGGAGGCCCTGCAGGAGTTGACCCGATTGGCTGTCACCAGGGAGACCGGCGAGCGCAGCCGTCTCATGCTGGACATCGCCGGCTTCCGGGCCGCTCGCCGAGCAGAGCTTGCGCAGCTCGGGGAACGCGCCGTTGCCGATGTCAAGCGGACTGGTGAGCCGGTGAAGCTGGCGCCAATGACCGCATTCGAGCGCAAGGTCGTGCATGACGTCGTCTCCGAGGCCGGTCTGCGCAGTGAGAGCGAGGGCGAGGGTACGGCTCGGCGAGTGGTGGTCATGCCCGCGTGAGCAGTGATGTTTCACGTGAAACGGCACTGAGCGCGCGGTACGCGCAGTTCCCAGGTCTACCGGCCTTCGCGGAGATCCTGGCCACGCGCGGCGTCGAGCGCGGCCTCATCGGTCCCCGTGAGGTACCCCGGCTGTGGTCACGGCACCTGGTGAACTGCGCCGTCGTGGCACAAGAAGCCGATGGTGACCTACCCCAGGGGTGCACTGTCGCGGATGTGGGCTCCGGTGCCGGCCTTCCTGGACTGGTGTGGGCCCTGGTTCGGCCTGACCTGCAGGTCACACTGATCGAACCGCTCCTTCGACGTGCAACCTTCCTCGGCGAGGTGCTGGACGAGTTATCGCTCAGCGATCGGGTTTCCGTGCTGCGTGCCCGGGCCGAGGATGTCGCTCCCGCGACGTTCGATGTAGTGACGGCCCGTGCCGTGGCGCGTCTGCCGCAACTGCTGATGTGGACACTGCCACTTGCTCGTGTCGGTGGTGTCGTGCTCGCGTTGAAGGGCTCGGGCGCTCGCCAGGAGGTGGAGGAGGCTCAGGGTGCCGCCGCTGAGCTGGGGGCTGGTCCCATCACGATCCGCTCGTACGGAATCGACCTGATCGACCCGCCGACGACCGTGGTTGTCGTTGCCAGGATGCGATGATCAGCCTGGGTCCACGCGCGCAAGTGCACACCGTGATCACACAGACACACAACGTCGAAATTTCCGCTAAACGGACATATCATCCCCACGTTATCCACAGGGTTTCTGTGGATAATCCTGTGGCCACATCCGGCGCCTAGGCTCCGCTCGGGGTACGGAGGAGAAGATGTGAGCAACATCACACAGCAAGGGACTACCCGTGCGTCGTGGGCTGAGGTCCTCACGGATCCAGCGGTGGCCGGGTCCGACGGTGGCCCACCACCTGCTCCCGGAACGCCGACTGGACCAGGGATCCACTATGCCGAGCTACCGCTGACGATGATCCGGCCGAACCCCCGGCAACCGCGTACGGTGTTCGACGAGGACGCCCTGGCGGAGTTGGCCGCCTCACTTCGTGAGATCGGCCTCCTGCAGCCTGTTGTTGTGCGGCCCGTGGGTCACGCCTCTGTGGACAGTGCAGGACAGGACCACGGTCAGGGATTCGAGCTCGTGGCCGGTGAGCGCCGGTTCAGGTGTGCGCAGAGCCTGGGGTGGGACACGATCCCAGCCATGGTGCGTCCCACACAGGACGCGGACCTGCTGCGCGATGCGCTTCTCGAGAACGTCCACCGGGCAGCGTTGAACCCGCTCGAGGAAGCGGCCGCCTACCAGCAGCTCCTTGCGGACTTCGGGTGCACGCAGGACGAGCTCTCAGCGCGGGTGGGTCGGTCGCGATCGCAGATCGCCAACACCATCCGGTTGCTGCGGTTGCCTCCCGCCGTGCAGCGGCGGGTTGCGGCCGGTGTCCTGTCCCAGGGTCACGCCCGAGCCTTGCTGTCCCTTCCCGACGATGTGAGCATGGAGCGGATGGCGACCCGGATCGTTGCTGAGGGGCTGTCGGTGCGCATGGTCGAGGAGATCGTGTCGCTGGGGGAGCAGCCAGCGAGGACCCGGGTGCGACGCCCACGGCGGACCACGTCCGACGAGGGTCTCGAGGAGGTGGCTGCTGACTTGTCCGACAGGTTGGACACGCGTGTCCAGGTGACCATGGGACGGGCAAAGGGTCGAGTCACCATCGAGTTCGCCGGCCGCGAGGACCTCAACCGAATCCTCGACGTCCTCGAATCCGACGGGACATCGACCTAGGACAGGTCCGTGGATGGCCGTCCGTGGTGGGACACGCGCACGCTCTTGTGGACAACCTTCGCAGGAATGGGCGGAACCCGACCTAGGATCGACGCATGAGCCTGACGCACACCGATGACCGCCTCGAGGTCATCCACGAGAACCCCGTCGTCATCCACGAGAACCCCGTCGAGATTTCCGAGGAGGGTGGTCCGACTGCTGAGCAGGGGCCGGCCATCTCCATCACGAGTCCGGCCCCCGAGTGGGATGGCGCAACCGATGCGCAAGCGACCACGCGGCCGACATTCACGATCACCGATGCGGCTGCAGCCTGCTCGGTGAGCCGCAAGACGATCACACGCAAGCTCTCCGACCTGTCCGATCATGGCGCCGCCAAGGATGATGACGGGGTCTGGAGGATCCCCGTCGAGGCACTCCTTGCTGTGGGCCTGCACCCGGGTCGTTCGGTCCCCGACGTCACCTCGGTGCCGGCCCGCCCCGCACCACCAGCGGCGCCGGCACCCCCCATCGAGGCGGAGACGGTGACCATCCCCAGGGATCGCTGGGACGACCTGCGGATCCGACTGGCCCGCGCGGAGGCCGAGGCGAACGAGCGTGCGGCAGCGCTCGCCGATGCCCGGTTGGCGCTTCGTGCCCTGACCGCGGGCCCGTCGGGATCAGTCTTCGCCCCAACCCCGGCCACGCGCGCACCAGTTCCCATGGTCCCGGCACCGGAGCAGCAGGCACCGGTCACCAGCACCGAGCCGACCCACGAAGCTCCGACCAGCCCAGCGGTGACCATGCCCGCGGGTCTGGACGCCGCTGCGGCACACCAGAGCGCCTCCGGAGCGACAGAGCACCCGGACAGTGCTGTGCCGGGGGCTGATCCAGCGCCCGCCGATGGTACTGCTCCGGCCGGCACCGAGGACCTGGTGGCGGCGAGGAACCTCGCTGCCCGCACGGGGGGGTACGTCCCGGCGACCGTCGCGCCGGCGAAGAAGCGCCGCTGGTGGCAGTCGCACTGATCTCTCCGCGACGGTTGCCGTCCAGGGGGTTGGCGCCCTGTACCTGGGTCATGTCCCATGTACAGCCCCGCGTTGACCATGGGACGCGACACCCTAGGTGCGGGGCGGCTCGGCTGCCCCACGGGGGCATTCGCTGACCGTGGGCCAGTCCGTGCCGCACGCCGTGGGTTGGGCCGTGCTCAGGCCAACTCAGTGGTGGGTGCCAGGGCCCGCTCCACCAGGACCTGGAAGACCTTCCCCAGATCGAGCCCCGCTGCCTCAACTGCTTGGGGCAGCAGTGAGGTCTCGGTGCAGCCGGGAGCCACGTTGACCTCCAGGAAGGTGACGACTCCATCAGGGCCGACGATGAGGTCCGCCCGCGACAGGTGGCGCAGTCCGAGGTTGACGTGCGCTGTCACGGCTGCCTGGGCGCACGCATCGGCGACGGCCGCGTCCAGCCGCGCTGGCGCGAAGAACTCCGTCGTCCCTGCTGTGTACCGGGACGCGTAGTCATAGACCCCGGAGTCCGGGACGATCTCCACGGCCGGCAGGGCACGAACCGTCCCGTCTGCCTCCTCGATCACGGTGACCGCAACCTCGGTTCCCGCTTGGTGGGTCTCGAGCATCGCAGTGTCGGCGTAGGAGAAGCAGCCCACCATGGCCGCAGGCAGGTCGGCGACGTCCGTCACGATCGCCACGCCGAGTGCCGAACCGCCGCGGGTGGGCTTGACCACCATGGGGAGCCCGATCCGGGCCACCAGGGCATCGAGCACCGCACCGGCCCCCAGGTCCCGGAACGTCGGGTGCGGCAGGGCGACCGCGGCTGCGGTGTGCAGATCAGCGCCGGCGACGTGCGCCTTCGCCACCATCTTGTCGAAGGACAGTCGGCAGGCATCCGGGCGCGAGCCGACGTAGGGGATACCAAGGCAGTCGAGGACGTCGCGAAGTGATCCATCCTCGCCGCTGGCCCCGTGCAGCAGCGGGATGACGCAGTCCGGCGGATCATTGGCCAGGTCGACGAGCAGGGATGCGTCGAGGTCATGCACCGCCACGGTCTCACCGACGGCGCGCAGGGCTTCGGCGACACGTCGGCCAGAGCGCAGCGATACGTCCCGCTCATGGGACAACCCACCTGCGAGGATCACGATCGATCGGGACATTGTCCTACCCCTTGTCCTAGGCCAGATCAGGTGCGGGTGTGGTCAGCAGTGCTTCGTCGTTGTGTGGCCGGACCACCCCGGGGGAGCTCTGACCGAACGTTGCCAGGAGACCGAGCTCGTCGTCGATCACATTTCCGAGGCGGCGCACGCCCTCCTGGATGCGTCCGGGCTCGGGATAGCAGTAGCTCAGGCGCATGGAACGGCGGTTGGCCTCCTGCTCCGCCTCACCGGCGAAGAACCCGGTGCCGGGTACGTAGGCAACCAGTCCTGCGACGGCACGCGGCAGCATCGCCCGCGCATCGAGTCCCTCAGGGAGGGTCACCCAGGAGTAGAACCCCCCAGTCGGCTCGGTCCAGGTGGTTCCCGGTGGCATGTGATCACCGAGCGCCTCCAGCAGGGCATCCCTGCGAACCCGGTAGAGGTCCCGGAAGACCGCGATCTGGTCCATCCAGGGGTTGGTGGCCAGATACTCCGAGACGGTCAACTGCGCGTAGTTCGACGGGCAGAGGACGGCGGCCTCAGCGGCCAGTACCAGCTTCTCGCGGACGCCATGGGGGGCTACGGCCCAACCCACCCGCAGGCCCGAAGCGATGGTCTTGGAGAACGACCCCAGGTACACGACCCCCTCCGCCTCGTCTGCCCGGATGGCCCGCGGCACCACGCCGTCGAAGCCGAGGAGGCCGTACGGATCATCCTCGAGCAGCAGGATCCCATTCCTGCGAGCCACCTCGAGCACGTCGTTGCGGCGTTGCTGTCCCTGGGTCAGCCCGGCTGGGTTGTGGTACGAGGGGATGGTGTAGATGAGCTTGATCCGACCGCCATCGACACGGACACGGTCAATGGCCTCGGTCAGGGCCACAGGGGACAGCCCTTCTTGGTCCATGGCGACATGGACCACCGTGCACTCGTATGAACGGAAGACACCCAAGGCACCGACATAGGATGGTGACTCGACCAGGACAACGTCCCCGGGGTCACAGAAGGTACGCACCACCAGGTCAAGGGCCATCTGTGACCCGGTGGTCACCACAATGTCGTCAGGGTGCGCGCTGATCCCGACCGGAGCCATGACATCGAGGATCTGCTCGCGAAGCCGTTCGTCGCCCTGACCCGATCCGTACTGCAGGGCGCTGGCGCCGCGTTCCCGCAGGAGGCGGGCGACCGTGTCACTCATCGCGTCGAGGTCCAGCGCGGAGACATAGGGCATGCCCCCGGCCAGGGATACCACCTCGGGGCGGCTGGCCACGGCGAACAGGGCGCGGATCTCCGAGGCCGCCAGTCCGTGTGCCCGCTGGGCATAGCTGGTGAACCAAGGGTCGAGGCGCGTGCCGGGGCTCATGTGCCTAGGATGCCTGATGGGAGGTCCACTCATGAAAGCGGTGCGTTGGCTCGTGCTTGGAACAGCCATGGTCGCGCTGGGTGCCGCTGCTGGATTCCTGGTCTCGCTGCTGCGGCCCCGAACGTATGCCGACTATTCCGGCACCCACCGGCCATGACTTGACCAAGACCTTCGTGCCACACCTGTGTGGCTGCCAAGGACTCACGTGCGGGACCGACGGGCATCGGCGGTCGATGAGTTGCGGCTCCGGTGGAGACGTGGGCCAGCGGTGCGGGCCCAGGCCCGGGGCGGTGGCCCACGCCCATCAGTCCGGGGGCGGCGGGGCGAAGAATCGGATCAGAGCGGCGGTGATGGCCCTGGCGATCTGATCGCGTCCGGTCGGGTCCCCCAATCGTGCCCCGTCCTCAGGGTTCGTCAGGTATCCAAGGTCAAGGTGTACAGCGGGCATGCGCGTGAGGCGCAGGATCTCCCAGGTCTTGGGATGGGCGCCGCAGCTGTTGGCTGCGCTGCGCACGCCGATCTCCTCGAGCAGCAACTCGGCCAGCGCATGGCCGGCGACTGACTTGGCCCTGTCGTCCTGGGTCCCGAAGTAGAAGGCAGCCAGGCCGTTTGCCATGGGGTTGCGGTGTGCGTCGCAATGCAGGGAGATGAGGGCATCCGCGCCGACCTCGTTGGCGATCGCGGCGCGAGCGGACTCGTCGAACGACGTGTGCCCTGCTCGAGCCGGCCCGGTCACGAGCACAGTGGTCCCGAGCGCCGCGAGCCGCCCCTCGGCCCGGGAAGCGATGTCGGCTGCGATGTCCTCCTCGGACAGTCCACTGCCCGAGTGGCCACGTTCGAGATGGTCTGGGCCTGCGTCGATGAGGATCACCTTGTGCGTCACTCCGGTCCGAAGCACGTCGAACGCCTGTTGTTCGCGCAGGACGGTGGAGGCACCACCGCTGACCGTTCGGGTGAGCCTGCTCAGTGCTCGGAAGGTGTCCGGGCCAGCCGAGCCGTCGGTGGGC
>JAQBEX010000190.1:0-6352 GCA_032123675.1 Actinomycetes bacterium
GTCCATCAGCAGGTAGACCAAGACAAGGGCGAGGATGATCGCTACCATCGCGACCGGTTTGCGGGTCGGACTCGACGTGCGGGCACTTGAATCGCTCATGCGCTCTCCTGGAATAGCGGTCCGGCACTCCACCCAGAGCCATAGCCCCGTGCGCCTCCTGATCTCTTCTACCAGGACGACCAGAGCGTACTGCGACACGTGGGATGAGACAGATGTGCCACGCCAGGGACGTTCGCGGGCTGTTCGCACCAAGGGTGCGGTGAGCCTGGCGATCAGGCTGATGGGGACGAAGGGGCGTTCTGCTGGAGTTTCCAACCTTCGCTTCGACCGGGGGCCGTTCCCAGGTGCAGGCCTCGGGCACCCCCGTACTTGGCCTGGGCGCCGCTGGGTGACTCTGACTGGGTGCGGGCTGAGGACCGGCTTCCACGGTCGCTGTGCACCCAGCCCCCGTCGGGTACGGTACCGCTCGGTCGCCACGTCGTGGTGAGGAATGGGGTCAGTTGATGTCAGAGGCTGCGCAAGCCACGGGCCTGGTCAAGGTGTTCGGCAGCACGCGGGCGGTCGACGGCTTGGACCTGAGCGTTCCGCATGGGTCCTTCTACGGTATCGCCGGGCCCAACGGCGCGGGCAAGTCAACGGCCATCCGGATGCTCGTGGGGCTGCTGCAGCCTGACGCCGGGTCCGCCTCCGTCGACGGCACGAACGTCTGGCCGGATCCGCTGCAGGCCAAGGCGGTCCTGGGCTACGTCCCGGACAACCCCGTGCTGTTCGACCGCCTCAGTGGCCAGGAGATGCTGGAGTATGCCGGGCTGCTGCGCGGGATGGACCGCGAGGTGATCCGCCAGCGCTCACAGGAGTTGCTCCGCGTCCTGGATCTCGAGGGGGCCTCGGACAAGATGATCGCGGACTACTCGCTGGGGATGACCAAGCGGATCGGCCTGGCCGTTGCGCTGCTGCACTCACCGCGGCTGCTTGTCCTGGATGAGCCCTTCGGCTCCCTGGACCCGGTGAACACCCAGGTGATGGAGGAGATGCTCCAGCGCTACCGGACCGGGGGCGGGACGGTGGTCTTCTCCAGTCACGTGATGGACGTCGTGGAGCGGCTGTGCGACCGCGTGGCGGTGATCGAGGCCGGTCGGCTGCGGGCGGAGGGGACCGTCGCGGAGCTGGCTGGTGGCCGCTCGCTGCAGGAGGCGTTCATCGACCTGGTCGGTGGGCGCGATCTTGAGGATGGGGAGTTGTCGTGGCTGTCGTCCTCGTCCAGCTGAAGCTCGCGATCCAGCGCCGATCGCTGGGGCACAACGGTGGCGGGCAGCGTGCCCTCTACGTGGCGGGATGGGTCCTGGCCCTGACGCTGGGCCTGGGAGCCGGCGGCGTCGTCGACCAGATGACCTCCCAGCGCACCGGGCTCGGCGACCTGACCCTGGTGATCCTGCTGACCGTCCTGTTCGTCGGCTGGGTCGTGATACCGGTGATCCTCCCCGGGGTTGGCGACGACACTGTTGATCCCGAGAAGCTCGAGCAGTTCCCGATCTCAGCGCGTGACCAGGTCCTGGGGCTGCTGCTCGGTTCCCTGATTGCTCCGACTGCCCTGTTCACGTTCCTCGCTGTGGCTGGTGGCACGTTCGCCTCGGGGGAGACGGTCCCAGCCCGGATTGCCGTGGCCATGGCCGCGGTCATCTTCACCGTGCTGTGCGTGGCGTCGTCGCGGGCCCTGCAGGCGCTCCTGGCCGGGGCCATGCGCTCGCGTCGTGGCCGCGACCTCATGATCGGCTTGTCCGGCGCCCTGGCTCTGAGCATCTACCTGCTCAGCCGCAGCGCCCACAATGTCGACCAGATCCTGGTCGACCTCGAGAACGAGCCGGTGGAGGCGGTGCTGTCGTGGTTGCCGCCCGGGGCGATCGGCCAGGGCATGATCGCGGTCCGTGACGGGCGCTGGGGCACCGCCCTGGCGCACCTGCTGGTGACGCTGGCCGCGATCGTGGTGGCGCTGGCAGCGTGGGCGTGGGTGATCAGGAAGCGCGTCGTCGGCCCCAAGGGAGGTGCCGGTCGGGTCAAGAAGAAGTCGGGGATGTCGACGAACCTCGCGCTGGTTCCGGTGCTCCTGGAGTCGATGCCCACCTCGGCGGTCACCGCGGCGATGTCCCAGCAGTTGCGCTACCTGTTCTTCCGGCAGCCACGGGCCGTGCAGAGCGTGGTGATCCTGCCGATCATGGGCGCGGTGGTCGCCCACCAGATGGTCTCCGACTCCGGGCTTGTGGGCGGGGCCGCGGTGATCACGACCATGTGCCTGCCGGCCACCGCGATGTACCTGTTCTCCTACGACGATCAGGGCTTCACGTACATCCTGTCTGCCGGCGCTCCTCCGCGCCAGGTCCTGCTGGGCAAGGTACTGGCAGCGCTGATCATCGTCCTCCCGTTGATGGCCGTCTTCGTGGTTGTCGAGGCCGTGCTGACGACCAGGTGGGATGAGGCCTTCGCGGCCCTTCTCGCCGGGCTCAACGTGGCCCTGGCCGGAGTCGGCGTCGGGGCCATGACAAGCGTCATGGCTCCCCAGAACCGGGTGCACCCCGGGGGCAACATGCGCAGGGGGATCGCGGGGGGCCTGGCCGGCACTGCACTGCTCCTGGTCGTGGTCGGCCTGCTCGTCCTGGCCTGGATGCTGACAGGCGACAGCCTCGGGGCGCCGCTGCCGATGCTGGCAACCCTGCCGGTCTCGGCGCTCCTGGGATGGCTGCTGCTCCGCCGGGCCGGCGGGCGACTGGCAGCCGACCCGTGGCGCTTCGAGCGGGCCCTGATGGGCACCTGACCGGCGCGCGCAGCCGGTGGAGCAGGCGCGGGTGCGACCTGAACGAGGTCGAGCAGTCCGCCGACGATGCGCACCCGGGGCCAGTCTCAGCGACGAAGCCACGGGCCTCTCCCCAGAAGCACGGACTGCCTCTTGAGCTTCACAACCTTCGAGTAGGGCCGGCCACGGTCGGGCAGTCGTCCGACGCATCGGGCACACCGTCCCGTCGGATTCGAGAAGGCTTCGGCTGCGGCTCCGATAGTCATGCTCGTGCCCTGGCCTGCCGCTGGGGGTGTGGAAACATGCCCCCATGCCATCTCCGAGTGAGCTGTCCCGTCAGTACGTCGCCGCATTCAACGCTGGCGATCTCGATGCCCTGATGGCCCTGGTCGACCAGTCCGTGGATTTCAAGCGCCCCGACGAGGACCGCCTCCTGACCCGCACCGCAGTGCGGTCACGGTATGCCGAGGACTGGTCAGACCACGCGCAGGCGCACCTACACGTCGAACGGCTGATGGAGTGTGGTTCGACCGCGGTGATCGAGATCGAGGTAGACGCCGGGCCGCCATCACACGAGTGGTACCGGGGAACCGTCATCCACGACTGGAGCGCTGATGGCCAACTCGTGCGCTACCGGCTGTACATCGGTGACACAGGGCGCCCCGCCGCCGGAGGATGAGGCGGCTGGCGACTTCGCGATTCGACTGGGTTCAGCGGACGAGGCCCGGAACACCACGCGCTTCGCGGCAGTGTGAGGCTGGGACGCCTCACACGGAGGGTGGACATCATGAATGGACTGTCGTGGAGGGTTCACGTATCGATGCTGTCCGTGGCGTGGACTGCGGCAGCGCACTGACCAGCGGGCCGGGTCGAGCCGGGCCCCGGACCCGGGTACCGGCCAGTGGTTCTCTGGTGATGCCCGAGATGAAGCTGGAGGCAAGGCCGGGCCGCGGAGCGGCACGAACTCGACCCGGGATGCGGGGGGACGATCGACCCTCCCGGCGCTCGGCTGAACCGGAGCATCATGGGGGCAGGAGGTGGTGGCCTTGGCGACCCGGGACCTGCAGCGTGAGGTCTTGCTGCGCGCGGGACGGGCCTCGATGAGCCTGTGGCTGCGGCATCTGGCGGCCCGCGATCCCACGCTTCGGGCACCTGCGCGCACGACCTATGACAAGGCTTCCCAGGCGCTGCCCTGGCCCAAGCACCCGGTGCTGCAAGTGCACCTGGCCTTCTCGGTGCTTCCCGGCGTGGCCATCTACCGCACCCTCATGGCACACGGGTACACATCCGAGGCCGCAGCAGCCGCCGTGACCCGAGCATTGACTGAGATGGCGCGGCCCCGCCACGCCGCCCTGAAGTCCCAGACCCGCGGTCCGCGGGGCCAGCGGCTGTTCATGCAGATCGCCCAACGCAGCCTGGTGGCCTTCCCCTCCCCTGGCTGGGAGGCCACCTGGGTGCAGCGGACGCCGCGCTGTGTCGCCTTCGACATGACCCGCTGCTTCGACCTGGACATGCTTCGGCTCCTCGACGCGACCGCCATCGCCCCGGCCTACTGCGCGGTCGACGACGTCCTGTACACCGACCTGTGCCCCCAACTGCGCTGGCAACGCACCGGCACATTGGCCACCGGAGCCCAACGCTGCGACTTCCGATTCGACCACCTGCCGACGGTAGGCACGCCTGTCCGGCCCACCACGCACACATCGTCGCCGCGTGGCACGGCCATGACGAGGTCGTGATGCGGCAGACCTGAGGACGTAGTGCACTGTGCGTGCACCAGCTAGAGCACCCCGGGGTATCCCGAGAGGCTCGTCTCGTGCTCAGAACTGGCGCGCCTGAAGGGATTCGAACCCCTGGCCTTCTGATCCGTAGGCATGCTCAGACCATCAATCGCGTCGTCTGGGGTCTGCCCGACGTGCTCGGCAGCGGGTCGAAACGTCCATCGAACGTCGGCCTGTTCATGAGGGTAGTTGCTTCGTAGTTGCCCGCCGAGGTCCCGATCAGAAGGGCGCTCGATGGCCTCAGCGGCTCGAGCGATCGCAGCGCACAACCTGGCCACGACGTCTCTGACGCCTACTGTCCGCGCCCGTGGCCGACCGAGAGACCCCCAGCATCTGACATCGGCCGACCTGCCCGCACCGCAGCGCCGTACCGGCAGATGCCGCTACCGCCGCTGCGCCGCTTCACGATCGTCAGCCTCGTGCTCAGAGGTCACCGCAGCCCGCACGTCGTGTAGCGGGTCGGCTCTCCGTCTAGCGGCAACACAGTGCCCTTCCTGCACGCCCGCTACGCCGAGGTGCCTGGCTGTGCTGCTGCAACGACGGTCAGGGCACGAGTGCCACCAGACTCTTGATGACGTCGGCGAGTTCTGCCGGCTGCCTACGGCCATTCGTCATAGTCCGTGTCAACCGTGGCCACGCCCCGACCGCTCAGGACGGTGAGCAACCGTTGTCTTCCCGGCCCCTGACATGCCCGTCACGAATACCGTCGCCTGGGTAGCCCGTCGGGCGGCGGAAGGACGCAACGGGGGTCGGTGCGCTGGTGTCGGGCCCCGTCAACCGGTCGCGCCGGGTCCGCCACCGCCGGACTGGCGCGGTCCCCGTTGCGGACCTCACGCGCGCTGCCGTGCAGCCCTCCAGGCTGATCAACTCGGCCCGGCCACCGTACGCGAAGGTCCCCCACGGGGCGCCCAGGGCCAGCGCAACTTGGAACAGGGCTACCGCCCCGAAGAGCACCGCGGCAACGATCGCAGCGGTCCCAACATCCATCCCAGCAAGCCTAGCGAGGCTCCCCCTGCCCATGTCGGGTCGTGCACTGATCGCTGCTCCGGGCGCGTCCGAGCCACCGACGGGCGGTCGAGCGGTTGACCGACGACGCTGATCGCCGGCACAAGCCTGATCCACGGCTAGGTGGGTCCCACCCTCGGCACCCGTCGCTGACCCCACGAGCCTGTGGGCGAGGGTTCCCGCGCACGCATTCCTTCCTGTTCACCGCCGCGCTGGGCGCCGCACTCCACGATCGCGAAGATCCGCATCCTTCGGAGTGGGGGCATGTGGTCGCGTGATGCGGGCCTCACGCCTGGACTCGTTCGGTGGGCTGTCCGGTGATGCCAGCGATGAGCTCGAAGTCCTTGTCGAGGTGCAGAACCGTCAGCCCGGCCAACTCGGCGGTGGCGGCGATGAGCACGTCGGGGATGGACGGCGCACGGTGCCGGCCCTGGCCAGCGAGAAGCAGCTGAACCTCGACGGCCCGGTCCTCGATCGCCGGCGTGAGGTACTCCACCGGCATCGCCGAGAGCGGCGGGACGGCGAACATCGACCGGGCGTCCTTCCCGCTGCGAGCCGAGTAGCCGACCTCGAGCCGGGTCACGGTCGTGATCCGCACCAGACCCCGCTCGATGCGCTGCGCCCACAACTCGGCGTCCGGGCTGTCGCCAAGACCGACCAACGCGGACTTGTCGATCAGCCAGGTCATTGCCACGCGGCACCCATCACCTGCGGATCGGCCAAGTCCCCAGCCACCTCGGCGAACAACCGCAGATCAGCTGCCGACACCGCCTCCGCC
>JAQBEX010000191.1:0-18952 GCA_032123675.1 Actinomycetes bacterium
GCCGGCGGAGCGGCCGCGGGAGCCGCAGCGGCCGGGGGAGCAGCCGGCTCAGGTGCCGGTGCACCCGCGGGTGCGGGCGTACCGATGATCGCGAGGGTCTGGCCCACGTCCGCGGTCTCGTCCTCATGGACCCGGATCTCCAGCAGCATGCCCGAGCTGGGCGCCGGGATCTCGGTGTCCACCTTGTCGGTGGAGACCTCCAGCAGCGGCTCATCAGCCGAGACCATGTCGCCGATGCTCTTCAGCCAGCGGGTGACCGTACCCTCCGTGACCGACTCGCCGAGGGCCGGGAGAACGACCGGGCTCTCCGAGCCGACCACTGCATGGCTGCCGGATCGGGGTGGGTTGGGATCCGGCGGCAACGAGCCGAGAGCCGCAGCGGCGGCGGCGGCGGCAGGAGCCACGGCTGGACGTGGCGCAGGAGCCGAGGCAGCGGGAGAGGCCGGCGGCGCGGGAGCCGCAGGAGCCGCAACTGGCGCGGGCGCGGCTGGGGCAGCAGGCGTCGCGGGGGCGCCGGCCTCATCTGCGGCACCGATGACGCCGAGCGCGCCACCCACCTCGACGGTGTCGTCCTCGCCTGCGGCGATGGACAACAGCACGCCCGATGCGGGCGCGGGGATCTCGGTGTCGACCTTGTCGGTCGAGACCTCGAGGAGGGGCTCGTCGGCGCGCACCTCCTCACCGACCTGCTTGAGCCAGCGGGTGACGGTGCCCTCGGTGACGCTCTCGCCGAGCTGCGGCATGGTGACGGTGACCGACATCTGCGTGATGCTCCTATCGAATGGACGGGTCGTGTTCTGAGAAGGACGGGTGATGGATCAGGAGTGGGCGTGCAGCGGCTTGCCCGCCAGCGCCAGGTGCGCCTCGCCGAGTGCCTCGTTCTGGGTGGGGTGGGCGTGCACGAGGGCGGCGACCTCTTCGGGGTACGCCTCCCAGTTGTAGATCAACTGCGCCTCGCCGACCTGCTCGCCGACCCGGGCACCGATCATGTGGATGCCCACCACGGGGCCGTCCTTGCGGCGCACCAGCTTGACGAAGCCAGCGGTGCCCAGGATCTGGCTCTTGCCGTTGCCGCCCAGGTTGTACTCGTAGCCCTGGACAGCGTCCGCACCGAATCTCTGCGCGGCCTGCTCCTCGGTCAGCCCGACCGAGGCGATCTCCGGCTCGCAGTAGGTGACTCGGGGGATGCCCAGTTCGTCGATCGGGGGCGGGTTCAGTCCGGCGATGTCCTCGGCGACGAAGATGCCCTGCTGGAAGCCGCGGTGGGCAAGTTGCAGGCCCGGCACGATGTCACCGACCGCCCGGACGCCGGCGATGTTCGTGTGCAGCCGCTCGTCGGCCAGGACCCAGCCGCGGTCCATGGTGATGCCCACGTCCTCGTAGCCCATGTCGGCGGTGTTCGGGCCGCGCCCGACCGCGACGAGCATCAGGTCAGCCTCGAATGTCGAGCCGTCCTCCAGAGTCGCCACCACGCCGGAGTCGCTCTGGGTGACGCTGGCGAACCGGACACCGGTCGTGAAGTTGATCTTGCGCTTGCGGAACGCCCGCTCCAGGGCCTTGGAGACTGCTGCCTCCTCGGCGGGGACCAGCCGTGGCAGCGCCTCGATGATCGTGACGTCGGATCCGAACGACTTCCACACCGACGCGAACTCGACGCCGATGACGCCACCGCCGAGCACGATCACGCTCTTCGGGATGTAGTCCAGACCGAGTGCATCGTCACTGGTGATGACCCGCCCGCCGATCTCCAGCCCGGGAAGGCTGCGGGAGTACGAGCCGGTCGCAAGTACGACGGTGCTGCCGGTGTAGGTCGTTCCCTCGACGTCGACCGTGGTGGCAGACGTGAGCCGTCCGGTGCCCTGCACGTAGGTGATCGCAGAGCTCTTGACCAGCCCCTGCAGGCCCTTGTAGAGCCGGCCCACGACACCGTCGCGGTAGGAGTTCACCTTGAGGATGTCGATGCCGTTCAGCGTCGTGTCGACACCGAACTTCGCGCTCTCGCGGGCGCTGTCAGCGACTTCACCGGCGTGCAGCAGGGCCTTGGTCGGGATGCATCCGCGGTGCAGGCAGGTGCCGCCGAGCTTGTCCTTCTCGATCAGAGCCACGGACAGCCCGAGCTCCGATGCCCGTAGCGCGCACGCGTAGCCTCCGCTGCCGCCGCCGAGGATCACAACATCGAACTGGTTGTCGGCCACGTGGGGACCTTTCTTGTCGAGGTGCTGGGCGTCGGGGTGCCAGCATCGCGGGTCGCACGCACATCCTGCCAGCAGTTGCCCGCTTGCGGCGTGCCACGAGCGGGTCAGCGCCCAACGGAAGCAGCAGGGCGCATCCGAGCGAGGTCCGGTCAGTCCTGCTGGTCTGCCATCCGCTCGGCGACCGCGACCAGGGTGCGCACCCCGTAGCCAGTGGCTCCCTTGGAGTTGTAGCCCCAGGGGGCGTCGGTGAGGAAGGCTGGCCCAGCGATGTCGATGTGGACCCAGGGGACGCCATCGGGGACGAACTCGCGCAGGAAGGCCGCAGCGGTCATCATCCCGCCGTTCCGCTCGCCGACGTTGGCCAGGTCGGCCACCGGCGAGTCGAGCGAGGGACGTAGCTCCTCGGGGATGGGCATGGGCCACGAAAGCTCCCCGGAGGACTCCGCCGCAGCCTGCACCTCGTCGCGCCAACCGTCGTCGTTGCCCATGATGCCCGCGATGCGTGCGCCGAGGGCCACCACCTGAGCACCGGTCAGGGTGGCCATGTCGATGATGGCGTCCGGGTCGTCGGCCCCACAGCGCACCAGTGCATCCATCATGACCAGTCGGCCCTCGGCGTCGGTGTTGAGCACCTCGATCGTCTTGCCCCCGTAGGCGGTGATGACGTCACCCGGGCGCTGGGCGTGGCCACTGGGCATGTTCTCGGCGATCGCGAGGTACGCCGTGACCTTGAGCGATACGCCGAGCCGCGCGATCGCCACGACGGATGCGAGCACCGAGGCGGCGCCGGCCATGTCGCACTTCATGGTGATCATCGAGGCCGGCGGCTTCAGCGACAGGCCTCCTGAGTCGAAGGTGATCCCCTTGCCGACCAGCGCGAGGTGCCCGCTGGCCCCGGCCGGTGCGTAGGTGAGCCGGACCAGGCGGGGCGGGTTGGCCGAGCCCTGCCCGACGGCCAGGATGCCGCCGAACTCCTGCTCGGCGAGAGCGTCCTCGTCGAGGACCTCGACCGAGATTCCGGTGCCCTCAGCCGCCGCGACCGCCTCGGCAGCCAGCGCCGCGGGCGGCTGGGCGCCCGGCGGGGTGTCCACCAGGCGACGGGCCAGGTGGATCGCCTCGCCGACCACCCGGGCCGAGGTGATCGCCTGATCCAGGCCATCGGTTGCGGCCACGAGGACCACGAGCTGCTCCGGGATGGGGCTGGGCGAATCGCCGGCCGGCTTGCCCGGGTACCGGTAGGACCCGATGAACGCGCCGAGGCCGATCGCCTCGACGTGGGCCGGATCGTCGTTGGTGGGCAATGCCACCGACACAGCGCCGGCTGAGGCTGCGCGCAACGCCGCCCCGGCGGCCCTGCGCAGGGTCTCCTCGGTGTACACCACGGCCTGTTCACCCAGGCCGGTGGTCATGACCGGCGGGAGGCCGAAGGGCGCACCGGGGAGCCGGAGGACCTCGTCGGTCTTGCCGGTAGCGCCGACTGCGGAGGCGGCGGCGCCCACCGCGCCGGCCTGGTCGTCTGTCAGGGCGCTGGATGCGACCACCGGGCCGGCTGAGCCCTTCGCCAGGCCAACAACGAGCAGGTCGGCGTCGGGCATGGTCGTCGTCAGGGAGAGCGAAACTGCGGTCATGGGCCCACCGTATTGGTTCCCGGCGGTGCAGCGCACGGGCCGTCGGTCCAGGAACCGAGCCGCGGCTGCGAGGGCGGCTAGGCTTCCGGGCGTGACTCTGCGCCGAACTGCCCTGACCGAGACCCACCGCGCGGCGGGGGCCAAGATGGCTGACTTCGGCGGATGGGAGATGCCGATCGAGTACCCGACCGGGGTGGTGGCCGAGCATCTGGCCGTGCGCACGGCCGTGGGTATGTTCGACGTGTCGCACATGGGCAAGCTGGTGGTGGCCGGACCGGGTGCGGCCGCGTCGTTGAACCGGCTGCTGGCCAATGACCTGGACCGGATCGGCTCCGGCCAGGCGCAGTACTCGATGCTGTGCAATGACTCCGGCGGCGTGGTCGATGACCTCATCGCCTACCGGGTCAGTGCCGACGAGGTGCGCATCGTGCCCAACGCGGCCAACGCGACCGCCGTGCGCGATGCGCTGGTCACGGGCCTGCCGGAGCCGGTGACGGTCACCGACCTGCACGAGGACGAGGGCATCCTGGCCATCCAGGGGCCCGGAAGCCGGGAGGTGATGGTCGATCTGGGCCTGCTCGCCAGGGCGCATGACCTGCCGTACATGGCCTTCGCCACCGCCGATTTCGCGGGAGAGTCGGCCGTCGTGTGCCGGACGGGCTACACCGGGGAGCACGGCTACGAGGTGATCCTGCCGGTGGCCGCGCTGGGCGCGCTCTGGGCGGCGGTAGCTGCTCGGGCCACCCCCTGCGGGCTCGGTGCCCGGGACACTCTGCGCACCGAGATGGGATACCCGCTGCACGGCCAGGACCTGTCCGCGTCGATCAGCCCGGTCGAAGCCGGGCTGTCATGGGCGGTGGGCTGGGACAAGGAGCTCTTCTCCGGACGCGACGCCCTCGTCGCCCAGCGAGCCGAGGGTCGGTCGCGGGCCCTGCGTGGCCTGCTCCTGCAGGGTCGTGGGGTGCCCAGGCCGCACATGACAGTTCTGGGGGCGGACGGGAATGCGGCGGGGGAGACCACCTCGGGCACCTTCTCCCCGACCCTGAGGGCCGGAGTCGCGCTTGCTCTGGTCGACCCCGGGCTGACGTTCGGCGACGAGGTCGCCATCGACATCCGCGGCCGAGCCGTGCCGGCAGCAGTCGTGCGCATGCCCTTCGTCGACTCGTCACCCAAGTAGGACGGGGCTGCTCAGCCGATAGTGGTCCTCGTCACCTCGTCGTCGACGACTGTCGCGTTGATCCTGATGACGCTGTAGTCCTCGGTGACCACGAGGTCCTCGCCGTCGCGGGAGACCACCCGGAAGATCGTGCCGGCGTCCTCCACGGTCGCGCGTGCATCGGCCTCGGACATCCCGAGGATCTCCAGGGCCATGGCCTGGGTCTCGTCGGAGATGGTCGGCTCGTAGCTCGGCGGGCTCGTGGCGTAGACCAGGACGTTCTGGTCGCCCTCGAACAGGTACAACTCGCCGGCGGCCACTGTGGCGTACCCGTCCACCGCGTTGAGCAGGAACAGCAGGTCAGTCTCAGCGCGCTCCAGCTCGTCCGGCCCGGCCTCGAGGCTGGTCACGAACCGCCCGAGGTCGAGGGCCCCGTCCGTGGCCGCGGTGTAGTCCGCGGTGTAGCTGTTGACCGGTCCCTGCCCGCCCACAGTGTCCTCGTCGAAGGTGAGCATCACGTCGGTCGTCGGGGCGGACTCGAGCATGCCGCCGACCAGGTACCACGGTTCGCCGATCCGCAGGTCCCCGCCCACCGGCTGCACGATGTCCGAGCTGGCGGCTGCGTCGTTGCTGGACCCCGGGTCCGGGTCCGATGCACCGGTGCAGCCGGCCACGAGAGCCAGGCTCATCAGCAGCGTCGGGACGGATCGCCTCATGCGGGTATGGTCCCGCAAACGCGTCCGCCAACACAGCGCGCGCGCCGAACCGGCAGCTGCGGAACGGACCCGCTACTTGCGCCGCCGCCCGACTGCCCCGCGGACATCGGAGTTCAGAGCACGCAGCACCCGATCGAGGGTGCGCAGCGACAGTCGCCCGTTGGACCACTGGACGAAGCCACGCGCGGGCATCCCGGCGATGACGGCGCGTCGCATCTCGGCGGCGGCACCACCGTCGGCCTCGCCGGCGGAGCTGTGGGCCGTGGCCCGCTCCATGAGTGCCACGAGGGCACGACCCACCGGACTCTCGGAGAGCTCAGGGGGAGTGGAGTTGCGCGTGTACGGCTTGGAGCCGGTCGGGATCGGGATCGGTCGACCCAGTAGCGCGGCGAACTCGGCATCCGTGGCCACTGTTCCCGCAGTCCCCGGCACGGGCTGAACCTGGTCGTCGGATTCGATCTGGACCGGCACCTGGTCGTGGATATCGGTCGACGAGGTGCCGACCAGGATCTCGAACTCGCCGGCCTCGACCAGCCAGTCGTGGGCCGCCACGTCCCACACGGCGAAGGCCCGTCGATCCAGGCTGACGCTGACCGGCTGGGTCTCGCCGGGAGCCAGGTGCACCTTCGCGCAGCCCACCAGCTCCTTGGCAGGTCTCGCCACGCTGGACTCCACATCCCGCACGTAGACCTGGACCACCTGGGAGCCGGGCCGCTGGCCGGTGTTGGTCACATCAAGGGCGACCGTCAGGTCGCAGCCGCTCCCGGTGACCTCGACCTCCGAGAGCGCGAAGGAGGTGTAGCCCAACCCATGACCGAACGGGAACCGCGCGGGGACCCCGGCGGTGTCGTGGAAGCGGTAGCCGACGTGGAACCCCTCGCGGTACTCAACCTGGTGCGGGGCACCGGGGAAGTTGCGGTCCGCGGGGAGGTCCGCGACGGCCATCGGGATGCTCTCGGCCAGGCGACCGCCCGGCTCGGCGCAGCCGAGAAGCACGTCGGCCAGGGCAGCTCCACCGGCCTGGCCACCCAGGTGTGCCTCGATCAGTGCGGCCGGACGGTCGGCCCACGGCAGCTCCAGCGTCCCGCCGTTCATCAGGATGACGGCAGGTCGCGGATGGACGGCCAGGATGACGTCGCGCAGGTGGTCCATCCCCTCGGGCAGCAGGCAGTCCGGCCGATCGATGGCCTCACTCTCGACGCGCTCGGGCAGCCCGAGGACGAGGATGACGTGGTCGGCGTCGTGGGCGGCAGTTGCAGCGTCGGCCAGCAGCCGCGGGGTGGTCTGGCCCGACCTGGCGTCGTACCCGGCCGCGAACCGGATCTGAGCCCGACCCGCGGTCAGATCGGTGAGCGACTCGAGCAGGCTGTCGACTCCGGTGGGCTGCACCCGTGAGCTGCCCTCCCCCTGGATGCGGGGTGCCGCTGCGAACGCCCCGATGACGGCGATCGTGCCGGTCCCGGCCAGGGGCAGCAGCCCGTCGTTGGTCAGCAGGACGGTGCCCGCCGCCGCCGCCCGCCGGGCCAGGGCGTGGTGATCCCCGGGCTCCGGCACGCCCATGGGCTCCTTGCGCCGCTCGGCCCAGTCCAGAGCCATCGCGACCACACGTGTTGCCGATCGGTCGAGGTCAGCCTCGGTGAGGGCGCCGGACTCGATGGCCTCCGCGACCTCCGTGTCGAAGGTCGCCGCGCCGCCGGGCATCTCCAGGTCCAAGCCGGCTGCCAGCCCGGCGATCCGATCGTTCGTGCCGCCCCAGTCCGAGACGACGAGACCGTCGAAGCCCCATTCGGCACGCAGGATGTCACGGAGCAGGGCCGTCGAGTCCGAGCAGTACTGGCCGTTGACCTGGTTGTACGCGGTCATGATCGCCCTGGGCTGGGCCTCCCGGATCACGATCTCGAAGCCGCGCAGGTAGAGCTCGCGCAGTGTCCGCTGGTCGATGATCGTGTCGATCACCATCCGGTTGGTCTCCTGGTTGTTGGCCGTGAAGTGCTTGGGGCAGGCCGCAACCCCCATCGACTGGATGCCCCGGACCATTGCCGCGGCCAGCATGCCCGAGAGGTACGGGTCCTCGGAGAAGTACTCGAAGGAGCGGCCGCCGCGCGGATGCCGCTTGATGTTGAGCCCCGGGCCCAGCAGGACAGCGACATCCTCCGCCCGCGCCTCCCTGCCCAGCGCCTGGCCGATCTCGGTCAGCAGCTCCGGGTCCCAGGTGCACGCCAACGTGGCTGCCGTGGGGAAGCAGGTGGCGGGGACCGGGTCCGACGGCTCAGCCTGGTCAGACGGGCCGAGTTGCTTGCGCAGTCCGTGCGGGCCGTCAGCCAGCATCACCGACGGTACCTGTCCCGGGACGGCCTCGGTCGTCCAGAAGTCCCGACCGGAGACCAACCGGATGCGATCGGCGAGCGGGAGCCCAGCGACGATCGCCGCGGCGCGCTCCAGGGTGTCCGGCGGGACTGACGATGTCGACACGTGTGGGCTCCTCGGTGGCTGTCGCGACGGTTGGCTTGCGCCAAGGATGGCGCAGGACCGGGCCGAACCCAGCGCCGGACGGGGCCCGACACGCGCACCGGCGCTGACCTGCCCGGTCAGCGCAGCGCCAGCACCAGCAGCACTGCGGTGGTGGCGAGCTCTGCTGTGGCCCCCAGCACGTCCCCGGTGCTGCCGCCGAACCGGCGCCGTGCAAGTCGGCCCAGCCACAGGGCCACACCGACAGCCGCGAGCGGGCCCCACAGCAGGGACCCCGACCAGGGCAGCGATCCCGCCAGCGTGGCCACGACTGCGACGCCGCCCGACAGGAGGCCCGCGAGCAGCAGGCGGGTGGTGCTCATCGAGCCGATCACCAGGGCTCCGAGGCCATCGGGCCGGGCCGGTCGGAACCATGGTCCGCAGGCGATGCCAACCGCGAGCCTGCCCAGCATCACGGCGAGCACCCATGCCGCCAGGGCGGTCGAGCCCGCCGGGAGCTGGGCAAGGCAGAGCACCTGCACCATGATGGTGAACACCAGCGCGAGCACACCGAATGGCCCGATGTCCGAGCGGCGCATGATTGCCCGGGCCCGCTCGGGTGCGCCACCGCTGCCGAGCCCATCGGCCACGTCCGCCAGGCCGTCCCAGTGCAGCCCGCGGGTGATCCACGAGGCCAGGGCAACCACGAGCGTTGCCGAGAGGATCCGCGCCACGAGGTCGACGCCCGTGACCAGGAGCAGTGCCCCGCTGATCAGGCCGATCCCGGCGCCCACGAGGGGGGCCAGGGCCAGGCCGCGTCCGGCCACCGCCGCGTCCAGCCGGTGCGGGGGCGGCACCGGGAGTCGGGTCAACGTCCCCACGGTGAAGCGGATCTCGTCGCTGGGGGTCACGCCGGCCCTGCCTCCTCGGGACCCTGGTCGTCAGCGTCGTCAGCGTCGTTGGGCTCGGCACGATCACTGACCCCCGAAGAGGCGAAGGTGGCCATCTCGCGAAGGAGGTCCCCGGCCGAGGTCACCAGCGGGAGCGCGATCAGTGCCCCGGAGCCCTCTCCCAGGCGCATGTGCAGATCGAGCAGCGGTACGAGACCGAGCCGGTCCAGGGCCGCCGTCGCTGCGGGCTCCGTGCTGCGGTGCGATGCCAGCCACCACTGGCTGGCCCTGAAGGCGACCCGATGGGCGACCAGTGCGCACGCGCATGAGATCACGCCGTCGAGCAGGACTGGGGTCCGCCGAGCTGCCGCCTGCAGCAGGAAGCCTGTGGTCGCGGCGAGGTCGGGTCCGCCGCAGGTGGCCAGGAGTGCGACGGGATCGCCCTTGACCGGCCGACCCCGGCGCATCGCGTCCCGGACGGCAGCGGTCTTGCGCATCCACGTGTTGTCGTCGATCCCGGTCCCGCGGCCGACGACCTTCGCCGGTTCGACGTCGGCCAGGAGCCCGATCAGCGCGGCGGCCGGAGTCGTGTTGCCGATCCCCATGTCCCCGGCGATCAGCAGGTCGGCGCCCGCGTCGATGAACTCATCGGCCACGCGGGCTCCGAGAAGCAGCCCAGCGATCGACTGCTCGCGGGTCATCGCATCCTCGCGGTCGATCGACCCCGAGCCGGCCCGAACCCGGTCGGCTGTCACGTGATCGGGGACGGGCAGGCCGCTGGCGGGCCAGTCCACGTCAACGCTGACGTCCACAATCCGCACTGCGACGTCCTGCCCGCGCGCCAGCACCGTGGCCGCAGCGCCACCGGCGACGAAGTTGGCGACCATCTGGGCCGTCACCTCCGGTGGGTAGGCGCTCGTCCCCGCCGTGCGCGCCACGCCGTGGTCACCGGCGAAGATGGCCAGCGCCGGGTGGGTGATCGGCGGTGGTGGGCATCGGCCCGTGACGCCGGCCAGCCACACGGACACATCCTCGAGACGACCCAGCGCACCGGACGGCTTCGTCAGCTGCTCCTGGCGGGCGAGTGCGTCGGCACGCGCTCCCTGGTCCGGCTGCACGATCGTGTCGCGCCACCTGCTCAGGTCGAAGTCGTCGGCCACGGCCGTCCTCTCAGCACGCGGGGGATCCCGCTGGTCACGATCTGCACGTCGTCGCACGTGGCGGCCACCTCGGCGTTCACACGGCCCAGGAGGTCTCGGAACAGCCGCCCGGATGCCGTCGCGGGCGCGATCCCGGATCCGACCTCGTTGGTGACGAGCACGACGTCAGCCCGGGTGTGCCGGAGTGCGTCGAGCAGGTCTCCCAGGGCCGTGTCGATTGCTCCCATCGCCTGGTGCGCGTCGTGCCACGCATCCGCCCGGTCGACCGTTGCCGTCACCCAGAGGGTCAGGCAGTCCACGAGGATGGTCTCGGCGGGCTGTCCGGCGCGCAGCACGTCGGCGACCTCGGCCGTCTCGCGCAGCCGCCAGGCCTCGGGGCGGCGGCGCTTGTGCGCCATGATCCGCTCGACCCACTCCGGGTCCTCGGGGTAGGTCGGGGCGGTGGCCACGTAGGTCACGCTGGCCCGACCCCAGAGCAGGGCTTCGGCGTGGCTGCTCTTGCCGCTGCGGGCGCCGCCGGTCACCAGCAGCCGGCGGCCCACCTGACGTCCGGTGGATCCGACGTGGATCGTGCTCGCGTCGGGGAGCACCTCCGCGCCGATCGCCGCGAGTCGGCGGTCCAGATCGAGTGGGTTGTGGTGCGACAGGTGCACCGCGACCACGCGGGCCGCGGGGGCGAGGTGCCCGCCTGTGCGCAGCCGCGCCACATCGTGGCCGAAGGAGGGGAGGTCCAGGTGGGCGGAGTCGTGGTCGGTGACCTCGCCGAAGGTGAGTTCCAGCAGCACGACGTCGTACTGCCCGGACAGCTCGTCGTGGGGCAGCGCCGCGGTGTCGGTGGCGTAGAGCAGCACGGCGTCGGAGTCGGTGACCTCGAAGAGCAGCGCCGTGCCGTCATGGTCACGGCCACCGCGGGTCGAGTGCGCGGCGGGTAGCGCGCGAACGCGGTGCCCGCCGGCTGCATCGGAGGCCTCCCCACCGGTAGCCCCGCGGGGATCGATGACCAGATCATCGCCGGCCGCAAGGACCCGGAACTCGACTGGAGCATCGGGTCCGACCCACTCGCGGCAGCGTTCGATGGCCTGCGCAGGACCGGACACGAGCAGCCCGGGCCCCGACGCCCAGGACCAGGCCAGCAGGAACGCGGGGTCGAGGTGGTCGGGGTGGTCGTGGGTGATTAGGACGGTGCGCACGCCGCTGAGGTCCACACCACCGGCACCCGCGTCGGGTCCCGGGTCGATCAGCAGGGTGCGGTTCACCAGGGCGCTCGTCCGCCCCCGGATCGAGCCGCTCTCCCGGGCCCACCGGCAGCTCGGGCACCGGCACCAGGGGTTCGGCCACCGGTCGGCGCTGCCCGTGCCGAGCAGGTCGATGCGCATCAGGGGCTCGGCTCCGGATCGAGGGTCCGGGTGGGTTCGCTGGTGGTGTGTGGCTCGAAGGTGGCAGTGGCATCGAACGCGGCGATCCGGCTCGTGCGCCGCAGGGCGCCCAGCACCCGGCTGCCGAGCAGCAGGACCACGGTCGCGGTCAGGACCGCCCGTGGGACGTCGTAGCCCAGGGACGTGGTGATGTTGAAGGTGAACCAGTGCTGGACGTTCACGGCCGGGCCGGCGCCGGGGATGAAGGACAGTGCCTCGGGAAGGCCCGTCGCGGTCGGCCAGAACCACAGGTTGAGCAGCCAGCCGTAGGTCACCGCGGCCAGCGCCGAGTAGCCGGCGAGGATCGGGATCTCTGTGCGTGCCGGCAGCCGCCCCGCGAGCATGCCCGCCCCCATGCCCACCCAGGCCGCACCGATCATCTGGAACGGCAACCACGGGCCCACGGCCCCGGTCAGCAGGGCGGAGCCGAGGATGCACACCGAGCCGAGGACGAAGCCGAACCCGGAGCCCAGGGCGTATCCGCCCAGGACGATCACGACCCAGATCGGCTCCAGCCCGGCGATGCCGGCACCGATCGCACGCAGGGCCGCGGCAGTCGCCGCCAGCACGCCGAGCAGCGCCACTGCCTTGGCCCCCATCGCCCCCTCGGCCACGAGGCTCAGCGTCACCGCCATCAGCAGCGGCACGAGCAGGCCGAAGAGCAGGGGGGCGTCGTTGACGTGGGCGAGCAGCTCGGACCCGCGGGGAGCCAGCATCGGCCACACGAATGCCAGGAGGCCGACCACGCTGGTTGCGGCGATCGCGGCGGCGCTGCGGCCCGACAGCGGGATGACCCGGGTGCTCATCCGGGCTCCCCAAGTGCCTCGGCGACCTGGTCCACGGTCAGCCAGGGCTCCGGGGTGAGGATCTTGGCCACCTGGGGTGCGAACAGCGGTGAGCTGCGCACGACCGTGCCGGTGGCACCGTCAGCCACGATCTCACCGTCAGCGATCACCGCGACCCGGCTGGCCACCTCGGCGACCAGCTCGACGTCGTGGGTGGCCATGACCACGGTGCCCCCAGCGCGGCGCACGGTGTGCAGGAACTCGATGAGGCGGCGCTTGGCGCCGTAGTCCAGGCCGCGGGTCGGCTCGTCGAGCAGCAGGACGCCCGGACTGGCGGCCAGCACGACCGCAAGGGCCAGGGCGAGCCGCTGCCCCTCCGAGAGATCCCGTGGATGCATGCTGGCGTCGATCCCGGGGGCCAGCGCTGAGAGCACCCCCGCGGTCGTGCCCACCGCCGCATGCGCTGAGGCATCAGCCTCGCCGCACTCCCGGCCCACGGTGGTCGCGTAGAGCAGGTCTGCAGGCTCCTGCGGCACGAGCCCGACGGTTCTCAGCAGGGCCTGACCGGAGAGGGTGCGTGGGTCTGCACCACCCACGAGGACCGAGCCCGCATCCGGGCCGCGCATCCCAGCCAGCGTGGTCAGCAGGGTCGACTTGCCCGCGCCGTTGCGCCCCATGAGGGCCAGCACCTCACCCGGGTCCACCTCGAGGTCCACCGAGCGCAGCACCGGGACTGAGCGATACCCCGCGCTCAGCGAGCGGACGCGCACCCGCCCGGCCTCAGGGTCCTCGGGAACTGCTGTGGATGTGCCCTGATCGGCCGTGGCGGGCGCGGGCAGGGCACGCAGCCGGGCTCGTAGCGGTCCAGCGGCCCGGCGAGCATCGCGCACTGACAACGGCAGCGGATCCCATCCGGCGAGCCGACCCAGCTCGACGACGGGAGGCGCCACGGGCGCGCCGGCCATCATCGCTGCCGGCAGTCCCGTGGTGACGACCCCGTCGGCCACGACCAGGACCTGGTCGGCGTACTGGACGACCCGTTCGAGTCGGTGCTCGGCCATCACCACGGTGATGCCCAGGTCGTGGACGAGTCGTTGCAGTGCTGCGAGCACCTCCTCGGCGGCTCCTGGGTCGAGCGCCGACGTCGGCTCGTCGAGGACAAGGATGCGTGGGTGGCTGGTGAGGGCGGCGCCGATCGCCACCCGCTGTCGCTGCCCACCCGACAGGCTGGTCAGCGCCCGGTGGCGCAGGTCGGCCAGGCCGAGCAGGTCAAGGGTCTCCTCAACCCGGCGCCGCATGGTGTCCGGCTCGATCCCGAGGCACTCCATCCCGTAGGCGAGCTCATCCTCGACGATCTCGGCCACGAAACCGGCCTGGGGGTCCTGGCCGACCATCCCGACCACGTCGGCGAGCTCCCGGGGCGGGTTGGTCCGGGTGTCCCGGCCGGCGATCGTGACCCGGCCCGACAGGGTGCCGCCGGTGAAGTGCGGGACCAGCCCGTTGAGGCAGCGCAGCAGTGTGGACTTCCCCGATCCGGTCTCGCCGACGACCAGGACCAACTCGCCCTCAGGGATGTCCAGCTCGACACGGTGCAGAGTGGGGCGGTCGGCGCCGTCGTAGGTGACGCTGACGGTCTCGAAGCGGATGGCACCGGTCATGGTCGAACCCCGCTCGTGCGCGCCGGCATGGCGGTGGGCAGCGGGGGAGTCCAGAACGCGGGACCGGTGGCCAGCAGGACAGCCACGGCCGGGGCGAGGACGAGCGGGGGCCACTGGAGCGGCGTCGTGCTGAGCAGCAGCGCGGTCGGGGACCACGCGATGAAGGTCAGGGCAACCAGTGCGCCGCTGCCGGCGGTCAACCATTCCGGGGTCCGCCAGGGGTCCGGGCGGTAGGCAGTGCGCGGGCTGTGGCGCCCGGCGGCCCGCAGGCCCAGAACCGCCAGCACGGCACCGCCGGCGAGCATCGGCCACCCCAGGACCGCGGGGGCGGCCGCGTCGAACAGGCCGTAGAGCCCCACGAGGACACCGACGAAGCCGGCGAGAACCAGCCCTGCGTGCGTTCGGCGCTCACGCACGCTCACCTGACCGGCACGGCCGTAGCCGCGGCTGTCCATCGCCGCGGCCAGCGCGATGGAGCGCTCCAGCCCGCCGTCGAGGACGGGTCCGCTGGAGCGTGCGAACGCCATCAGCCGGCGCTCGTCATGCCCGCGCAGACGCCGGGCGGCGCTGACCCGGCGAGCGTCGCTGAGCAGGTGCGGAGCGAATGTGAGGGCCACGACGACGGCGACCCCGACCTCGTAGAGGGCGGCCGGGACCGAGCGCAGCAGCCGGCTCGGCGGGGTGAGTGAGTTGGCCGCGCCCACGCACGCGATCATCGTCGCCAGACGCAGACCCTCGGTCAGGCCGATCAGCATGGACTCCCATGTGACCATCCCACCCAGGCGCACGCCGGCCATCCAGCCCGGCAGGGCCAGCTCCGGCAGCCAGAAGGCCACGTGCAGGCCGACTGGGTCACCGAGCACCACCTGCATCAGCGTGCGGGCCACGATCACCACCACGCCCAGGCGCAGGGCGGCCGAGAACGCACCGGACCACGCCGCCTCGGGCCGCCGGGAGGCCACGACGAGGGCCAGCACGCCCAGCAGCATCCCCAGCAGGACCGGGTTGGTCGTGCGCGATGCAGCGACCAGCAGTCCGAGTGCCCATGCCCACCACGCGAGCGGGTGCAGGCTGCGCGGCAGCCGGCGTCCCATCCCGACCGCCGGCGCTGGGCCGGGTCGGATCGAGGTGGGCAGGGCCATGCTCAACTGCCTTGCTGGTCAGCCTGGGCTCGGCGCCGCCGGGGGATCAGGAACGCAGCGGCGATGAGTGCCGCGAGGATCAGCGCGCCCACGATGAAGCCTGCCGACGATCTCGTGCTGGACGATTCGGTGCTCGTGGAGTCCGTCGTGGACACGTCCGCGGTGGTGACCTCAGCCACGACAGCAGGGTTCGGCTGCTCGGCGGCGGCCGCGTCGGCGGCGGCAGCGGCGTCGGCATCAGACACCTCAGCACCGCACTCATCGGTCGGGTAGCCGTTGATCGCGCAGACGAGTCCGCCGTCCTCGGTCACCGCGCCCGCGGCGGCCAGGGCCTGGTTGCCCGTGGAGCCCTCGGGGACGGTCACGCACGACACCACATCGGCCGGCGGGGTCTGCCCCTCCGGGGCGTCGGCGGCGAAGCCGCCATCGAGCACGACGGCCACGCGGACCTCGCCCTCGGTGGCGCCGGCCGCGGTCAGGTCCGGGCACAGCGCGGCGAAGTCCGGGGCATTGTCGGGGGCCGCTGAGGGACTGTCGGAGGTGATGGCGAACCGCCACCCCTGCACGTCCTCGTCGACGAGCGTGTAGTCACCGGGGCCGGTCTGGGCTGCGACCCAGGTCCCGTCCGCCCCCTGCCAGTACGACCAGTAGCGGTACGCGGCCGCCTGGGCCGGTGCGGCCAGCGCGACGGTGGCCAGCGCGGCCGTGAGCAGCATGAGTAGGAAGGCCGCGGCGCGGCCGTGCGTGGTGGTGGTCACCAGGTGCCCTTCAGTAAGGCCCAGGGTGAGGGTGGGTCCGGTGGCCACGAGGGCCGCTCCGGGCTCCACCGTCGTCCTCGGACGGTGTGGGAGCCCCAGCCCGCCAGGTGCTCCGACTCGCTCCGCCTCTGGGGAGGGCGGCGCTCACGGTTGCGGGACAGCGCCGGATTCGCACCGGCTTCCCCTGGATTCAGACTGTGGTTTCGTGCCCCCACAGATTAGCCCATCAGCGGTGCCGTTCCGGCCGCAGGTGGTCCGCCGATGCGACACACTGGCACCCATGAGCGTGCGGCTGATCGTGGGTGACATCACTGCGTTCCCGGCGGATGCGATCGTCAACGCAGCCAACAACGGGCTGCTCGGCGGCGGGGGAGTTGACGGTGCAATCCACCGGGCTGGCGGTCCGTCCATCCTGGCTGAGTGCCGCACCCTGCGCCGGACCACGCTGCCCGACGGCCTGCCCACGGGCCAGGCAGTCGCGACGACGGCCGGGGACCTACCCGCACGCTGGGTGATCCACACCGTCGGTCCGGTGTACTCCGGCTCGCCCGAGGACCCCGAGCTGCTCGCCTCCGCGCATCGCACCAGCCTCGGGCTGGCGCGGCACCTGGGCGCACGGTCCATCGCCTTCCCGGCGATCTCGACCGGTGTCTACGGCTACCCGGTCGGCCTGGCTGCACCGATCGCCCTGTCCGAGGCAGCCGCCGCGGCTGACCTGGCCGTCACCTTCGTGCTGTTCAGCGAGCCCGCCCGCGAAGCGTTCCAGGCTGCGGCTGCGGTGGCCGGAGTGCAGATCGCGGAGTAGAAGGGCTCGCCACGAAACTGGGCCCTCGCAGCTCAGCGGTCCCACCAGCGCAGGACCCGCAGCGCGCGCAGCGTGGTCCACCGGCTCGGGCCCCGGGACTCCATCGCGAACCACTGGCGGCCCGGCCAGGCACGGTAGAACGGCCACATCCCGTCGGGTCGGCGTGCCCGGCGAAGCGTCTCAATCGAATCCGCCAGGCGCGCATCCCGGGGTGCCCCCACGGCGCGGAAGTGCTCGAGTCCGCGCAGGTCGTCGAAGTGCCACTGCGGCGGGAACGGGTAGCGGGTGAAGGCCGCGTCGACCGCCTGGCCGGTGCGATGGGAGCGCGAGAGCCGGTGGTCGAGGAAGAAGCCCTGGCCGGTGCTCATCGCCGCATCCACCTCGATGCAGCCCCCTGCGCGGCCGTAGAGGTCCAGCGCCTCCAGCACGGTGATCGAGGTGTGGAACGAGCCGTGCCGGGAGCCGCTGCGGATCGTCTCGCAGTTCCAGCCCCCGTCGGCCAGCTGTTGCTCGAGCAGCCACTCGACGGTCGGACCGAGCCGCGCGTCGGCCACGCCGAAGTACGCGGACAGCGCGACCAGCATGCCGGTGATGCAGGTCTCGGGCTCCCGGATGCTCTTTGCGAACGTCAGCCCGCCGTCGTACCAGCGGGCCGAGGCCCACAACTGGTGGCAGCCGGCGAGGGCGCGCTCGTCACCCGGCGGCAACCCCAGGCGCAGCAGAAGCAGGAGGGTGTAGGTCGTGGAGGTCCACTTCGGGCTGTACAGGGCCCCGGCCCACAGGCCATCGGGGTCCTGGGCGGCCAGCAGGCGCGCACCCCAACCCTGCGTGGCGACCCGGTCGCGCTCGGCCACGACGTCGCCGGGCGGTGCGTCGAGCAGGTCGGCCATGACCTGCCACCGGACGGCCGGGTCGCCCGCCATGAGCCAGTCGTGGATCAGTGCCTCGTCATCCGTGTGCGCCATCGCGATCACCTGTCATCCATGTCCCTGCCATCATCGTGCGGATCGACCATGGCGATCCATCCGGTGACATGCTGTGTCGATGCGCAATCTCATCCTGCGAACTGGTGACGCCCTCCCGGCCATGGGCCTGGGCACCTGGAAGATCGCGAAGGACGTGACCGCCGAGACGGTGTACCGGGCGATCGGGCATGGGTACCGGCATTTGGATTGCGCCTGCGACTACGGCAACGAGGTCGAGGTCGGCCGGGGGATCGCCCGCGCGCTGGCCGAGGGCCTGGTGACCCGCGACGAGCTCTGGATCACGTCGAAGCTCTGGAACACCTACCACCGTCCGGAGCATGTGGAGCCGGCGATCCGGCGATCGATGTCCGACCTCGGCGTGGACTACCTGGACCTCTACCTCATCCACTTCCCGATCTCGCTGAAGTACGTGCCGTTCGAGGATCGCTACCCGCCGGACTGGCTCTTCGACCCGGATGCCGAGGACGCGCGGATGGAGTTCGATCCGGTCCCGATCGCCGAGACATGGGCGGCGATGGAGCCGCTGGCTGACGCGGGGCTTGCGCGCAACCTGGGTGTCTGCAACATGACCACCGGGTTCGTCACCGACCTGCTGGCCAGCGCGCGCATCAAGCCCGCGGTGCTGCAGGTGGAGATGCATCCGTACCTGACCCAGGAACGGCTCGTCCGCTTCGCGACGCAGAACGACATCGCTGTGACGGCGTTCTCGCCGCTGGGAGCCGGCAGCTACGTGCCCATGGGGATGGCATCGCAGAGCCAGTCGGCGCTGGCGGACCCGGCCGTGCTCGACATCGCCGGGCGGACGGGCGCTACGCCTGCCCAGGTGTTGCTCGGTTGGGGCATGCAACGGGGGACGAGTGTCATCGTCAAGAGCTCGTCGGATGCGCACCTGCGCGAGAACCTCGGCGCGGGCGAACTGGTCCTGTCCGAGCTGGACATGGCAGCCGTCAGCGAGTTGAACCGGAACCTTCGGTTCAACGATCCAGGCCAGTTCTGCGAGGCGGCGTTCGACACGTTCTGCCCCATCTTCGACTGACGCAGGAAGACCGCTGGGCCGGGGTCCGGTCCCGCTTCGACCTGACCCCAGCTCCGCGGGGGGCTCAGTCGGCCTTGTACTTGAAGGACACGCTCAGCTTGGTGCGGTAGAGCATCTCGCCGCCGCCGAGGTCGATGTCCAGTTCGACGACCTCGGCCACCCTGAGGTCGCGCA
>JAQBEX010000192.1:0-3003 GCA_032123675.1 Actinomycetes bacterium
CCAATCTTCGCCGGGCACACATACTGCTCCCTGATCGAGGCCTGTCAGGAGATCTCGGATTTCGAAAGGGTGGCGCAGTGGACGACCGCGCTGACCACCTGGTGCGACGCCCAGGTGGGACTGGTGCCGTTCACTGGTCAATGCGCGGTCCACCGCGGCCAGGTGATGCGGGTCCGCGGTGCCTACGAGCAGGCCATCGCAGAGTTCGACCGCGCAGCCGCGCGCTACCTTGCGGCGGGCACTCCGGCCCCGGCGGGTCTGGCCTTCGCGGAGAAGGGTGAGCTGCTGCGCATCCGTGGTGATTACGACGCAGCCGAGGAAGCGTTCGAGCAGGCAGTCGGCCTCGGCCACGACCCTCAACCCGCGCACTCCCTGCTCTCACTCGCCAACGGCCGCATCGACGCGGCGTGTGCTGCCGTACGTCGGCTCCTCGGCGAGCCGCGCGATCCCATCCATCGCTCGCAGCTGCTGCCCGGCGCGATCGACGTACTCGTCGCCGGAAACGACCTCGCCGGCGCACGCCCCCTCGTCGACGAACTGGAGGCAGTCGCAGACGCGTTCGACTCGAACTCGCTCAAGGCGATGGCCGGCTACGCCGTCGGGGCCCTGGCCCTCGCCGAGGACCGACCCGAAGATGCCCTGGAAGCGCTACGCGCGGCGCTGCTGAGATGGCGGGAGCTGGGCTGGCCCTACGAGACCGCACGAACACAGGTCCTGATGGGGCGCTCGCTGCGTGACCTGGGCGACGAGGAATCCGCGGCCGTCGAACTCGGGGCTGCGGCCCGGGCGCTCGCGGCGCTCGGGGCCACCCCCGCCGCACAGGAGGTGGACCGGCTGCTGGCCCCGGGCCCCCTGCCAGGCGGCCTCACCACCCGCGAGGCCGAGGTCCTCCGGCTGGTTGCCGCCGGCAGGTCCAACCCGGAGATCGCCGCGGCCCTGTTCCTGAGCAAGAAGACTGTCGCGAGGCACCTAAGCAACATCTTCACCAAGCTGAACGTCGCGTCCCGCACCGCTGCGGCCGCGTACGCCTTCGACCACGGGCTCACCTGACGGCCGGCCAGGCTGATATGTGGTCGCGCATCGCGGCCTTGGGTAGCCGCTTCATCGGTGTTGAATCGCCGGTCGCCAGATCACTCGCCCACTCGACGACCTCATGGTCGCCGACAGCCTGTGAGCGTCAACCCCTGTGAACACCTTCGCCATGCAGCACTCGCCCGCCGTCCTGGACCGACTCGGAGGAACTCGGGGATGCGCCTCAGTAACCTCACTTGACCCGGATGACTCCGACTCGAACAACAGGAGCGTGCTCGAGCCACAACGGCGCCACGGTCATCCCGAGTAGTCGAAGCGGCTCTCGTACGAGCAGCGCGACGACAGGTCCCACCGGAACGCATCCAACTCGACGGTGATCACGTCCGACACCATCTCGGTCCCCGGCTGTTGGTGTCCCGGGATGCCGCACGACACCGGCCCATCGGAGTCCGCCGGTGTCACGGATCGAACCTCGATTCGCTTGTCGACGCCGATCCGCCACCGGCCCTTCTCGTGGACGAGGTCGATGTCCGCCTGATGGGTGCCCAGCACTTCACCGATCGAGTTCGCGTACTGACGGCTGGTGTCGCCACCCAGACGACCGAGGAAGATACCGGCGACGTCGGCGACCTGGGATTGCGTCGCGTCAGAGTCGATGACTATCGAGACGCTCCAGGGTGAACCCGGCTCGTCGTCCGAGTAGTGCCCGACGAGCACAGCCTTCCGACCAGACAGGTCACGACCGTCGATGTCGCCCTTGGTGATCCACCACGACAGCACGAAGTCACACTCGCCGTACGTCGACCGGCCTCCGGGCCGGTCTCCCTCGCGCCGGCAAGGGCACACCACCTGACAGTTACATGCCTCGTAGTACGAACCGCTGACGTGCCACATACCGCTGCCTCCTCAGACCGTTGCCGAGAACAGGAACACTGCCAGGCCCGCCCCGATGAACAGTACGCCGGCGACTCGGGGCACGGCGGCCGACCGAGTCAGCTTTTCCAAGGCCACGAAGCCTGTGATGGCCAACACCCACCACAGGTTCATCACCCCGAGGACGAACAGGAGGAGCATGACCGCCCAGCAGCACGCCAAGCAGGTCCGTCCATGGGCAACACCCATGCGCCAGGCGCCGGCGCGCCCGTCTCGCCATTCCGTGGCCAGGAACCCCACGGGCGCCCTGCAACGGCCCAACATGGTCCGTTTAGTGGGAGTCAGTTCGTAGATGCCGGCGGCCATCAGCGCGAGCGACGCGGCCCCCGGTTGGACCAGAACACCCATCGAGTCGACCGTGGACTGGGCGAGCAGCCACCACTGCAGGCCCGTGGCGAGGGCCGCGAAGAACCCCCAGCACACCAGATAGCCGACGGCGAATGCCGCCACCGACCATGACTCGCTTCCCGCGTCAGCTCGGACTGCCCGGTCGTACGCCGCCAGCATCGGGTACGCGGACGGCAGCATCATTGCGACCATCATCACGACCCACATCGTCAGCATCAGCAGCGCCTGGGTCGGCGACCATTCGGCGCTCATCGGCATCGCCCAAGGCGACCCCATGACCTGCGCCGTCGAGGTGATGGTGAGTAGGCCGACCCAGGCCAGGAGAGAAACCGCAAGCACACCGAAGACGAGCACCTTCTGAGGTTGACGGGTGACGGAGGGGCCAGGCAGCGATGCGCTCTTCCCGACAGACACCGCGCAAGTATGTCGGATGGCTGGCTCGCAGGCCGGTAGAGAGCCACACCAATCCAGCAGGTGGGCAGACGTATAGAGAGCGCCCCGCCGGGCACCTGGACCGAGTCTGGCCAGACACCCATCCTGAAGGAAATCGTCTAGGGAAGCGCTGATCTTCTGGGTGGTCGGGGTGGCGCCCGGTCTTGTGTCGGTGGGCGCGCGATGATGGGGCATGCGTACGGAGCAGCCCAGTTTCACTGATATCGAGTACGGAAACCGTCGTCGGGTGTCCCGGCG
>JAQBEX010000193.1:0-4587 GCA_032123675.1 Actinomycetes bacterium
TCGTCGACCACTGGGCGCCCTTGTCCTTGCGGAGGGCCTCGGCGTACTTCAACACCCCGTTCCAGTCGGCTGAGTAGCCGAGCTTGGCCATCGTGGGGGGACTTCGACGTCGAGGCCCTCGATCTCGACGCGACGGAACGCATCGCCTTGGATGCCCTCCGGCTGGGCCAGTCGGAGGCGTATCGCCAGGCCAAGCTCAACCGGCCGCGAGACGGCCAGCCCTGGGACTCCGGCGACGAGCCCACCCCGTCAACGCAGGACCGTGGCGTTGATGTCCCAGCAGGCCCTCGTTGGGCGCGCCGACGGAGCCCACGACCTGCGCTGATCCGGCCCACCGGGGTCCGGCCGCAACACGCGGCGCAGCATATCCCGCTCATGGCGATGCCCTGCCGAGCGGTAGGGTCCCACTCCGAGGTCACGCCGGTGGCCATCAGGAGAACCGATGTCCAAGGTCGCCGACGCCGTGCGCGAGACAGGCACCTCGCTGTCGACGGTGCTGCGCAACCCCAACCTGCGAAGGCTGAACCTGGCCTTCGCCGGGTCCGCGATCGGCGACTGGGCCTACGCAACCGCGATCCTCATCTGGGCCTACGACGTCGGGGGCGTGCGCGCAGTCGGCCTGTGGTTCACCGTGCGGCTGACCCTGCGCGCGATCGCCACGCCGTTCGCGGCGACCCTGGCGGACCGACTTCCCCGACGTGCCGTGATGGTCGCGGCCGACGTGACCCGGGCCGTGATCGCCTCCGCCGTCGCGCTGCTCATCTGGGCGGACGCCGCCCCGGCCTGGGTCTTCATCCTCGCAACGGTCGCGTCCATCGCATCGGCACCGTTCCGGCCCGCCGTGGCCGCGATCCTGCCGACGCTGGTCGACTCCCCGGAGGAGCTGACAGCCGCCAACGGCACGACCAGCACGGTCGACAGCCTGACGTCCTTCATCGGCCCCGCCATCGGCGGCCTGATGGTCACCTGGTTCGGGATCCCCTACGTGGTGGCCCTAAACGCGCTGACCTTCATATGGTCCGCAGCCCTGCTCGTGCGGATCCGACCGCGGGCCGTCCCGGTGGTCGGGGTCGCGGTTGGGGCTGGCGCGGCTGTCCAGGAGGGCGGGGCGGATGCGGGCGTCGACCCCGAGCCAGCCGCCGCCGACGCGGCCAAGGAGAGCTTCCTGACCGAGGTCACCGCCGGGTTCAAGACGATCTGGCGGGACAGGGACTTGCGCCTGATCAGCGGGGTACACGCCGTGCAGACGGTCGTGGCTGGCGCGTCCGCGGTGTTCATCATCGAGATGGCCGTGCAGATGACCACCTTCGGCAGTCGGGGAGTGGGCTACCTCGACAGCATCTTGGGCCTAGGTGCGCTGCTCGGCGGGCTGGTGGCCATCGGACGGTCCTCCGCGCGGCGGCTGGCGACGGACTTCGGCGTCGGGGTGGTGTTCTGGGCCATCCCGCTGCTGCTCACCGCCATCTGGCCCCAGATGTGGGCGGTGTTCCTGGCCCTGTTCCTCATCGGCGTGGCCAACCCGATCGTGGACGACAACGCCGCCACCATCTTGCAGCGCACCACGACCGACGAGGTCATGGGTCGGGTGTTCGGGGCGCTGCAGACCGCGCTCATCGCATCGATGGCGCTCGGCTCGGCGATCATGCCGGTCCTCATCGAGTGGGTGGGGCTGCGCTGGGCGCTGGCCGTCCTGAGCCTGATGGTCTCCGCGGCCGTCCTGCCCGCATTCGGGCGTCTGCGCCGGATGGACGCCGTCCTCGCCGAGCCCGAGGGCCTCGTGCTGCTGCGCGGCATCCCGATGTTCGCCCCGGTGGAGCCCAAGGCGCTGGAGCTCATGGCCCAGCGAATGGTCCGCCTCGAGGTGCCCGCCGGCGAGACGATCATCCGCGACGGCGATCCGGGCGACCGGTTCTACGTCATCGAGTCCGGGATCCTCACGGCCACCTTCCGGGGCCAGGTGCTGTCCCAGATGGGCGCCGGCGACCCGTTCGGTGAGATCGCCCTGCTGCGAGACGTCCCGCGCACGGCCACCGTCGTCGCAGACGAGCCGTCGGTCCTGCTGGCCCTGGACCGCGAGCCCTTCCTCGACGCGGTCACCGGCAACAGCGAGGTCAACAGCCGCGCCGACGACCTCATCAGCAGGCGAATCCCCACATACTGAGGCCGGGCCCGTGCGCGCGGACTTCGCGTACTGCCAGCACGCGTTCGTCACCGCCGTGGTCAAGGCCGGGGACTGCTTCTCCGTCGGTGCCCGGCAGGACAGCGCGGTGCGTCGGGCGATCGCGGGCATCGACCCGAATCGTGGGTGCGGATCGAGTATCCGCAGGCGGTGCTCGACCCGGACACCGGGGAGCTGGTGTCCTGCGCGGAGGTCGCCGAGGTCGAGTACACCGCCTTCAACTCGCACGGCAGCAAGGCCGTGCCCGGCCGGCTGATCGTGCGCCGGGTCCCCGAACGCAACACCAACACGCTGGCCGCCGCGGCCCAGGAAGGGCTGTTCACCGTCTGTAGGCAACACGCGATCTTCACCAACAACCCCGCCTCACTGGGCCAGCACGCCAACCCTCAGCACAGCCCAACTGCACCGCTCACCGCAGCAGCCCCAGGCCTCTCAGCCATCAGCGCGGTGGATTGCGGGTCAGTGAGCGGCCCCTCGGGTCCGAGGTAGCAGCGCAACACCATTCCGTCCGACAGCGAGGCTGACAACACCACGCCGTCGCCGTCCACGCAGGCGGCGGCGAGTGAGGAGGTCGGGTCGAGCGTGATCCCGTCGACGGTCAGCCAGGGTGTGTCCCAGCCGCTGCCCCTCGCGCGCCGTATGCGGACGAGGCCGTCGTCGCCGACCACGAAGACGCGGAGAACGCCGGTATCGGTGTGTACAGCGGCGATGCCGCAACCGACGATAGATGCTGCTCTTCCCCCTTCCGCCGCGAAGCGCGCGCTGTTTGGGGTCTCGACCGTGGGTGTCTGCGTCCGACCGAGCCGCGACCGGGCTCCCGTGGCGCCCGTCGGGTGCGTCGTTGGCGGCTCTGAAAGCCGCCGGACCATCCCGCTAACCCTGCCCCCAGTTCCGGTTGCCGCTCACGAGACCACGACCTAGTGTCATGATGCATGACCTCGAGAACCCGCAGGATCGCTTCCGCCGCCCTGACCGCTGCTCTCGTAGCTGGAGTCGGGACAACCGCTGCCGCGCGGCCCTTCCCCGAGGTGATCCCACTGCCGGATGCTTGGGCCGCGGAGGGCGTGGCCACGGGTCCCGGAAGCACCGTCTACGCGGGTTCGTTGGCGTCGGGGGCGATCTGGAAGGGCGATCTGCGCACTGGTGAAGGAGCAGTCCTGGTCCCCGGCGTTCCCGGCGGCGTCTCTGTGGGGCTCAAGCATTCCCAGGGTCTGCTGTTCGTGGCAGGTGGACCGACGGGCCGGATCTCCGTGTACGACGCGGACACCGGCGCCGTCTTGGAGACGTACGACGTAGCGGGCAGTGGATTCGTGAACGACGTGACGGTCACCCGGCAGGCCGCGTGGTTCACCGATTCCTTCCGGCCAGTCCTGTACCGGCTCCCGCTCAAGTCCGGTCTGCCCGCTGGGGTTCCCGAGGAGGTGCCGCTCAGTGGTGACTGGGACCAGATCCCCGAGACGTTCAACGCCAACGGCATCGCGGCGACCGCCAATGGCAAGACGCTGCTGGTGATCAACAGCACATCCGGGGTCCTGTACAGGGTGGCCCCCGAGACTGGGTTCGCCTCCGCCGTGACATCCGACACCGAGCTCACGTCCGGCGACGGCATCTTGCTGCGTGGCAAGGAGTTGTCCGTGGTCCGCAACCGCCTCAACCAGATCGCCGTGCTGCGGCTCTCGCCGGACCTGGGATCGGCAACCCTCGTCGACACGCTCACCGACCCGGACTTCGCTGTGCCGACGACGGTTGCGTCGTTCGGTGGGACCCTGTACGCCGTGAACGCCCGCTTCGGTGAGATCGACCCGAAGAGCTTCGAGATCGTCAAGGTGGACCGATCCTGAGCAAGAGACAGGACCTCACGGTCTACCCGCCGGCGTCGTAAGGCGGCACGATCTGGTGCTTTCCCGGCGCAAGCGCGACGCACGTCACATCGCCGCCTATCGGGCTACCCAGGTCGAGCGGGGGCGGCGGCGCGTCCTTGCCGCCCAGTAGGACGCGTCTTAGCTTTGCCCGTCGGTCTGGGTTGTCAGATGTCTGCTGACAACGGGTCTTCCAACTGAAGTCGGTGCCCGGGCTTGTGCGCCGCCGCCGGGCCACGCGGCGCGGTGCCCTCCGGGCAGTTGTACGCGGCTCGGAGGGCGCCACCCTTGTCCGGTCGTGGGTGTTCAGCCGCTCATGCAACTGGTGTCCACCTGCTGGCGGGGTGCGTCGATGAAGCTGGCGATCATCTCGTCGGCGCACTGACTCGCCGGATCGATCTCGCTGTACCCGGCGACGCCGTGAGCGGCCCGGGGAAACTCGACGTACTGCGACCAGTGGCCGAGCATGTCGCTGACCTGCGCTTGTACGGCGGGCGGTGTTCTCAGGGCGTCCAGAGACCCGGCGAGCATGAGGGAGGGCACCCCGGT
>JAQBEX010000194.1:0-17413 GCA_032123675.1 Actinomycetes bacterium
ATCGGGAGGTCCCGACGATGGTGCTGCTGACCGAAGCACGTCACTCTGGGGGTGAAAGGACGGTGAGGACGATGAGCATCATCACAACAGCACGACCCACGTCGCGGGAGTCGCTCGACCGCCTGGTCCGGTGCTCCTCGCAGGACGCCGGCACCCCCCGGTGGTGGACCTGCCTGTCCCGCTCTCTCGACGACCTTCACCTCGAGCTCATGTCAGGCGACGTCGAGGGACTTGCTGCGCAGGTCATCGAGGACGCTCCCGAGCTTGCCGCAGCCGCCAACCGGCTTCCGATCCTGGACGCCCGCGCGCGGGCTGAGCTCACCGAGTTGCGGACGCTGGTGGCTCGGTACTACGGAGTGTCGGCGCTGGTCACCGAGATCCGTGCGGCCACCGAGGCGGTCCTCAGGCGCGTGCGCACGTTCTACCGGTTGTCCGATGACCTGCTGCTCGACGCCTATGAGCGGGACTTCGGCGGCGAGTGAGCCCCAGCAGCACCGCGCACACGCCGACGTGAGTCCTCGCTAGGTCCGCACGCCTGATCCGCTAGGCTTGGTCCACGCCGGCGGAGGGTGTGGACCCGTGGGATCTGATGGGGCAGCAGTAGGGGCAGGTGATCCGGAGGCGGATGCCCCGGCGCACGCCGCGGCGGTGAACTGGTTCCCGCTGGTCGCCCTCGGGCTGGCGCAGTTCGTGATGGTCCTGGACCAGACCGCGATGAACGTGTCGATCAGTGCGCTGGTGGCCGACTTCGACACAACCGTCACCACGATCCAGGCGGTCATCACCCTGTACTGCCTCGTGATGGCCATGTTCATGCTGACCGGCGGCAAGATCGGCGACATCATCGGCCGACGACGAGCCTTCATCATCGGGCTGGTCATCTACGGCTTCGGGTCGGCACTGACCGCCGTGGCCCCGACGGTTCCGGTCCTTGTCCTGGGCTGGTCGGTCCTGGAGGGCCTGGGCGCCGCGTTGGTGCTGCCGGCCCTCGTGGCCCTCGTCTCAGGCAACTTCGAGGGCCCCTCGCGCAAGGTGGCGTACGCCGTGGTCGGTGGCGTGGCCGGAGCCGGGATCGCCGCCGGACCGATCCTCGGCGGCTGGGCGACCACCGAGTACTCGTGGCGCCTCATCTTCGTGGGTGAAGTGCTCCTCGTGGCCGTGATCCTGCTGATGACCCCCAAAGTGGCCGATGCCGTCCGCAGCGGACCGGCCCCGAAGCTCGACATCGTCGGCACACTCCTGTCCGCATCCGGCCTCGGCCTCATCGTCCTCGGGGTCCTGCAGTCGGGCACCTGGGGCTGGGTCAAGCCCAAGGACTCGCCGCTGACGCCCTTCGGTTTCTCGCTGACCCTGTTCGTGATCGGCCTCGGGGGGATTCTCCTGTGGGCGTTCACTGCGTGGGAGCGGCACCGGGAGGAGTCCGGCCGCGACCCGCTGGTCCACCTGGCGCTCATGAAGATCGCCGCCGTGCGATCGGGTCTCGTGGGCCTGTTCACCCAGAACCTGATCTTCATGGCGATCTTCTTCGTCGTCCCGCTCTACCTGCAGCCGGTCATCGGGCTGAACGCCCTCGAGACGGGGCTCAAACTCCTGCCGGTCTCGGTGGCGATGTTCCTCGCCTCTGCGGCGGGGTCGGGGCTGTCCGGACGGTTCTCGGTCCGGGCAATCGTCCGGGCCGGCCTGAGCATCGCGGTCGTGTCGATCCTGATGATCCTGGCCACGATCGATCCCGAGCTCAAGGCGGGCAGCTTCGCGGTGTCGATGGCCGTGCTCGGCCTCGGGATGGGCCTGATCGTGTCCCAGCTGGGCAACGTCATCCAGTCCTCGGTGGATGCCTCAGGGCGCAGCGAGGCCGGCGGGCTCCAGTACACGAGCCAGCAGCTGGGCTCATCGATGGGTGTGGCGCTGGTCGGGGCGATCGTGCTCTCCGGGCTCGCGACCGCCTTCGTGACCAACGTCAGTGAGGACGAGCGGATCAGCGCCGAGGTCTCCACCCAGGTGGGGGTGGCGGTTCAGGGCGAAGTGGACTTCGTGTCCTCCGACCAGATCGCCGCAGCGGCGAAGGAGGCCGGACTCGACGCCGCCTCGACCGAGGCGCTGGTCGACAACTACGAACAGGCCCAGCTGTTCTCGCTCAAGGCAGGCCTGCTGGTCGCCGCGCTGTTGGCGGGGCTGTCGCTGGCGTTCACACGGGACCTCCCGAGTCGTTCGCCACGGGCGCAGCGGTCTGGGGCACAGCCCGCGCTATCGTCGGAACCATGAGCAGGCGAATGGGCGGCGCGCCCGCACTGATGGTCGCGGTTGTCGCGGCGGCCGCGCTTGCAGTCCCGGACCCCGGAACCGGGGTGCCGGTACTGCCCGCGAGGGCGGCGACCCCCGCTGCCGTGTCCGCGGTCGACGCCGGGGATGCGCATGTGGTCGCGGTCGGGGACATCGCCACCTACACCGGGCTGGACGACGCCGTTGCCGACCTGGTTGCGGAGCTGGACCCCGAGTCGTTGCTCCTGCTCGGGGACACCGCCTACCCCAGTGGGAGCACCGAGGACTTCGATCGCTGGTTCGCCCCCAACTGGGCGAGGTTCTCCGGCATCTGGATGCCGGTGCCGGGCAACCACGAGTACCGGACGGACGGTGTCGCTGGCTACCGCGGCTTCTTCGATGTCCCCACTGGGCCGTTGTACTCGACGGCCCAGGTCGGGGCGTGGCGGGTCATCGGACTCGACAGCGAGACGCCGACCAGCGCCGCACAGCTCGACTGGCTGCGATCGACCCTCGCCGCCCACGACGGCGAGCCGACCCTGGTCATGTGGCACCGCCCGCGGTACTCATCCGGCCAGCACGGAGACCAGGCCGACACGGATGGGCTGTGGGACGTGGTTGCCGCCGATCCCGATGTCCAGCTCGCCCTCTGGGGCCACGACCACGACTACGAGCGAATGGCTGTCCCGGTCGCGGGCCGGACGCCGTTGACCGCCATGGTGGTGGGAACCGGAGGGGGAGAGCTGCGATCGACTCCGGTGCTGAGGACCCGGCCATGGCGGGAGTTCTACGTCGACGGGACGACCGGGGTGCTCGACCTCCGCCTGGGCGCGACGTCCTTCTCATGGTCCTTCATCGATGTCGACGGCCGGACCCTGGACAGCGGATCGGAGGCGATCGCACAGCCAATCGCGGCGCCACCGCCAATCGCGGCGCCGGCGCCGCGGGCGTCGGTCAAGGTACGGGCGGTCAAGTCGAGGTCGAAGTTGCGGGTCAACGTCAACCCCAACCAGGGGCCGCGGTATTGGACCTTCAAGGTCAAGCGCGAGCGCGCAGACGGGACGTGGGCGAGCACGGGCACCTACCGCACGCGCCGAGCGGGGGAGACCCGGACCATCAACCTCCCCAAGGGCACCTACCGGGTGCGGGTCAGGCCGAAGTTCGGCCACCTGGGCACGGTCTCGACGAGTGTGACCCTCAGGCGGTAGCCCAGCTACGTCGAGTCGTGCACACGCTGGATCGCTGCGGCGATCACCGCGTCACCACGGGCATCGATGGTGGCGCTGAACCGCTCGACGAGTTCGGCGAACGTACTCAACTCCGTGGCGGTCCACTCGGCGAGGAACGCATCCATGACCCAGCCGCGGATCGTCGCACTCTGCTCGACCACGGCACGGCCGGTCTCGGTGAGGTGTATGACTGTGCGCCGGCGGTCGGTCTGGTGGGGGCTGCGCGTGACCAGGCCTTCAGCCTCAGCATCGGCGAGCAGGCGGCTGGTGGTCGAGTGCTCGAGGTTCAGCGCTGCCGCGACATCCTTGACCGTGACCAGGTCCGGCGGGTCGTCGAGACTCTCGAGATCGGCGATGGACAGGCACGCTGCGATCTTGGCCACGTCCACGGTGCGGCCGAGGGCGGGGATGGGCACCTCAGCAGTCTGCGGACGGACCACCGTGCGCCGCATCCGCAGCAGTGCGCGGTCCAGGCGCTCGATCAGCGCAGCGTCGTGACTGCGCATGCCGAAAGCAGCCTCGATCCTGCCTTGATGGTCCATTGCTCGTGTGCCTCCTTGGCGACGGCCCCTCGGGGCACCGCGTTTGCGTGTGTGACACATGTTATCTAGCATCGGCGGAGTTGCATGTGGGGCACACGTATCTGCCGCACCATATCCGAGGGAGTCATCGTGGGACCACTGTCGAGGTGGGCGGTCAATCGCCCGTGGCGCGCTCTGGGTGTCTGGCTGCTGATGGCCGTGATGATCGGGTTCTCGGGTGTTCGGTTCGGCGGGTCGTACAACGACTCGTTCGAGCTTCCCGACACCGAGTCCGCGGCTGCGCAGGAGCTGCTCTCGCAGGTCCCGGGCGTCGAGGACGCCCTCACCGAGGCGACCGTCAAGGTGGTGTGGAGCCCGGAATCGGGCTCGGCCACCGAACCGGAGGTCGAGGCAGCAGCCACAGAGCTGCTCACCGAGATGGCGGCCATCCCGTCGGTGACCTGTGTCGTGACCCCGTACGGAGCCCCGCTGGGGGATGGCTGCCCCGACCCGGCTGTCGAGCCGGGCGCCGGCCAGGCAGAAGGCGGAGCTGGCCAGGAGGGCCAGGAACCGGGAGCGGGAGCGGCCGCACCGCCCACGCCGGAGCAGGCCAAGGTCCTGGCCGGCATCGGCCCCGCCGGAATCAGCGTGGATGAGTCCGTCGCCTACGCCAGCGTGACCTTCGGCGCCCCCGTGGGGGAGATCCCGCTGGCAGACGTCGATGCCGTGCTGGAGGCCACCGAAGCCGCCAACGGAGTGGACGGACTGCAGGTCGGCGCCAGCGGCCAGGCCCTCGAGGCCGCCGCACAGGAGCCGCCGGCCAGCGAGGGGATCGGTGTCGCAGTCGCTCTGCTGATCCTGCTCTTCGCCTTCGGCTCCCTGATCGGGGCCCTGCTGCCGATCGGGACCGCACTGCTGTCGCTGGCACTTGGCCAAGCACTCGTCCTGATCACGGCCAGCTACCTCACCGTGGCGACGTTCGCCCCCACGCTGGCCGCGATGATCGGCCTGGGTGTCGGAATCGACTACTCGTTGTTCGTGATCAACCGCTACAAGCAGGCCCTGGAAGCCGGCCGTGAGCCCCGCGCCGCCGTCATGGAGTCGGTACGCACGGCCGGGCGGGCGGTGCTGTTCGCCGCCTTCACGGTGATGATCGCCCTGAGCGGCCTGTTCGTGATCGGGTTCGACTTCTTCAACGGCCTCGCGGTGGCCTCGATCGCCACCGTGGCCATGATGCTCATCGGTGCCACGTTCCTGCTGCCGGCCGTGCTGGCGCTCCTGGGCCGTCGGGCCTTCGCGGTGCGCATGCCCTGGGCTCGCAAGCCGAAGGTGCACAACCCGGCCGGGTCCGGGTTCGCCCGCTACGGCCGCTGGTTGCAGAGCCACTACCGGGTCGTCGGAGCTCTCGCCCTGCTCGTGATGCTCGTGATCGCAGCCCCGGTGGCCTCCATGCGACTCGGCTTCACCGACGACGGTGGGCGCCCGGAGGGCAGCGCCCCACGGATCGCCTACGACCTCGTGGGCGAGGGCTTCGGTCCCGGCCTGAACGGTCCCTTGCTCGTGACCGCGCAGACCGCGGAGCCGGGCGACAATGCAGCCGTCGCCGAACTCGCCGACGCGTTGTCAGCCGATCCGGGTGTGGCCGCCGCGCTCCCCCTGCCCATGGCCCCGGAGGCCACCGTGACCGCCGTCCAGGTGATCCCGGTGACGTCGCCGCAGGACGTGGAGACCGAGGCAACGCTGGTGCGCATCCGCAGTGACATCATCCCCTCGGTGCAGACGGCCACCGGGCTCACGGCCTTCGTCGGCGGACTGCTGGCGATCACCTCGGACTTCACCACGGTGCTCACCGATGCCCTGCCGCTGTTCCTGCTGGTCGTGATCGGCTTCGGCTTCCTCGCCCTCGTGCTGCTGTTCCGCTCGATCCTGGTTCCCCTGACCGGAGTCGTGACCAGCCTGTTGTCACTGGCCGCCGCGATGGGCCTGACCGTCGCGGTCTTCCAATGGGGGTGGCTCTCCGAGCTGCTCGGGGTCTCCAGCACGGGTCCGATCATGCCGTTCCTGCCGATCATGGTGTTCGCCATCCTCTTCGGCCTGTCGATGGACTACCAGGTCTTCCTCGTCAGCCGGATGCAGGAGGAGTGGGGCCACACCCATGACAACAACAAGGCGGTTCGCCGCGGCCTGGCCGCCTCGGGGCGTGTGGTCATGATTGCCGCGGCCATCATGTTCAGCGTCTTCTCGGCCTTCGTGCTGGGCAGCGAGCCGACCATCAAGCTGTTCGGTCTCGCGCTGGCATCGGCGGTCCTGTTCGACGCCTTCGTGATCCGGCTGATCATCGTCCCGTCGGTGATGTACCAGTTCGGACGCGCCAACTGGTGGCTGCCCGGGTGGTTGGGCCGGATCCTGCCCAACGTCTCGGTCGAGTCCGAGGAGGATGCCGCCTTCGAGGAGGCCGAGATCGACGACATCCCGGAGCCTGAGCAGGTTGGGCCGCCGGCAGTCCGCTGACCTGCCCCCAGAGCGCCGCGCCTTTCTGCGAATGTTTTGCAGGAAGGACTGACCGAGCCTAGGCTTGCTGAGGCCGGTCCACCGTGGACTGCCGGGAGAGGAACTGTGATGCGGCTCGTCGCGCTCTGTCTGGCTGGGGGGCTGGTGCTGTCCGGCTGCAGCTCATCGGACTCCTCGTCGGGCGGCTCCGAGTCCGATGCCCTGCTGGTCGCCACGACGGTGTCACCGTTGACCTCGATCGCGGCGAACATCGGCGGGGAACTCGTCGATATCCAGGGGATCGTCCCGGAGGGCACCAACAGCCACACGTTCGAGCCCGCCCCGAGCGTGGCCGGGCTGCTCAGCGACGCCGACCTGATCCTGGTCAACGGGCTGAAGCTCGAGGACCCCACGCTGGCGCTCGCCGAGGCGAACAAGCGCCCGGAGACCGAGATCGTCGAGCTGGGCACGCAGGTCCTGCCCGAGTCGGACTACATCTACGACTTCTCCTTCCCCGAGGAGGAGGGCAAGCCGAACCCGCACCTGTGGACCGACCCGGTCTACGCGGGTGAGTACGCCGCACTCATGGCCGAGAAGTTCTCCGAACTGGACCCGGCCAACGCCGAGGCCTACCAGGCGAACCTCGGTGACTACCTCGCACGGACCACGGAACTCGCCGATGCGCTGGAGGCTGATCAGGCCAGCGTCCCCGGCGGCATCAAGCTCGTGACGTACCACGACGCGTACGCCTACGTCGGGCAGCGGTACGGCTGGGAGGTCGTGGGCGCGATCCAGCCGAGCAACTTCGCCGAGCCCACCCCCTCGGAGGTCGCGGCGCTGATCGACCAGATCGAGGCTGAGGACGTCTCAGCCGTGTTCGGCTCCGAGGTCTTCCCGTCGCCGGTGCTTGAAGAGGTCGCCAACGAAACAGGTGCCCAGTACATCGACGACCTGCGCGACGACGACCTCCCGGGTGAGCCGGGAGACCCGGAGCACTCGTTCCTGAGCCTGATGCGCTTCGACTACGTGACGATCATCGAGGGGCTCGGCGGTCAGGCGCCCACCCTGCGGTCCCTGGACGTCTCGGACGTTGCCCCGGACCGAGCGACGTACCCGCAATGAGTGCCCTGCTCCGTACCGTCGACCTGAGCATCGCCTACCAGCGCGACCGACCGGTGCTGCACGAGGTCAACCTGGGTTTCGAAGCGGGTGAGTTCACGGGCATCGTCGGTCCATCCGGTTCCGGGAAGACGACGCTGCTGCGGGTCCTGATGGGCGCAATCGCTGCGCCCAAGCGCCAGGGGCGAGGCCAGGACCTGTGGCAGGGGCAGATCCAGCGTCGTCCTGGGCTGCGGCTGGCCTACGTGCCCCAACTCGAGACGATCAACTGGGACTTCCCGGTCACGGTGTTCGAGTGCGTGCTGATGGGTCGGCCCCAGCACGGCGTGCACATGCGGGCCACCGGCACCGAGCGCGCCGAGGTGATGTCCGCCCTTGACCGGCTCGGGATCGCGCACCTGGCGGGACGGCACATCCGTGAGCTCTCCGGCGGCCAGCAGCAGCGGATGTTCCTCGCCCGGGCCCTGACCAGCCAGCCCGAGCTGCTGCTGCTCGACGAGCCGACCTCAGGGGTGGACATCACCACCCGGCATGCGGTCCTGCACCTGCTGGCTGACCTCAACGACTCGGGGATCGGCATCGTGCTCACCACTCACGACCTGAACGGGATGGCTGCGCACCTGCCGAACCTCGTGTGCCTGAACCAACGGGTGATCGCGCAGGGACCGCCAGCCGACGTCCTCACCGCCCCAGTGCTGGAGGCCACCTTCGGCGCGGGGCTCGACGTCCTGACCCACCTCGGGATGCCCGTGGTCGTCGACTCCGGCAGCGGACTGACCCCAGGGGGTGCGAGCCATGACTGACCTGCTCGCCGCGCTACTCGACCCGTTCAGCTACCAGTTCTTCGTCAAGGGCATCATCGTCGCCACCATCTCCGGCGCCCTCCTCGGGTTGCTCGGGGTCTACATCGTGCTCCGGGGGATGAGCTACATCGGCCACGGCCTGTCCCATGCGATCTTCGGCGGGTTCGCCGCCAGCCAGCTGATCGCCTCGAGCTGGTACATGCTCGGGGCGGGCATCTGGGGGGTCGCCTCCGCCCTGGCCATCAACAGCGTCGCGCGCAGGCACCGGATCGGCTCGGACGCCGCGATCGGCGTGGTGACCACTGCATCATTCGCCCTGGGTGTCGCGCTCCTGGCCAAGTTCGGCAACCGCGGCCCGAGCTTCGATGCCGCCCTGTTCGGCTCGATCCTGGGGATCTCGCAGGGCCAGGTCTGGGCCCTGATCGCCATCAGCGCCGTCACGGTCGTCCTGGGGGTGCTGGGCTACCGGGCTCTGCTGTTCGCGACGTTCGACCCGGACGTGGCGCAGGCCTCCGGAGTCAACGTGGCACGCACGGACGCGATCTTCGTGAGCATCCTCAGCCTTGCGATCCTGGCCACCCTGACCGTCATCGGCGTGACACTGGTCGCGGCGATGCTGGTCATCCCGGCGGTCACCGCACGTCTGCTCACGCAGTCCTTCCAGCGGATGCTCGTGCTGTCCACGATCATCGGCTCGATCTGCGGCGGGCTGGGCATGTACGCCTCGTACTTCGCCAATGTGCCCAGCGGCACCATGATCGTGCTGATCGCCGCTGGCGCGTTCCTGATCGCCCTGGGGCTGGGCCCGGCTGCGCGCCGTCGGGAGGCGAGCTCGGCGGAGGCTGCCGCGGGGCTCGTGCCGGGTCCAGTCAGGGCTTGACCGCGACCAGGATGTCCCGGCGGATGGCCTGATCCACCCGGTGCTCGAACGCGCGGTAGGGGCCCTCGTCGCACACCTGGAGGCCGGCATCCGTGAGGACGGCCGCGGCGTCCTCACGTCGTGCCACATGGACGTTCCAGGCCACTCCAAGGGCTCCGCCGCTGCGCAACAGGTCGACCCACGTCGGCAGCGCGGCGGTCAGCAGGTCCAGCGGGCTGCGCGCAGCACCTCGGTGCGACGTGCGGCTGGCGTGCTGGACCCCGTAGGGAGCGTCGGTGACGACGACGTCGGACCGACCCCTGGGCAGGAACGCCAGGGCGCTCGTGGTGTCGGCGTTGATGACCGACAGCGTCACTGTGTCCCCGGCGCGGTACCTGTCCTTGGACTCCGCGAGCGTCAGGTCGAAGCGCCGCCCGGTCACGCGGCCGTCGCGCTTGACGCGCACGACTGCTGCCTCATGCTTGAGCCGCTTGCGCTTGACGTAGGTCTGCATGAACGTGGAGTACGACTCGAAGTCCCTGGTGTCGATGTCGATGCCCGAGGCGTCGTAGCCGTACGTCAGGGCCTGGTTGAGCGTCGTGCCCCGACCACACAACGGGTCGGTCACGAGGAGCTTGCGGTCGAGCATCTGCGCGCCGAACCGCGACGACCACAGGGTCACGTTCAGCAGGAGCTTGGTGAACTGCTCGTTGGTCTTGCCGGGGTACTTCTGGATGGTCAGCAGGTCGTCGTCGAACCGATCGAGCCGGCGCACGGTCATCGGCCTGAGCAGGTCGCCGTCGACGACCTCGTACAGCGCATAGGCCGACGACAGGTTCGACAGGAGGCGCACGTCCCGGTCGTCAAGCTCCTCGGCGCAGAACGACAGGTAGTCAACGCCACTGATTGCCCTGGTGCCGATGTCCGAGAGGCGACTGTCGAGCACAGCCTCGTTGAGCACCGAGAGCTCCGCGATGCTCAGTTCGGTGGCGGCATCGGCGTACACACGATTCGTCGACGGCAGGCTCAGCAGCACGAACTGCGGCACGTGGACACCCCTGTCTTGTGTGTGGGCGCCAACCCTACGTTCCGATGCGGGCGCCCATGCCTACCGCGTCCAGGTGGGACGGTGCTCGGTAGGGTCCCGCTGTGGACCCGGCCGAACTGCTCTTAGCCTATGACTCCCAGTTGCGCGAGGACGCCGAAGTGGTGCGCGCCACGGTCGTGCAGCAGCATGGGCCACTGCTGTGGGCGCAGTTCGATGACGGGGGCCTGGTCACCTACAGGAGCCTGGACGGCATCGGGGGCGCGGCGCTCGATGCCCTCATCGCGGCGACGGTCGAGCACTTCCGCGAAGCTACAGACGTCGCGACCGTGGAGTGGAAGACCCGGGGCCACGATCGGCCGGCCGATCTCGGGCAGCGCCTGGGGGAGCTTGGCTTCGTCGCACAGGAGGTCGAGACCGTCATGCTGGGTCCGGCCGCCGCGCTGGCCGTCGACGTCGTGATCCCGCGGGACGTGGCGATCCGTCGGGCGGGAGATGGTGACGACCTGCTCGCGGACGTGACCCGGGTCAGCGCGATGCAGGCGTCCGTGTTCGCACGCGACGCCGCACGCGACGTTGAGCGTGTGGCCGACCAACTGGCCCGGGATCCGGAGCACTACCAGATGTGGTTCGCTGAGGTCGGCGATCAGGTCGTCGGCGCCGGCACCCTCGATATCGTGCGGGGGACCGAGTTCGCCGGGCTCTGGGGAGGTGGAGTCCTCGCCGCGTACCGCGGTCGGGGGATCTACGCAGCGCTGGTGTCGGTCCGGGCTCGGGCGGCGGTTGAGCGCGGTGTCCGGTTCATGCACAGCGACTGCACTGCGATGTCTCGACCGATCCTGGAACGCAGCGGCCTGGTCGCGGTCACCACCACCACGCCCTACGAGTGGAAGCGGTCCGGGTGAGGTCGTTGCCTTCGGCCGCTCTCAGGCGAAGGCAGCGCTCGGAAGGTCCGTCTCACCGGCGGCGATGCCCGCGACGATCCTGGCGGCCACGGCGTCGGGGTCCAGGCCGGTGGGGAGCCTGGGTGCGGTGCCGAACATGGGTCGGTCGGCCAGGCCGGTCTCGGTGTGCGGCGGCCGGGCATCCACCAGGCGGATCTTGGAGCGGCGCAGCTCGCGGGCCGCGGCCTGGTCGAAGCCGGCCAACGCAGCCTTGGTCGCCGAGTAGGCCGCCATCCCGGGCATCGGTGTCTCGGCGACGACGGCGCTGATATGCACCACGAATGGCTGGCGCCCCTCAGCGGCGGAGGCCTGCAGGTGCGGCAGTGCGGCCCGCAGGAGTCGGATGGGTGCCAGCGTGTTGAGTGTGAACAGGTCAACAAGCACCTGGTCGGGCGTCTCGGTCGCGGGCGCGAAGGCCACGGCCCCGGCGGCGAAGACCACGCCATCGAGCCGGCCGTGGGCATCCAGCGCGCGCTGCACGACGGCGGCGGCGGCCCCAGCCTTGCGCAGGTCCGCCGGCACGGCGACGGCATCCAGGCCGAGCGCGGCGAGTCTGTTCACGTCGCGACCGGTGATAGTCAGGAGGGCGCCCGCGGCCGCCAGCCGGCGCGCGATGGGGGCCCCGAGCCCACCCGTGGCGCCGGCGACGAGGATGCTGGCTCCGGCGAGATCGGTCATGGCAGCCACCCTGCCACGCTCGAGCAGGGTCGGCATGCGCAGGCGCTCACGCGCGTGGGAGCGCCCGATGACTCCCTGCTCCGACCTTCAATCACTCCAGGGTGAGGTCCCACGAGGAAATCGGCCGCAACCGCGGGCCCCTCCCCTGAATCGTGTGGGTTGCCGACCCTAGAGGGTACGCGTCCCACACGGATCACCGTCATCGGCCGGTGGCAGGAGCGCAACCGGTGACTGGCCCGCGCCCCTCCCGGGGGTGCGGGCCAGTCACCGAATGTCGGCTACGTCTCACGCATCAGATCACGGCAGGATCGCGTTGCCGTTGTTGTACTCGATCACGTAGCTCGGCGCTTCGAACGGCCCCTTGTCCGGACCGCAGTTCGCCGGCACGCCTGGCTCCTCGCACTCGAGGATGCCGTCGACCGGCTCGCCGACACCGTTGACCACGTGCAGGATGGCACCCGGGCCGCTCAGCACCTTGGTCATGACGCGCTCGAGCACCACGCCCGGCGTGTCGGGTACCTCATAGCCGTTCTCGGTGACGATGCTGGGATCGTTGCGGTTGAACGCATAGACCCCACCACCGGACAGGCGGTGCTCCATGACGTCGTCGGCGACCTTGTATCCGGCCCAGCCGAGCGTGCCGTCGTCCGCGGTCCAGTCCGCCTGCGAGGGCGGGTCGTAGGGCAACTCGTTCTGGAACAGAATCACTCGTCCACGTTCGCCGTTCCAGACGCTGTTGTACTCCTGGAAGTGCTCGACGAAGTAGCCGGTCGCCGTGACGTCGTCGCCATTGACGACCACGCCGTTGCGCCCGGTGTTGGTCCGCCAGCGCACATTGTCGCCGAACGTGCCGTCCTCGCGGTCGAAGTCCTCGATGCCGTGGTCACCCCGCCACACCCAGGTGTGGTCGATCAGCACGTTGTCGCTGTTGACCTCCAGGGCGATGTCGACCTTGCCAGTGTGCGGCCCGCCCACGCGGAAGTACACGTCGGACAGCGTGGTCGGGTTGGCGGCACTGCTTGTGTTCCGGCCGTTGTTGCCGTTGGGCTTGCCGACCTGCAGCAGGACCGGCGACTCCTCATCGTTGATTTCGGAATTCACGGAGCCTGCGTCGATGGTGATACCGGCCACGATGATGCCCTGCCGGTCGAACAGGCGCATCGGAACCGCGCCATCCACCGCGTCCAGCGTCGCCAGGCCCATGCCCAGGACGACCGTGTTGGCGCGCTTGACCTGGATGCTCTTGTCGATGTCGTAGACACCAGGTGTCAGGATCAGCTGCTTGCCGCGGGCCAGCTCCTGGTTGATCCGCTTGACCGGATCGTCCGGGTCGGCGATGAAGAACTTGCTCAGCGGAATCGATCGACCGGCGGTCAGGCCCTCGTCCCAGGTGACGCCGCGGGTGTTGGTGTCGGCCGACGGGACCCGGACCATCCACGTGCCGTTGTCATCGACGTACAGGTAGGGCTTCTCCCGGCTCAGCGGGGTCTGCTCCAGGGTCGTGTACGGCGGGTCGGGGTAGGTGGCATCGTCAGGTGCGCCCTCAACGCCCGAGAAGACCTGGTTCCACACTGCGTTGGTCCACGCGCCCACCTCGGTGTTGCGGGTATACCACTGCTGCTGCGAGCCGTTGATTATCGTCCCTGCGCGGGAGTCGGCGATGAAGCCACCGCTGGCGAACGACGGACCGGTGCAGTAGTCCATCAACGTGAGTTGGCCACCTTGGACATCCACCCGGCGCAGCGACACTGCCTGGGACACGGCCCAGAAGTTGGCTGACGCCTCACAGCCGGGTTGCCCGGCGGTGTTGACGTTGATCGTCAGGTTCGACAGGCCGCGCCAGAAGTTGTTCAGCGCGAAGCAGCCGATGAACTCGGGGTTGTCGGGATCGTCGAAGCACTGGTTGTAGACCTCGATGGTGCCGTTGATCTGCACGTCACTCGGCGCGGCGCCCAAGCCCGCGACCTCGGTGTAGTAGCCGACCTTGCCCTGCAGCGGCTCCTCGTCACTGCCGTACGTCCCCGGCATGAAGTAGAGGCCGTAGCGATCGGTGCCCATCTCGTTGCTGACCTGCGCAGTGTGGACCTCGTCGAACTTCGCCTGGATCTCGGCTGTTGTCCAGGAGTCGTCGAAGATCGTCACGTTGGGCCCGAAGTCGGGCGCCTGCGCCGGCCCTGGCTTCGCCTTGAGTTGGACGCCGGCGGCCGCGGTACCTGCCGCGGGGGCTGCCGGGGCTGCGCTGGCCGCTGCCCCGACTGGACCCAGCAGCGCCGCCACGAGGACCGCGACGACGGCGAGGACCCGGCTGCCGGCCAGTGAACCTGGGGGCGGGGTGGAACGATTTTCGTTCGGTGGTTGCTGCGGATGCGATCGACGACGATGCATTCAACCTCTCCTTGATCTCCGATGTGTCCAGACACTGGGGCCTCCAGATCCCCCGAAGCCCGGTGCGGGGATCTGGTCGACCAGGGCGTGGGGCGCTGGTCGTTGTCCGTTGAGCGCTAGTCCGAGAGCGCTCTCCGAGCCTCTACCCCCCAGTCGCCCACGTCAAGAGGGCAAAACGGACGATCGGCTGGGCTCGGTCAGGCGGAGTCGCGCACCACGAGCTTGACCGGCAGGACGAGGTGGTCGCGGCCGCTCAGGTCGGGGATGCCCGGTTCGTCGGCCACCTCGATGTCGGGGCGGTTCAGCTCCAGGTAGAGCCGCACCATCGCGCGGCCCTGGACGATCGGGGCCTGCCGGACGGTGGTCAGCGGGGGATCGGAGGTCAGGGCGAACTCGTTGTCGTCGAATCCGACGATGGCGACATCCCGGGGAACCTGCAGACCTGCCCGGCGCAGCGCCGCCAGTGCCCCGAGCGCCATGAGGTCAGAGGCCACGAACAGTCCGTCGAGGTCGGGGCACCGCTCGAGCAGGCGTTGGGTTGCGTCCTCACCGCCACGCTGCGTGAAGTCCCCGTTCTCGGCGCAGTCCGCGCGGAAGGACGTGCCCAGTGAGTCTCGGAAGCCGGCCAACCTGTCTACGCCGGCGCCCATGTCCAAGGGTCCGGTGATCGTTCCGATCCGTCGCCGTCCCACGGAGAGCAGGTGCTCCGCGGCAAGCTGCGCCCCGATCACGTTCGCGCTGTCGACGTACGGTGCAACCAGGTCCGCACGCGTGGGCCGGCCACCGATGATGTAGGGCAGTCCCAGCTCCTGGAGTTCCTCGGGCAGCCCATCGCCGGCGTGTCCGGAGATGAGCAGCACACCACCCACCGGCCAGACCCTCAGGGACCGCTTGACGCGCTCCAGGTCCTCGAAGTCCTGGGCCATGAGGAGCATGAACTGCAGGTTCGCCCGGTTGGCCTCCATGCTCACGCCCCGCACGATCCCGCTGAAGAATGGGTCCCCGAAGACGCGCGTTGCCGGCTCCGAGGCGACGAGTGCGATGGTGTCGGAGCGCCGAGTCATCAGTGATCGGGCAGCCTGGTTGGGGACGTACCCGAGCTCGTCGATCGCCTCCTGCACCCGCTCGCGCAACTCGGGGGCAACGCTGGACTGGGAGTTCACGACACGGGACACGGTTGCGCGGGAGACGCCAGCGTGGACAGCGACGTCATCCAGTGTCGGGCGCGCCACCCCATGGGTCGGCGTCATGGCGCGCCCGCAGTCGCACGCCCAACTCGCGTTGCGGGCTGCAGCTGGCTGAGCCTGGCCGTCTCGGCGAACCAGCGCGCACTGCTCTTGGGATGTCGGGCCATCGTGTCGTAGTCCACGTAGACGATGCCGAATCGCTTGGCGTAGCCCTCTGCCCATTCGAAGTTGTCCAGCAGCGACCATGCGAAGTAGCCGCGCACGTCGGCGCCTCGGGCGATCGCGTCGTGCACAGCACCCACGTGTCCGGCGATGTATGCCAGCCGTCCGGGATCCTCGACCTGGCCCGTCGACTCGAGCACGTCGGGGAAGGCCGCGCCGTTCTCGGTGACCACCACCGGGATGCCGTACTCCGTCTGCAGCCTCACGAGCAGGTCGGTGAATGCTCCGGGGTTGATCTCCCACCCCATCCCGGTCACCGCACCCTGCGGCGGCAGCACGCGGATGCCCCGGTCCGCCGGGAAGCTCGTCCGCTGGGTGGTCTCGGGTTCTGCACCCGCACGCAGCGGTGCGTAGTAGTTGACGCCGAGCAGGTCGATCGGCCGGCTGATGACGGCAAGATCGCCGGGCTGCACGAACTCCCAGTCGGTGAGGTCGGACGTGGCCGCGATCACGTCCTGCGGGTAGGCACCACGCAGGACCGGGTCGAGGAAGACCCGGTTCTGCAAGCCGTCCATGAGATCCGCGGCAGCCGAGTCCTGCGGGCCGTCTGATGCGGGCAGGACCGGCCACAGGTTCAGCGTGATCGACAGTTGCTCCTCGGGTCTGGCCTGCGCGCGCATCGCATCGATCGCCATTCCGTGGCCGAGCAACAGGTGGTGCATCGCCGCCAGCGCCTGGCCGGGCTCACGGCGACCCGGGGCATGGATGCCCGACCAGTACCCCAGATTGGCCGTGCACCAGGGCTCGTTCAGCGTGGTCCACAGGTCGACCCGGTCGCCGAGGGCGCCGTGCACGAGCCCGGCGTAGTCAGCGAACCGACGTGCCGTGTCGCGTTCGGGCCAGCCGCCCGCGTCCTCGAGGGCCTGCGGGAGATCCCAGTGATACAGGGTCGCCGCCGGAATGATCCCGCGTGCCAGCAGCGCGTCGACCAACCGGTCGTAGAAGGCCAGGCCCCGGCTGTTGACGGGACCGGTCCCGTCGGGCTGGATCCGGGGCCACGCGATCGAGAACCGATAGGCAGCCAGGTTCAGCGACGCCATCAGGTCGACGTCCTCGAGATACCGGTGATAGTGGTCGGCCGCGACGTCACCGGTATCACCGCCGACCACGGCTCCGGGCGTGTGGCTGAAGGTGTCCCAGATGGAGGGTCCCCGCCCGTCATCATGGACGGCACCCTCGATCTGGTACGCCGCGGTCGCAGCCCCCCAGAGGAAGCCCTCGGGGAAGCTACCCCCGTGGCTCATCCCTTGACAGCCCCCGCCATGATGCCGGAGACGAGCTGCCTACCGGCCACGATGAACAGCAGGATCAGCGGAATGGTCGCCAGGACAACACCGGCCATGATCAACGAGTAGTCCTTGAAGTAGGAGGCCTGGAGCAGCTGCAGGCTGACCGGAAGTGTCGGGTTGGTGGATCCGAGCACGATGAATGGCCAGAAGAAGCTCGTCCACGAGGCGACGAACGTGAACAGCGCCAGCATCGCGGCGGCCGGCTTGGCTGCCGGCAGTGCGACGTGCCAGAAGGTGCGGATCATGGAGCACCCGTCGACCCGGGCCGCCTCGATCAGCTCGAAGGGCAGGGTTTCCTCGAAATACTGGGTCATCCAGAAGACTCCGAAGGCCGTGACCATGCCCGGGACGATGACCGCCACCAGCTTGCCCGTCCAGCCGAG
>JAQBEX010000195.1:0-3893 GCA_032123675.1 Actinomycetes bacterium
CCGGGGCCTGACCTGCGGTGATGTGTGTGGGCGATACGGGGATCGAACCTGTGACCTCTCGCGTGTGAAGCGAGCGCTCTAACCGCTGAGCTAATCGCCCTGATCGCCGAACTCTACCAACTCACCCTGCGACCGCCCAAACCGTGGGATGCCTCAGTCGAACAGGCCCGTGAACCAGTCGAGGGCATCCTGGAACCACTGCATGATCGGGTTGATGCTGAAGCCGTACGTGAGCAGGTACCAGCCCACGGCGATGCCCAGGAGTACGCCGCCGATGGCGGCCAGTGTCAGGTTGCGCTTGCGTCGGCGGGGGTCCATCGCGGCCTCGGTGGCGCGCTGAGCAGCGTGTCGGACCGGGTTGAGCGCGCGGTTGGCCCAGCTGAACTCAGATGCCAGGACCACGAGGCCGAGGATGATCGTGGCCCATCCGGGCCCAGGAATGACCCACATGACCATCCCGGCGGCAATCAACGTGCAGCCGAGGGCGAAGACCATGACCCGCCAGACGGTGTCCAGGCCACGGTTGCGCCGCAACCTCTCCCGGAAGGTGCGCAGTCGGGACGCCACGCTCGGTGGCGCGGTCTCCTCGATCTTCTGGAACGCGTCGGCGGCGGCTTCTCGTATCTGCTCGCGGAGGTTGTCGTCGTCCTCGTCTGAACGAGGGCTGCCCGACTTGCCGACATTGGCCGGATTCGGGTCGTCCTCGGACGGGATTCGTGACACGACTCACACCCTAGTAGGGGTAAGTGCCACGGGTTTCGGGTACGAGGGTGATGTTATTAGCCTGACATTGAGAGGTGAGGCAGATGTTCCGCAGCATTCCGACCGCAGTTACGGCCGAGTTGTCAATGCGGATGGTCGTGGACTCCGACCGCACCATCGACGTTCCCTGCGAGCTCGAGTACCGCTCAGATGAGCCGTACGCCGTCCGGGCGACCTTCCGGACAGGCGCTGCCGACATCGAGTGGATGTTCGCTCGCGACCTCATCCTCGAGGGGATGCAGCGGCCATCCGGTGAGGGTGACATCGTCATATGGCCCGAGAACCACGGTGCCCAGCCGTTGATCCTGTTGGCCCTGAACTCCCCCACCGGCCAGGCCGTCCTCGAGGCCGACCGGCGGCACATCGAGCACTTCGTGCGCCGCACGTTCGACATCGTTGCCGTCGGCGACGAGGGCACGACCGTGGACGTCGACCGATGCATCGAGCGGATCCTCGGCGAGGGCATCAAAGAGGTCTGATCAACTCCCGGGGTTCGCTTCACGGCCAGGGTCAGGGGTTCCATTGAGCAGATGACCGCGTGCTGAACTCGCGAGCGGCCATCGAGGTCAGTTCATGACCCGCGGACGTCCACACCGTGGCTCCGCTGTCCTCGAGCAGGCCGCGGACCGGGTGCACGTCACGCGTCGACGAGGTGATGAAGATCTCCTCGGCCCTGGTGAGCTGGGTAGCGGGCAGTGAGCGCTCCTGGACGTCGATCCCCGCGTCCGTGCACCACTGGATGACCAGCTCCCTGGTGATGCCCGCCAGGCAGCCGCTCGACAGCGGCGGGGTGGTCAACTGTCCATCGATGACGATGAAGACGTTGGATCCCGTCCCCTCGCACACGTCGCCCGAGAGGTTGGCAAGCAGCGCCTCCCCAGCTCCACGGCTCTTGGCCCGGGCCAGAGCAAGGACGTTCTCCGCATACGACGTCGTCTTGAGCCCGACCACTGGACTGCGCTCATTGCGCGGCCAGGGCGACAGGGCCAACGTCGTTGACTCGGGCCAGGCCTTGGACGGCGAAGCAGCGACCACCAGGGTGGCTTCCTCCGAGGTCCGATCCGAGCCCAGCGGCCCCGCGCCCGAGGTCAGGGTGATCCGCAGCCGCCCACCGCCAGCGAGCTCCGGGTTGGCGGCGCATACCGCCAGCAGCGCGTCGCGCACCTCGTTCAGGTCGGGGGCCGTGATCCCCATCCCCGCGGCCGAGCGCGACAGGCGCTGCAGGTGCCGATCCATTGCGAACGGAACGACGCCGACCGAGGCATCGTCGACCGTCTTGAGGGTCTCGAACACTCCGTCGCCGACCGTGAAGCCGTGATCGAGGACCGCCACAGCGGCGTCCTCCTCGGGCACCAGGCCACCCGCCGCCCAGAACCTCATGGCACCTCCCCACTGCCCGCGACGGCCAGCAGCCTCGCGGACTTCAACTGTGTCTCGCGCCATTCTGCCTGTGGATCGCTGTCCCATGTGATGCCTGCGCCGGTGCCGAAGGCAAGTTGGGGGCCACCGGGGCCGTCCTCCCGCCAGAAGGTGCGGATTGCCACGGCCAGTTCGGCGGTCCCGCGATCCGCGTCGACCCAGCCGAAGGCCCCGCAGTAGGGGCCGCGTGGTCCTGCCTCCAATGCGTCGATGATCTGCAACGCAGCGATCTTGGGGGCCCCCGTGACCGATCCAGGCGGGAAGGTCGCCGCGAGGATCTGCGGCCACGTCGTCCGGGGCAGCAGCTCCCCGGACACAGTGGAGACCAGGTGCACCAGGCCGGGGTGGTGCTCGACCTCGAGCATCCCGGGGACACCCACGCTGCCAGCGCGGCAGATCCGCCCGAGGTCGTTGCGCACGAGGTCGACAATCATGATGTTCTCAGCCTCGTCCTTGGCCAGCAGGTCGGCGGCACGCTTGCCGGTTCCCTTGATGGGCCGGGACTCGATCATGTCGCCGTCGCGGCGCAAGTACAGCTCAGGGGACGCGGACGCGACGTGGACACCCTGGTCAGGCAGGCGCAGTGCCCCGGAATGCGGCGCTGGGTTGCCGGCGCCGAGCAGGTTGTGCAGCGCCACCACGTCCGAGTCCGGATCCAACGGAGTCCGCAGCACTCGGCAGATGTTGGCCTGGTAGACCTCGCCCCTGCTGATGTGTGCCCGCACGGACTCGACCGCCGCTACGTAGTCCTCCTCGGTCAGTGATGAGGTCCAGGCATCGGGATCCGGACCGCGCCACGGCCCCATCTCGTCCGGGCTCGGCGTCCCGCGCGCCCAGGTGCCGAACCGAGCGAGTGTCGCCTTTCCCTCGAAGGTGATCGATACCGCCCACCGCCCGCCGAGGTCCAGGGACGCCGGATCGTGGGAGACCTCCTGCAGGTCCGTGGCGGTCCACTCCCCCACGACGCCGATGGGATCGGCCTGCGAAGTCGGCACATGGTGAGACTAGGAGCCCCGGTGCCGTCCTGTCTGCTCGTGCGCGGCTCTGGATCTTTTGGTCGCGACTGCCGCCATGGGCTATTCTTCGTGGGTGCTCGCGAGGCGGGCATTGCGGACGTAGCGCAGCTGGTAGCGCATCACCTTGCCAAGGTGAGGGTCGCGGGTTCGAATCCCGTCGTCCGCTCGCAAGGGGTCTGATCGAGGGCTCATGGTGGCGTGGCCGAGAGGCGAGGCAACGGCCTGCAAAGCCGTGTACACGGGTTCAAATCCCGTCGCCACCTCGTAGGATCTATAGTCTGGGCGATTGGCGCAGGGGCTAGCGCGCTTCCTTGACACGGAAGAGGTCACAGGTTCGATTCCTGTATCGCCCACCAGAACACCGCAGGTCAGAGGCCGGTTTCCCTCAGGGAGCCGGGTAGCCGCCCGCTCGAAGCCGGACCGGGACGCGCACGATCGACACATCGACCACATCCGCCCGATCTGGGGGGCAATCCCGCAGGTGCTCTAGCGGATCCGCAAGACGGCCGTGCCCTGCCCGGTCCGAGATCCGGACGTGACGATCACCTGCACCAAGTAGTCCCCGCGCACCCAGGTGCAGCACTCGATGTCCGCCGACAGGCCGACATGGAATTGGTAGGCACCGGTCCCGACGTCGTTGAACGTCGTGATGGTGTTGCTGAACCCGCAGCGTTGGTTCGGCAGCGAGAAGTGATT
>JAQBEX010000196.1:0-3078 GCA_032123675.1 Actinomycetes bacterium
CGCGACATCCGTGACGACGGTCTCGACGACATGCCCTATCCACCCGACTACCCGAAGATGCCGGGCGAGCCCAAACGGGTCCAACCGAGCCGGGACGCGGACCGCACCTCGTAGGACCCGGGGCGGGTTCGAGCGCGGACCGCCTCGTGGGACCCCGGGCGGGTTCGAGCGCGGACCGCTCCCTTCCGTGTGGGTTGTCGACCTTCTACGGTCATCAACCTGCACGGATCACCGGGTCCGCCGGGTCAACCCGCACGGCTGCCGGATCCCCCGGGTCCGCCGGCCACGGCTCCCGAGGCCGAACCCGGGGTCGGCAACGACGTCAGCTGCCGGTGACCTGATCCGGCCGGTGCCCGAGTGTCGGCGACCCGTTGGAGTCCCGGACGTCCACGACCCGGACGTCCACCGCCGGATCCATCCCGGCTGGCACGTCGCCGACCGGCGACGGCTGGCCGCCCTGGTCGGCGCCGGTGTCGATCCCGAAGTGCGTGTAAAGCGGGTCGCGACCGAGGGCCGCCGTCAGGGCGAAGTACAGCCCGAGTGCGAAGAAGCCGACGGTGATCGGCGTGAAGGCTCCTGAGACCAGCACCGGGAAACTGGCCAGCAGCAGCAAGCTGAACGCGATACTGCCGCGGACGAGTCGATCCTCACGGCCCACTGTCGCGGGCTGATGCAGAACGCGACCCACTGTCGCGGGAAGATGCAGAAACGGGATGGACATGCGTGTGATTCCCCTAGTCAGAGCTCGCGGTTGGCACCATCGTCGCCCCCGCCACGGGCACCAGCGCGCAGACACGCCGCGTGACCCGATCCGGGTCCAAGTGTACCCCGCGGAATCAGACATACCCGTCCATAATGGCCACACGATCGCCGCGCCGCGTGGGCCCGAGTCCTCGCGGGGAGTCGCCCGTGGGCCAGGAGGGCTCGCCCGGTCAGCGCCCTGCTCTGAGCACCTGATCGATGTGCATCGGCTCAGGGGTCGCGAGGCCCGCCATCATGCACTCCAGTGGGTCCTTGTCCGGCCGCCAGCGCACGAAGCCGGCGACATGGCGCAGGCGTCCCGACTCGACCTGGTCGTAGGAGACCTCAGCGACCAGCTCGGGTCGCAACGGATGCCACACGCGGGTCTTGCCGGACGACCAGCGGCTGGGCATGTCTGGCACCCGCCCCTGTGCCTCGAACCACGGATGGTCCTGGCCCGCCGCGAGGTCGGCCAGCTCCCCGGCGAGCTGAGCACGAACAGCCATGGGGAATGCGCTCATCGCTCCGATCATCTGCAGCACCCCGTGCGCGTCGTACAGCCCGATGAGGATCGAGCCGACCACCTCCTGCCCGTCGGGGCCCGGCTTGGCATACGGTCGCCAGCCCGCGCAGACCACGTCCACGGTGTGCGCGGGCTTGATCTTGAACAGGGCGCGCTTGCCGGGGGCATAGATCCCGTCGACCGGCCGGGCGATGAGTCCATCGAGGCCGGCACCGGGCAGCTCCTCGAACCACCGCGCGGCAACATCGAGGTCCGACGTCTGCGGCGTGAGGAAGACCGGCGCTGCAGCATCGGCCAGTGCCTCCTCGAGGGCGACGCGCCGCTGCTCGAAGGGCACGGTGCGCAGATCACGGCCCTCGAACCCCAGGAGATCGAAGGCGACGAACGAGGTGGGGGAGTCGGCGGCCAGTTGCGCGATCTTCCAGCCGCCCTCCTCGTGGCGGGGGCGCAGCCGCCCCTGCAGCGCGTCGAAGGCAAGCCGTCCGTCCCGGATCACCACAAGCTCGCCGTCGAGGACGACATCGCTCACCGACAGCGCGCGGACATGTTCGACCATCTCGGGGAAGAGATACGTCAGGTCCCACTTGCCCCTGAGCGCGGCGTCGGCTGCCCGCATCCGTCCCTGGATCACGACATCATCACCGCGGCGATAGATCAGGACGCGGAATCCGTCCCACTTCGGCTGGAACGCCAGCCCCTCGGCCGACTCGGGGAGCCCCGCGATCGGCTTGGCCAGCATGGGCTCCACCGGCGGGTCGACGCTGAAGCGCGCTTCGGACTCATGGGAGGCCGCTTCGCGGGCATCTGGGGTCATCGCACCATCATGGTGTCTGGCAGGCTTCGACCATGCCCCATCTGGTCGACCGCCTCCCGAATGTGGCGCCCGACCGTCTCATCGCCGAGCTCGCGCCCCCCCCGCGCTTCGCCGCTGAGTCGTTCGACACCTACCTGCCTGATCCGGCGCAGCCGACCCAGGCAGCCGCGGTTGCTGGGTTGCACGCGTTCGCGGCGCAGATGAACGCGCCCGCGGTGGCACCGAGGTTCCGGTTCCGCCGGGCGGCCCCGCCCGAACGCCGCGAGGGCATCTACCTGGACGGCGGATTCGGCGTCGGCAAGACGCACCTGCTCGCGGCGTTGTGGCACGACGCGCCCGGCCCCAAGGCATTCGGCACGTTCGTCGAGTACACGCACCTCGTGGGTGCCCTGGGCTTCGCGAACACCGTCGAAGCACTCTCGGGCCATCGGCTGGTCTGCATCGACGAGTTCGAGCTCGACGATCCCGGGGACACCGTCCTGATGTCAACGCTGCTCAACCGGCTCGTCGATGCAGGCGTCCGGCTCGCGGCCACGTCGAACACGCTGCCCGACCGGCTGGGGGAGGGCCGGTTCGCCGCCGACGACTTCCTCCGTGAGATCCAGGGACTGGCCGCCCACTTCGACGTCTTCCGGATCGACGGCGAGGACTACCGCCACCGGGGCCTGCCGCAGGCCCCAGCGCCACTGCCGCGGTCGCAGGTCACGCTCTTGGCCGGCAACGGCTGGATCGACGACTTCCCGTCGTTGATGGCACACCTGAGCCGGGTCCACCCCTCACGCTACGGCGCCCTGCTTGATGGCGTGGAGCGCGTCCACCTCACCGAGGTGGCGCCGGTCACCGACCAGTCCGCCGCGCTGCGTCTGGTCGTGCTCGCCGACCGTCTCTACGACCGCGACGTCCCAGTGGTGTCCTCCGGTGTTCCGCTGGACCAGGTCTTCGCCGAGGACATGCTGCGCGGTGGCTACCGCAAGAAGTACTTCCGCGCGATCTCGCGCCT
>JAQBEX010000197.1:0-7818 GCA_032123675.1 Actinomycetes bacterium
GCGAGTTCGTCGACCTGGTCGCGGCGGGCATCATCGACCCGGTGAAGGTCACGCGCTCCGCACTGGAGAATGCCGTGTCCATCGCCGGGATGCTGCTCACCACCGACGTCCTGGTCGTCGAGAAGCCGGCCGAGGACGAGGCCGGCCACGGTCACAGTCACGGGCCCGGCGGGCACACGCACTGACCCCCGCAAGTGACGAGGGCCCCGACTCGAACAGGCGACTGTTGGAGCCGGGGCCCTGGCCATGAACGGGGCTGGGCGCCACGTGTGGCGGTGAGCCAGCACGCTCGATGTTGGCGCATGACTGGGCCATCGTGTGGCCAGCCACCTGTGGACGCGCCGTGGATCAGGCGCTGGCTGCGGTGCGCGCGGGGCGGGACTGCTGCTGCTCCTGCTGGTAGATGACTGAGCGCTCCGACTCGGTCAGGCCACCCCAGACACCGAACGGCTCGCGCACCTTCAGCGCGTGCGCTCGGCACTGCGCCATGACCGGGCAGGCTGCGCAGAGGGCCTTGGCCTGCCGCTCGCGCTCCTCCTTGGCCCCGCCGCGCTCACCCTCCGGATGGAAGAACATCTCGGAGTCGACGCCGCGGCAAGCCGCGTGCATCTGCCAGTCCCAGAAGTCTGCGTTTGGCCCCGGGAGCCTTGATACGTCTGCCATGGCTGGTCCTCTCACCGTCGTCCTCACTTCATCGTAGAACTTGTGCGCATCTTATGCAAGTGCCTCTGGGACCCTGATGCGCGGGACCTGTGTACTGGTGACAACACGTTCGTCCACCTCCATGTTCCCGGTTCCAGGGAGGATGGGGAACGTCCGCAGGCGGAATTTGCAGAAACCTTGCACAATGTCGACATGACAGCGCTCCCGACCCCGAGCCCGGGCTCCCGCTCCGCCTCCGCCCCGCAGGACGCTCCACCCGCCGGGGCTGCCCCTCAGTCGGCTGAGGCAGCTCTGGGGCTCGCCGACTCCGACCTTGCCGCGGACGTGGCCGATGAGTCCCAGGAAGCGGTTCTGGGCACCGCGCCGAGCGCGCCCCCGGCTCCAGCGCTGAGCGTCGCGGGTGCTGCGCGCGGATTGGGGGTCGCCCCGGGAACGTTGCGCAGCTGGGAGCGGCGGTATGGCCTTGCGCCCAGCCTCCATACTGCGGGGGGCCATCGCCGGTACGGTCCGGTCGACCTCGCTCGGCTCGAGGTCATGCACCGCCTCGTGCAGCAGGGAGTGCCTCCGGCCGAGGCCGCCCGAGCGGCGATCGAGGCGGAGATCGGTGCCGATGCGCGCGAGGCGGCGAACCCGTACGTGGTCCTCCGCGAGCCGGAGCCGTCGGGCGCGGCTGGTCCCGGGCCGGCCGCTCGGCACCCGGCGCCGCCGGCGGGTGTCGGTACGGGTTCAGCCGGTGGGGGGCGGGTCCTGCCCATGCCCCGGCGGACGCGGTCGGCCCGTGGTCTGGCCCGGGCCGCGATGGCCCTGGACTCCGCGGCGTGCCGGCGCACCCTGAGCTCGTCGCTGGCTGAGCGTGGCGCGATCGACACGTGGGAGGAGCTGATCCGGCCGGTGATGGTGGCCATCGGCGAGCGCTGGGAGGAGACCAACCGGGGCGTGGAGATTGAGCACTCATTCTCCACGGTGGTCAGCGGATGCCTGTCCGCACACTCCGCCCGCCTCGAGCGGCCGCGCAACCGGCGCCCCGCCCTTTTGGCCACGGTGGCCGAGGACCTGCATGACCTGCCCCTCCTGGTCCTTCAGGCTGCGCTGTCGGACGTGGGGATCGCCAGTCACGTCCTCGGGGCCAGAACTCCGGACGAGGCGCTGCGCGATGCGGTGGCGCGGCTCGGTCCCCCCGTGATCTTCCTCTGGGCGCAGATGCCTGGCCCGTCCCTGCCGGAGCTGCCGCCCAAGCGCCCGCCCGCCCGGGTCCTGCGCGGGGGGCCGGGCTGGGGATCCGACACACCGGGAGGCGGGGATGTGACGGACCTCGAGCAAGCAGTCGGTGGTGTGCGTTCCGCGATGGGCTTGTGACCCGATCGATGACTCGGCGGTGGGCACGGGCAGGGCCTCGTGCCGGCGGAACGCGCAGAATCCCCGGCTGAGGGGGTCCGGTAGGGACTGCTGAGTTGATCCGCCCTCGTTCGGCGCTGCGCGGTCCGGGGGTGCAGATACCCTGATCCCAGTGGGAGAGGGGTAACACGTGATCGATCCGGCCGACCGCGCGGCAGCAGAGGAGATGTTCGGCTACACCGGGCTGACCTATGACGACGTGCTGCTCATGCCCGACCACTCCGACGTTGTGCCCTCCGAGGTGCAGACGGCCACCCGGCTGACCCGCGACATCAACCTGGCCGTGCCGCTGGTGTCGGCCGCCATGGACACTGTCACCGAGGCGCGGATGGCTATCGCCATGGCCCGCCAGGGCGGGATCGGCGTGCTGCACCGCAACCTGTCGATCGCTGACCAGGCGGCCGAGGTCGACACGGTCAAGCGCAGCGAGTCGGGGATGATCCACGACCCGGTCACCGTGGGCCCGGATGCCACCGTGGCCGAGCTGGATGAGCTGTGCGGTCGCTACCGCGTCTCCGGCCTGCCCGTCATCGATGCCGACCGAACCCTGCTGGGGATCGTGACGAACCGTGACCTGCTGTTCCTGCCTGTCGAGCAGTACGCGACCACGCTGGTACGTGACGCCATGACGCGCATGCCGCTCGTGACCGGAGCCGAGGGGATCCTGCGCGAGGACGCGGCGGCGCTGCTCCAGGCGCATCGGATCGAGAAGCTGCCGCTGGTGGACAGTTCCGGTCGACTCACCGGGCTGATCACCGTCAAGGACTTCGTCAAGACCGAGCAGTACCCGATGGCCACCAAGGACGCGGAGGGTCGGCTGCGGGTCGGGGCGGCGATCGGCTTCCATGGCGACGCCTGGGAGCGCGCACTGGCCCTGGCCGAGGCCGGCGTGGACGTGCTGGTTGCCGACACTGCCAACGGTCAGGCGCGGTTGCTGCTGGACATGGTCAGCCGACTCAAGGCAGATCCGGCCACCTCCCACGTGCAGATCATCGGAGGAAACGTCGCCACGAAGGCCGGCGCCAAGGCGTTGGTGGAGGCGGGCGCGGACGCAGTCAAGGTGGGGGTCGGCCCGGGTTCGATCTGCACCACCCGCGTCGTGGCCGGCGTCGGGGTGCCGCAGGTCACCGCGATCTTCGAGGCGTCCCTCGTGTGCGGCCCCGCCGGTGTCCCGGTGATCGGCGACGGAGGTCTGCAGTACTCCGGGGACATCGCCAAGGCGCTTGTGGCCGGTGCCGAGACGGTCATGCTCGGCTCGCTGCTGGCCGGGTGCGAGGAGAGCCCCGGGGACCTCGTGTTCGTCAACGGCAAGCAGTTCAAGCACTACCGCGGGATGGGCTCACTGGGGGCCATGGCCTCTCGCGGGCGGGTCTCGTACTCCAAGGACCGCTACTTCCAGGCCGACGTGGCCACGGACGAGAAGATCGTGCCTGAGGGCATCGAGGGTCAGGTTCCCTACCGGGGGCCACTGTCCGCCGTGGCCCACCAGCTCGTCGGCGGCCTGCACCAGTCGATGTTCTACGTGGGTGCCCGGACGATCCCTGAGTTGCGCGCGCGTGGCCGGTTCATCCGGATCACGCCGGCAGGACTGAAGGAGTCACATCCGCACGACATCCAGATGACGGTCGAGGCCCCCAACTACCAGGGCCGCTGACGCGGCGGACCGGAGGAACACATGAACGACATCGAGATCGGCCTTGGCAAGCGGGGCCGCGCAGCAATGTCCTTCGATGACATGGCGATCGCCCCAAGCCGGCGCACCCGGGCCCCGGAGCTGGTCAGCACCGCCTGGCAGATCGATGCCTATCGGTTCGAAAACCCGATCATCGGGGCACCGATGGACTCGATCATCTCCCCCGAGACCGCGATCCGGATGGGTCAGCTGGGGGGGCTTGGGGTGCTCAACCTCGAGGGGCTGTGGACCCGCTACGAGCACACCGCATCGGCCTACGAGGAGATCAGCCAGCTGCCGGAGCTGCAGGCGAACGCCCGCATGCAGCAGCTGTACGCCGCCCCGGTGCAGCCCGGCCTGATCCGCGAGCGGATCGCTGAGATCCGCGAAGCCGGGATCACCGTGGCTGGGGCGCTGTCACCCAACCGCGTCACGGAGTTGGCGCCCGTGCTCGTCAGCGCGGGCATCGACCTGTTCGTGATCAGGGGGACCACCGTGTCCGCGGAGCACGTCAGTTCCGAGGACGATGCGCTGAACCTCAAGGACTTCATCTACACGCTGGACGCGCCCGTCGTGGTCGGCGGGGTGGCCACCTACCGCGCTGCCCTGCACCTGATGCGTGCGGGCGCGGCGGGTGTGCTGGTCGGCTTCGGCGGTGGCGCGTCACACACCACGGCCGATGTGCTGGGGGTCCGCGTGCCGATGGCCACGGCGGTCGCGGACGTGTCGGCCGCGCGCCGGGACTACATGGACGAGTCCGGCGGGCGGTACGTGCACGTCATCGCCGATGGCGCCATGGGTCGCAGCGGGGACATCGTCAAGGCCGTGGCCTGCGGTGCGGACGCCGTGATGGTGGGCTCGCCGCTGGCACGCGCCGCGGAGGCCCCCGGACGCGGCTGGCACTGGGGGATGGAGGCTGTCCATTCCGAGCTGCCCCGCGGTGAGCGGCACTGGACCGGCACTGTCGGGTCCCTCGAGCAGGTCATGCATGGTCCCAGCCGGGTCCCGGACGGGACCATGAACCTGGTCGGGGCGTTGCGTCGGGCGATGGCCACCTCCGGGTACTCGGATCTCAAGGAGTTCCAGCGGGTCGACGTCACGGTGTCCCCGGGTCACTGATATCCACAGCTCAAGGTAGGTTATCCACAGGCGTGAACCGGGGTCTCCCAGCACGGAGACGGCTTCTCGTCCACACGTCGAAGGGAGTCATCCACATGGTTCCGGACGGCGAAAACAGCGATGGCATGGGAAGAATGGGCGCATGAGCACTAGTGATCTCCGTCACGTGGAGGACCCGTCCAGCCTCGGACCGACCCAGCGCGCAACCTCGCTCGCGCGGATGCGGGCGACCACCCCGGAGAATCCGCTCGACCTGCTGGTCGTGGGTGGTGGCGTGGTCGGTTGCGGCGCCGCCCTCGACGCCGCTGTTCGTGGCCTGTCCGTGGGCCTGGTGGAGGCTGGCGACCTGGCCTCGGGGACATCGAGTCGATCCTCGCGCCTGGCCCACGGGGGCCTGCGCTACCTCGAGCAGCGGGAGTTCGCACTCGTGCGCGAGGCGCTGACCGAACGCGGGCTGCTGCTCGATCGGCTCGCCCCGCACCTCGTCCGGCCGGTCCCGTTCCTGCTTCCGGCCAGCGGTGGGGTGGAGCGCTCGTACATGGGCGCCGGCGTGGCGCTCTACGACATGCTGTCGCGGATCGGTGCCTACGGCGGCACGATGCCCCGGCCGCGGACCCTGTCGTCGGCTGCTGTGCATGGCCTGGCTCCCGGTCTGCGAGTCGACGCGATGGAGGGGGCGGTCCGGTTCCATGACGCCCAGATCGACGACGCGCGCCACACCCTCGCCCTGGCCCGCACCGCCGCGGCGAGGGGCGCCGCGGTGGCCACGGGCGTGCAGGTCGTCGACCTGATCAGGGCCCAGGCAGGCAACCCGGCTGATGTGCGGGCTGCATCCGGTGGGGGCACCCACATGGAGCCGTCCGATCCGTCCACCGGTCCGGATGGGGGGAGGGCCAGCGCACCGCACCGACACGCACCGCACCTGCACCTGCCGCACCTGCTCGAGCACCACGACGGCACTGACAGCGTTGCGCGCGTGGCCGGGGCGCTCGTCCGCGACGCGTCCACCGGCGAGGAGTTCCTCGTGCACGCCCGGGTCGTCCTCTCGGCTGCCGGCGTCTGGACCGATGACCTCGTGGCGATGGCCACCGGGGAGCCCACCGGTCAGAGTGTCCGGCGCAGCAAGGGCGTGCACCTGGTGGTGCCCCGGCGCAGCTTCCGTTCGTCCATGGCAGTCATCGCGCGAACGCCACACAGCGTGCTGTTCCTGCTGCCGTGGAGCGAGCACTGGCTGATCGGGACGACCGACACCGACGATGACGGCCCGCGGGAGTCCCCCGGTGTGACGGGCGAGGACGTGGAGTACCTGCTCGGCCAGGCGAACCGATGGTTGTCCCGGCCGCTGGTGCATGAGGACGTCATCGGTGTGTACGCGGGCCTTCGACCGCTGCTGTCGGCGGGGCAGGGCGACACCACCCAGCTGTCACGGGAACACGCCGTGATGCTGCCGGTCCCGGGGTTCGTCGCCATCGCCGGCGGCAAGTACACGACCTACCGGGTGATGGCCGCCGATGCGGTCGACGCCGCCGCCGACCAGCTGCCCGGCCATGTGGAGCCGTCCTCGACCCACGAGGTCCCGCTCGTGGGCGCCGACGGGTTCCGTGAGCAGTGGGCGGGGCGGGTGCGCCGCGCCCGGGCCGCGGGTCTGGACACGATCTACGTGGAGCGGCTGCTCCGTCGCCACGGAGACCGGACCGAGGACGTGCTCGACCTCGTCGCCGCCGACCCCAGCCTGGGAGCTCCCCTGCATCCCGATGGCCGGGTCATCCGCGCCGAGGCGGTGATCGCCGCCCGGGACGAGGGGGCGCGGTCGCTCGGCGACATCCTGATCCGGCGCACCCGCCTTGCGGTTCAGACCCGGGACCGAGCCGCCACAGCGGCCCGCGACACCGCCGAGCTGGTCGCCCCGATCCTCGGCTGGGACGACCAGCGCATCGCCGCCGAGATCGACGCCCTGGGCGTCGAGCAGCCCAGGGTGCCCCGGCACCAACCCCCCAGCTCCTGATCCAGCGGCTCCGGCTCGGCCCGCTGCCTGAACCGCTGCCTGAACCGCTGGGCGGACCGCTGACCGGGCGGCGCGGTAGCCTGCCTGCATGAGTGTCGACACCTCGATCCCGCTCCGACCTGGCTTCGACGTGGACCTCGTCGAGACCCTGCTCACCATTCCGGTGCTCCACCCGGGGGCTGAGCGCCATGCGACGTTGGCGCCCTTCGACGGCATGCCGCTCGTCGAGGTCCCGTACTCCTGCGTGGCGGACGTCGACATGGCCTTCGACACCGCCAGGCAGGCACAGGTCCGGTGGGCCAGGACGGAGGTCGCGGACCGCAAGCGGATCATGCTGCGTTTCCACGACCTGCTGCTGTCCCACCGTGACGAGGGCCTGGACCTGATCCAGTGGGAGACCGGCAAGACGCGGATGGACGCCCTCAAGGAGATCCTTGGGGTGGCTACTGTGGCACGGCACTATGCGCGTGACGCTGCGCGCCTGCTGGCGCCGGACCGCATGACCGGGATCTTGCCGGTGCTGACCAAGGTGACCGTGGAGCGTCGGCCGGTGGGGGTCGTGGGCAACATCGCCCCCTGGAACTACCCGCTGTTCCTGGCCGGCGCCGATGCCATCCCGGCGCTGATGGCGGGCAACGCCGTGGTGCTCAAGCCGGACCATCAGACCCCGTTGACCGCGCTCTGGGTCGTCGACCTCCTGCACCGCGCCGGGATCCCGCCGCGCGTCATGCAGGTCGTTCTGGGCTACGGCCCCGAGCTGGGCCCGGAGGTCACCGAGCGCGCCGACTACATGATGTTCACGGGTTCCACCGCGGTCGGAGCGACGATCGCCGGCCGGTGCGGGGAGCGGCTGATCGGCTGCTCGATGGAGCTCGGCGGGAAGAACCCGATGATCGTGGTCGACGATGTCGACCCGGGTCGCGCCGCCGAGATCGCCGTGCGCGCCTGCTTCGACAACGCCGGG
>JAQBEX010000198.1:0-4989 GCA_032123675.1 Actinomycetes bacterium
CTCGGTTCGTGGCTGGTGGTCAACGTGCCGGTGATGCTGGCCAACTTCGAGGGTTGGTCGCGGTTCTACACGTTCTCCCGTGAGCGGGGCATGGACTTCGGGTCGCCGTGGTACGCGCTGTCCCTGATCGGCGTCGAGCTCCCGGCCGAGATCCTGAACCCGCTGGCGTCTGGCTCCTTCCTGGTGGCCTGCGCGGGCATCGCCTGGCTGGCCTTGCGCGCGCCCGAGCCGCCCCGGTTGGCCGCACTGGCCTTCCTCACCGTCGGCGCGTTCGTCCTGACCAACAAGGTGTACTCCCCCCAGTACGTGCTGTGGGTCCTGCCCCTGGCCGTGATGGCCCGGCCGCGGTGGCGTGACCTGCTGATCTGGCAAGCGGCCGAGTCGGCCTACTTCGTGGGGATCTGGTGGTTCCTCGTCGGGTTCGGCACGCAGGACAAGGGCCTGCACGAGGGCTGGTACGTCGCGGCGACGGCGGCGCACTGGCTGGCAACGGCCTGGCTGATGTGCCTCGTGGTGCGCGATGTGTGGCTGCCCGCCCACGACCCAGTGCGCACCGACGGGTTCGTCGAGGACACCGATGACCCGGGCGGGGGTGTGCTGGACTGCGTCCCAGCCAGGCTGGCGGCAGAGGAGGCCGCGGCGGCTGCACCGGTGGGCGCAGTCAGCCGATGATCGTGTCGGGTGCCACCGTCGTGAACCGAACGTCGCACTCGAGCAGCTCGCCCACCGGCGGGGGGATCGTGCCCCGGGGGATCCGCAGCATGGAGACGTGCATGTGCGGGGGTTCCAGGAACCAGGCGTGCCCACCCGAGGGCAGCCGGAACGGGGAGCGAAACCTACCTGCGGCCTCGAGTGCACCCGAGCCGGCCGAGGCCGCCCGCTGACGTGCACTTCGGGCCGGGCGGGGTGCGGTGAGGGCGACCCCGTGTGAGGTTCCGCCACTGACCACGACGACGAAACCATCGCGTGGGCCGCGGCGCTGGTGGTAGCCGGCTGACTGGCCCTGGGGTGTTGGGTGCACCGCGAGCACAGCCCCGCCTGCGCGCAACGCCGCCCGATCCCCGAGCCAGAGCCGCGTGCCGACGCGCAGGCGCAGCGGCAGATCCGGCAGCGCCGAGCGCACGTGGGCGCACTCGCTGTCGTCGAGGTGGCTGAGCCACAGCGCACCGGCGTCAGCCGGCCCGGCGAGGTTCGCCAGTAGCGCGGGCCACAGCAGTCCCCAGGCCACCACCTCGTGGACCCGCGCCGAGCCGACCACCACGGGCTGCGGGGCGGAATCGTCGGAGGTCAGCATGGCCATGGACGCGATCCGTGGCTCCTCCGGGGTGGCGATCGGCAGATGCAGTGCCAGGCCCTCGAGACTGATCGCTCCGGAGGCGATCAGAGGTGCCAGCGCCGTGATCGCACCGGCCAGCTCGTCCTCAGTCATGCCGAACCGGCGCATCGAGGTCAGCCCCTCGAGGACGACCCGTCGCGGGGACGCCGGCGTGGCCAGGACCGCAATGTCGGCCGCGGCCGCGGTGCTGGCCACCGTGTGGATGACCCGCGAGGCGCCGGGATGCTGAGCCAGTGCTCGCCAGGCCTCGGCGGCCCTCTCGTCGCGCAACCGCACCGGTTCGAGCACGAGTACATCGAGGTCGGTCTCGGCAGTCAGCACGGCGGGAGCTTCGAAGACTGTGCCGACGGCGATGCATTGCGCCCCGAGCCGCCGGGACTCGCTGGCCAGGCGGACGTTGCCGACTCCATACCCGTTGCCCTTGGCAACGGGGACCACGGCGGCGCCCGAGTCGCTGATCGCGTCCCGCACGAGGTCCTGGTGGGCGCGCCAGCGCGCCGTGTCGATCGAGATGACGAAGCTCATGTGCCCTCGTGTCCTGCTGGTTGGTCGCGGTTGGTGGAGCCCGCGCGCGGGCTCATCGCCTGCGCATGTAGGCCTCGAAGGCCCGCGTTAGTGCTGGTCGGATCGCGAAGTCCCATTCCCCCACGTACTCCTGGGCAAACCCGCCGGTCCCGATCTTGAACTGCAGGAGGCCGAACAGGTGGTCATCGGGGTCCAAGGTGTCGGTGATGCCACGCATGTCGTAGGTCGCGGCCCCGGTTGCCAGGGAATCACGGATCATCTGCCACTGGATCGCGTTGCTGGGCCGCAGGTCACGTCCCTGCGTCGTGGATGCCCCGTAGGAGTACCAGACGTGGTCGTTGACCCGAACCGCGATTGTGGCAGCGTGGCAGGTGCCGTCGTGCTCGGCCAGGTAGAGCTGGATCCGGTCGGGATCCTCGGCGGACAGCGAGGACCACATCCTCTGGAAGTAGGGCAAGCCGCGCGGCGTGAACCGGTCGCGCTCGGCTGTCTCCACGTAGATCTCGTGGAAGACCGGCAGGTCCGTGGCGGCACCGCGCCGAACCTCGACACCCGCCTTGGCTGCCTTCTTGATGTTGCGCCGCCACAACTGGTTGAACCCGGCCAGGAGGTCAGCCTCGGTGCGCCCGGCCAGCGGCACCTGGAAGACGTAGCGCGGCTGGACATCGCCGAACCCGGCCCCGGTCGCGGGCTTCTGGGTCCAACCGGTGGCTTCAAGCACGTCGGCGGCGGCCAGCGCCCGGCCATCGGTCTGATCGGCCGGGATGTCGCGCAGAGCGGTCGCATCGCCGTCGGCGATGGCGCCCTTGAGCGTGCTGGCGTTCCATCTGCGCGTCCAGATCGGCGGCCCGATCTTGGCGGCGAACGCCCCTGCCGACTTCAGGTGAGCCAGCAGCGGCTCCAGCCAGTCGGACAACGGGTGAATCCGCTGCGGGACGTCGGACAGGCCGCGGGCTGCAGGTCCCTCGCCCAGCCAATCGATGTCGGGTCCCTCCGGGAGGTAGGCCAGGAAGCGCGGGACCCGGGGAACCTGTCGGTAGAGGACCAGCCCGGCCCCGACCAGCGACTCCCCCTCGAACCACCCGAGGGACTCGTTGCGCCAGTCGGACTTGACCGCCCCCCATCCCGGGACCTGGAGCACGCTGACGATGCCGCTGCCCGTGGCGCGGGCTGCGATGAACGCCAGGTGTTGCTCGGAGGTGATCGGTCGGACCGTCAGGGACATGGCCCGAGGCTACCGACCCAGACGCACCTTGCCCCGACCGAGCCGCGATTTCCCCGGTGCGCCGTTGCGGGCTACCCTGTTCCTGTCTCTGGGCACGTCACGGCTGTGGATGGCCGCTGGCGGATGTCGGACCCCTGAACCACTATCCGTGAGCGGGGGACGTCGCGCCCAGGGCGCTGCAACCCTCCTGCCACGGATGGACCGTGGCCGCCTGAGTCCGAAGGAGGTGGGTTCTTGAGCACGCGCCACTACGAGATCATGGTGATCCTCGACCCCGAGTTGGATGAGCGCACTGTCGCTCCCAGCCTGGACACGTTCCTCAACGTCATCCGTCAGGACGGTGGCACCATCACGTCTGTGGACGTGTGGGGTCGTCGCCGCCTGGCCTATGACATCAAGAAGAAGTCCGAGGGCATCTACGCGATCCTCGACGTCACGGCAGCCGCGTCCGCGGTTGCCGAGCTCGACCGTCAGCTGGGCCTGAACGAGTCGGTGCTGCGCACCAAGGTCATGCGGCCCGAGATCAGGTAGGGGCTGACATGGCTGCAGGTGACATTCCGATCACAGTCGTGGGCAACCTCACCGCGGACCCCGAGCTTCGGTTCACGCCGTCCGGTCAGGCCGTCGCGAACTTCACGGTGGCTTCGACGAACCGCTTGCTGGACAAGGCGACCAATGAGTGGAAGGACGGCGACACCGTCTTCATCCGCTGCAGCGTCTGGCGCCAGTACGCCGAGAACGTCGCTGAGTCGCTGACCAAGGGCACCCGCGTGGTGGTCACCGGTCGGCTCAAGGTCCGCCAGTACGAGACCCGCGACGGCGGCAAGGGCACCAGCGTCGAGTGCGACGTGGACGAGGTCGGCCCCGCCCTGCGTTATGCAACTGCCAAGGTCAACCGCGTGGCCCGTTCCGATGGGTTCGCCGGCAACCAGTCCAGCGGTAGCTTCAGCAGCAACCAGGGCAACTCGGGCAACCAGCCCAACCAGCCCGGTGGGTTCGTCAGCAGTGGGTCCGCGGACCCGTGGGCCAGCCAGCCCGGCGGGTTCGCCGACGAGCAGCCCCCGCCCTTCTGATCCACGCACCACTCCCCGGGTGGGTCGGAGTTTCGATCCACCCCGCACAACACCAACACACAGGACCATCCCGGCTTCGCGCCGGGCATCCGTAGAAACGGAGCACCACGATGGCCAAGGCCGTTATCCGCAAGCCCATGAAGAAGAAGGCATGCGCGTTCTGCAAGGAGGGCGCCGCCCCCGCTGATTACAAGGACGTGCCCATGCTGCGCAAGTACATCTCGGACCGCGGCAAGATCCGCGCGCGCCGGGTGACTGGCCTGTGCACGCGTCACCAGCGCGACATCGCCATGGCCGTGAAGAACGCCCGCGAGGTGGCACTGCTGCCCTACACCTCGACCGCTCGCTGACCGCGGAAGGAGACAGACGATGAAGCTCATCCTCACATCCGACGTCCTCGGCCTCGGCGCCCCGGGCGATGTGGTCGACGTCAAGGACGGCTACGGCCGCAACTACCTGCTCCCCCGGGGCCTGGCTGTCGCCTGGACCAAGGGCGGGGAGAAACAGGTCACCCAGATCAAGCGGGCCCGTTCATCCCGCGAGGTGCGTGATCTGGACCACGCCAAGGAGATCAAGGCGTCCTTGGAGTCCACTCCCGTGCAGTTGGTCTCGAAGGCCGGCAGCGGGGGGCGCCTGTTCGGCTCGATCGGCGGCGCTGACGTCGCCGAGGCCGTCACGGCTGCTGGCGGCCCGGCGCTCGACAAGCGCAAGGTCACCCTCACGGCTCCGATCAAGTCCGTGGGCACGCACACCGCGGTGGTCGTGCTGCACCCGGAGGTCTCGGCCACGGTCACCCTCGAGGTGGTCCCCGCCAACTGAGCGGCGCCACC
>JAQBEX010000199.1:0-5669 GCA_032123675.1 Actinomycetes bacterium
TGTCGGCGATCCGCAGCGACAGGTCGGTGCGGGCGGCGGTCACTCCGCCCACGTAGGCCGTCATGTCCGCGTCCTCGGTGACGGCCGGCAGGATCTGGGTGCGCATGCGGGTCACGAGCGCCTCGGTCGACTTGTCCGAGGGGCCGGTTGCGGGAACCGCGCGCCAGATGACGACCCCGCCGTCGGGGCTGACCACGGGGGCCGACACCTCGGTGAGCTCCCCGGTGGCTTCGAGCTCATCCGTGATGTCTGCCAGGCGCGGGTCCAGGGCACGCGGATCAGTCACGGAGTCCGGGCCTGCGTCGGCCGGATCAGTGTCGACGGGCAGCTCGGCAGCCCGGTGCATCTGGGCGACGATAGCCAGCGGTCCGGAGTACCCCGGCCCGAAGGACTCGCGGATGATGTCGCCGGCCTGGTGCGCCGTGGTCTCGTCCGGCAGCGCCGAGGAATCCACCTGCTGGAACTCCATGGACAGCATCGGCGTGGCCAGCGCCAGCAGCAGGGCAGTCGCGGTGATCGCGAACGGCCACGGATGGCCGGTGACCACAGTGGCCAGCCGCGCCCAGCCACCCCGGTCGAGATCTGCATCGGTGGGCTCAGCCCCCAGGTCGCCGGACGCGACGTTGCGCTGCTCGGCGATCGGGAGTGCGCGCAGGCCCATCAGGCCCATCAGGGCGGGGACGAGGGTCAGGGCGGCCATCAGCGCCAGGGCAACCACGATGGCCGCCGTGTAGCCCAACCAGGCGAGGAAGGAGATGCCGGTCAGTGCCAGGCCCGAGACGGCGGCGAGCAGCGTGGCCCCGGCGAACACCATCCCGGCCCCGGCCGTGCCCGCCGTGCGTCCCACCGCGTCTGGGACGGCGAAGCCGCGTCGCAGCAGGTTCCGGTGTCGCATCACCAGGAAGAGGGCGTAGTCGATCCCCACACCCAGGCCGAGCATCGTGCCGAGGGTGGGCGCCTCATCGGGGATGTACACGAGCCGGCCGAGCAGTTCGATGATCGCCAGGCCGATGCCGACGGCGACGAGGGCGGTGGCCAGCGGGATGGCGACGGGCCAGCCTCGTCGCAGGGTGTAGAGCAGGACGAGGACGGCAAGGAACAGTCCCAGCGCCTCGGAGGTCCTGGTGTCGGTGCGCGAGATCTGGGAACCCAGGTAGCCGCCGAGTGCCACACGTGCGGTGGCCGAGGCCTGCTCGGCTGCCCGGTGCGCCTCAGCCAGCAACTCGTTGCCAGCGGCCTGGTCGCCGGCAGCCTGCTCGGCCATCGTCAGCTGCAGGATGGCCGCGCGGCCATCGGCGGCCAGGAGCTCGGGATCGTCCTCCGGACCGCGCACCTCGTTGACGTCGGCAAGTGCTGCCACCGCCGAGGTCACAGCCGCCAGCGTGGCAGCGCCGACGCCCGAGCCCAGGTCGGCCTCGTCGGCGATGACGAGTGGAACCGGCTCGGAGGCCGCTCCGGGGAAGGCGCGGTTGAGCAGGGTCTGGGCGGAGGCGCTGTCGGTGCCGGCCAGGACGAAGGGATCCAGTGCCGGGGGTGGCAGCGCACGGTCCGCGAGCCGGACGCCACCGAGCAGCGCCAGCCACAGCACGAGCACCAGGACGCTGTGCTCGGCGCACCAGCGCCCGAGCGCATACAACGTCCTGGTCATGTCTGAAGTGTCTCCCCGTGCCCCATGCCCAGGCGACGTGAGGGGCCCGGCGGCGTTTGGGCGCCGGCACCGATGATTCAATGACGCCCCCATGAGTACGACACCCGCACCCGCTGAGGGTGACCACGCGGCATCCGGTGCGGTGAGTCAGCCGGCCTTTGCGCGAACGTCCGGGCACTACGCGACCGTCGTGGCCATCTTCGTGGGGCTGCTGATCATCTCGAACATCGGTGCGGTCAAGCTGATCGCCGTCGGGCCGCTGATCACCGACGGGGGGGCGTTCCTCTTCCCGCTGGTCTACGTCGCCGGCGACGTGCTCTCCGAGGTCTACGGTTGGCGAGCCACTCGGCGCGCGATCTGGTTGGCCTTCGGGATGTCCGCGCTGGCGGCGGGCACGTTCTGGCTGGTGCAGCAGGCCCCACCGGCGGACGACTGGGGGAACCAGGATGCCTTCGAGGCCGTGCTGGGATTCGTGCCGCGGATCGTGCTGGCCAGCCTCTGCGGGTTCCTCGTCGGCCAGTTGCTCAACGCCTGGGTCCTGGTGCGCATCAAGGCCCGGACACTGGAGTCGAGGTTGTGGCTGCGGTTGCTCGGGTCCACGGCCGTGGGGGAGTTCGCCGACACGCTGGTCTTCTGCACGATTGCCTTCTACGGGGTCATCACGGGGTGGACGTTCGTCAACTACGTCATCACCGGCTTCGTGTACAAGGTCACCGTCGAGGTCCTGGTCATGCCGATCACCTATCGCGTGATCGCTGCGATCAAGCGGCGCGAGCCGACCTACGGGGTGCCGGGCGACCCCGAGCCGGCCGCCGTCCTGCGGGCGTAGTACCGGCCGAGGAACTCCACCCGGAACGCATCGAAGTCGCCGTCCTCGAGGGCCGTGCGCATGCGGTCGACCAGGGTCACCACGAAGTGCACGTTGTGGATCGTGGCCAGCGTGTGCCCGACCATCTCATCTGCCTTGGTCAGGTGGTGCAGGTAGGCCCGGGTGTAGTGGCTGCAGGTGTAGCAGGAGCACTGGGGATCGAGCGGGTCGTACGAGCGCCTGTTGGCGGCCGTGACGATGTTGTAGCGCCCGTCATGGGCAAGGATCGCGGAGTTGCGGGCAACACGTGAGGGCATGACGCAGTCGAAGGTGTCCGCCCCGGCGGCGACCCCCGCGAACAGGTCGTCGGGCTCGCCGATCCCGAGCAGGTGCCGGGGCCGGTCCTCGCCCAGCTCCTCGGTGACCCAGCCGACGATCTGCTCCAGTTGGGACTTCTCCAGCGCTCCGCCGATCCCGAAGCCGTCGACGGACAGGGTGGCCAGGTCGCGGGCGGCGGCCCGGCGCAGGTCCTCGAACTGGGCGCCCTGCGCCACGGCGAACAGCGCCTGGTACGGATGGTTCGTGCGCTCCAGGGTGAGCTGTTCGTGGGCCGCCACGCAACGCCGGGCCCAGGCGGCCGTCCGCGCCACGGAGCGCTCCTGGTAGGCGCGGGTGTTCATCAGGGTCGTGCATTCGTCGAAGGCGAAGATGATGTCGGCACCGAGCCGGTGCTGGACGGCCATGCTCGACTCGGGGGTGAACCGGTGTCGGTCGCCGTTGATGTGGGACACGAACGACACCCCGTCGTCATCGACGTGAGCCAGTCGGTCCTTGCCCTCGGCGATCACGTCGTCGGAGGTCACCGAGTCGGCCTGCATCGCCAGCACCTTGCGGAACCCCACCCCCAGGCTCATCACCTGGAAGCCGCCGGAGTCGGTGAACGTCGGACCTGGCCAGTTCATGAACGCCCCGAGCCCACCCGCCTGGTCGATGAGGTCGGCTCCGGGCTGCAGGAACAGGTGGTACGCGTTGGCCAGGACTGCCTGCGCACCCAGGCCGTCGGCAGATTCCGGGAGGACCCCCTTCAGGGTTGCCTTGGTCCCGACCGGGATGAAGGCCGGCGTCCGGATCGGCCCGTGTGGCGTGGTCATCACGCCGGTACGGGCCATCCCGTGCCGGGTGCCGACACGGAAGTCGAAGGGGGCCCCACGCATGGGGGCCATTCAACACCGCGTGCCCGCCGGGGCCGTAGGGTGAGGGCAGTCCAGTATGAGAGGTCACATGAGCTACCCCTATGCGCAGTATCCGCAGCAGCCCCCGATCCCACCGGACGTCAACTCCACGAAGGTCCTGTGCGGGATCATGGGGATCCTGCTCGGCGGACTGGGAGTGCACCGGTTCATCCTCGGCGACGTCTCCGGTGGGATCATCCGGATCGTGATCACCCTGGTGACCTGCGGGGCCGGATCGCTCGTCGGGTTCATCGAGGGGATCATCTACCTCACGAAGACTGACCCCGACTTCTACTTCACCTACATGGTCGGCAAGAAGGCCTGGTTCTGACGGATGGCTGGGGCGGGAGCGCCCTGATTGCGGGCCAATCTGCCTGACGGGTGTATCCGGCCAGCGCATTCGGGGCGCGGGGTGCCACGATGTCGCCCATGGCCATCACATCCCAGAACCCGGCAACCGGCGAGACCCTCAGGACCTTCGACGCGCTGACCGGCGCCGAGGTCCAGGACGCCATCGGCATCGCTCATGCGACCTTCCAGACCTGGCGCACCACCTCGTTCGACCACCGGGCCGCGCTGATGCGCGGTGCGGCCGACCTGCTCGCCGAGGACAGCGAGTCGATCGCGACGATCATGACCCTGGAGATGGGCAAGACGCTGAAGTCGGCTCGAGCCGAGGTGGCCAAGTGCGTCAGGGGGATGCGTTGGTATGCCGAGAACGCCGAGCAGCTGCTGGCCGACGAGCCGGTCGACCCGGCTGCGGTCGGTGCTTCGAGGGCATTCGCCAGGTACGCGCCCCTGGGTATCGTCCTGGCGGTCATGCCGTGGAACTTCCCGCTGTGGCAGGTCATGCGCTTCGCCGCTCCGGCGCTGATGGCCGGCAACGTCGGGTTGCTCAAGCACGCGTCGAACGTGCCGCAGTGTGCGCTGTACATGGAGGACCTGTTCCGGCGCGCTGGGTTCCCTGACGGCTGCTTCACGGCGTTGCTGATCGGGGCCCGCGAGGTCGAGCCGGTGCTCCGGGACCCGCGCGTGCGGGCTGCGACGCTCACGGGCTCAGAGCTGGCCGGTCAGTCAGTCGCGGCGATCTGCGGTGACGAGATCAAGAAGACCGTGCTGGAGCTCGGTGGCTCCGACCCGTTCATCGTGATGCCGTCGGCGGATGTCCAGCGGGCCGCTGAGGTGGCCGTCACCGCCCGGTGCCAGAACAACGGGCAGTCGTGCATCGCCGCGAAGCGCTTCATCGTGCACACCGATGTCTACGACGAGTTCGCGCAGGCCTTCGTCGCGCGCATGGCTGCGCTCGTCGTCGGGGATCCGATGGATGAGGCCACGGACGTCGGCCCGCTGGCCACGGAGTCGGGCCGTACCGATGTTGAGGTGATGGTCTCGGATGCGCGTGCGAAGGGGGCAGCGATCCTGTGCGGCGGGCAGGCGGTCGAGGGGCCCGGGTGGTTCTATGAGCCCACCGTTGTGGCCGACATGACCCCGGACATGGAGATGTACGCAGAGGAGGTGTTCGGCCCGGTCGCCGGTCTGTACCGGATCGACTCGATGGACGAGGCGATCGAGCTCGGCAACGGCACGAACTACGGGTTGGGCTCCAACGCCTGGACAACGGATCCGCAGGAGCAGGACCGGTTCGTCCGCGACCTCGACTCCGGGGTCGTGACGATCAACGGGATGACGGTCTCCTACAACGACATGCCGTTCGGCGGCACCAAGCGGTCAGGCTACGGACGGGAGCTCAGCGGGCACGGGATCCGGGAGTTCTGCAACATCAAGGCGGTCTGGATCGGCTGATACCGGGACATTCGGTCGGGGCGGTAGCGATTCGCAAAACTTCTTCAGAACTTGTGCATCCGTTGTGCCGAGTGCGGGCGAAGTATGGCTGAGAGCTCGAACAGGTCGGGCCCCACACTTCAGGAGAAGATCATGCGAAAGATCGCCGCAGGAGTCGCCGCCGCATCCGCCCTCGTCG
>JAQBEX010000200.1:0-10073 GCA_032123675.1 Actinomycetes bacterium
CGGGGGTGGGGGGCCGGGGGGGCGGCCGGGTGCGGGGCGGCGGGGGCGGCGCTCAGGTTGCGTCTAGGAACTGGACCGTGCGGCCGACGTACCAGGGCAGTTCCGCGCCCCGCTCGTGGAAGCCCACGTGGCCACCGGTGCGGGTGATGGCGCGGCGCACCGGTGTGGTCGCCTCCAACTGCGCCCAGTCGATCGCGTGGTACGGCCCGGCTGGGATCATCGGGTCATCGAGCCCGTGCACGACGAGCGTCGGAACGGTGATGCCCGGCAGGAACTGTGCGCTGGAGTTCACCGCGTAGTACTCGGCCGCGTCGCGCCAGCCGTTGTGCTTCGCGGTGATCAGGTCATCGAACTCGGTCAACGTGGAGACCTGCGCGATCGCAGCCCGCTCGTCATCGGTGAGGGCCAGACCGGAGTTCCCGGAATCCACCTTGAGCCTGTGCACGAGGAACTTCTCGTACAGGCCGAACATGCGCCGGCGCAGGTGCTCGTTGCCCACACTGAGGTCCACCGGTGCCGACACGGCGACTCCGGCACGGATCGGCAGGCCATCGAGCGGTTCGCCCAGCAGCTTGAGCGTGACGTTGCCGCCAAGGGAGAACCCGACCAGCGCGACGCCGTCAACGTCCGGCTGCTGCGCCAGGTTCCCCAGGACCGTGCGCAGGTCCTCCGAACGGCCGCCGTGGTAGAGCATCTGGCAGTGCTCCGAGGAGTCCCCCACGCCACGCAGGTCGACTCGCGCCACCGGGTAGCCGGCGCGCAGCAGGCCCAGCGCCGTGGCACGCACGTAGGTCGATTCGATGGAGCCACCGAGGCCGTGCACGACCAGCACCACGGGACGATCCGTGCGCGGTGCGAGCCGGGGGCGGTGCAGCCGGACTGCCAGGGCATCCCCGGATCCGTCCTGCATCGCGACCAGCAGCCGCTGCTCGGTCGAGACCCTGGACAGGTCGTGGTCACGTGGGCGGATGCGATCGGCCACGGTCTGCAGGTTGCCGGTCAGCCAGGGCGGCGCTGGCGTGAAGCGCGCGTTGATGATGTCGGTCATGGCAGCTGCAGCACGCTGGTGATCGTCCGGATCACGCCGTTGTCGGTGTTCCCCGGGGCCCGGAATCGGGCCCGGGCGGCGAGCTCGGGGTGTGCGTTGGCCATCGCGAACGAGTAGTCGGCCTCGTCCATCATCTCCAGGTCGTTGAGGAAGTCGCCAAAGACCATCGTCTGGGCCCGGGAGATCCCCAGGGCCCGCTGGATGGCGCGGATACCGGCGCCCTTGTTCGCCTGTGGGTCCATGACGTCGAGCCAGTGCTGGCCGGACACCACAACCTGGTGGGTGTCGCGGAACGCGCTGAACGCCGGCGCCGAGACGCGCTCTGAGGAGACGAAGTCGAACACCGCCACCTTGAGCACGTCGTCGTCGACCTCGTTGAGGTCCTCGACGAGCTGCAGGCGGTGGTAGTACTTCATCACCTCGCCCAGGAACGCTTCATCGGTGCGCTCGATGTACGCCGAGGCCTTCCCGCACAGCACGACTCCGACGTCGGCGCCGCCATCGCGCAGGTCGCGGGCAACGCCGACCAGGTCGCGGGCAACCTGCCGGTCGAGGCAGTCCGAGCTGATCTCGTGGCCCTGCTGAACCACGTAGGTGCCGTTCTCGGCGATGAAGATGACGTCATCGGCGATCGGGGCGAATCGCTGCACGAGGTTGTAGTACTGCCGCCCGGAGGCCGGGCAGAACGTGATCCCGCGGTCGTGGAGGACCTCGATCAGCGGCCAGAACTCGTCGTGGATGGTGTCGTCGTCATCGAGCAACGTGCCGTCCATGTCGCAGGCGATGAGACGGATGTCCGGGACGTGGTCGAACTCCGGGGGCAACACGGTGTCGTCCTGGGATTGAGCAGCATCGCTCGACGTCGGCCTCGGCCCCAGCGTCGGCTTCGGCGTCGGCGCTGCGGTTGGCGCTGGGGTCGCGGGGTCCGGTCCGGTCACCTGGCAATCCTCGCATCGCGGGATCCGCCGCGCCGACTGCACAGCCGCCTTGCGATGATTCCCCGGTGTCCGAGGTCCACTGGAAGCGCCGGTCGGGGGCCGACGCCGCTGGATTCCTGGCCACCGAGGCCGCGGGACTGGCGTGGATCCGTGTCCCCGGCGGACCGCCCATCCCGGACGTCGTCGAGGTGGGCGCTTGGCGCATCGGCATCGCCCGCGTGCCCGAGGGCCGACCCTCCGCTGCGGCCGCCCGGCAGCTCGGTGGCCGGTTGGCGGTGCTCCACCGCGCCGGCGCTCCCGCGTTCGGCAGCCCTCCCCCAGGCGCACCGGGCCCCGATGGGTGGATCGGCGACCTGCCCATGCCCTACGCCGAGCGCGCCACCTTCGCCGATTTCTGGGCAACCGACCGGATCGTGGCCACAGCCCGGATGGCACGGGACCGCGGCGGGTTGGACGCTCGGCAGACGGCGGAGGTCGACCGGTTCGGGTCCGACCTGCGCGATGGGCAGGTCGACATCGGGCCGCCGGGGCCAGCCGCGCGGGTGCACGGCGACCTGTGGAGCGGCAACGTGCTGTGGGGCGCGGACGGCCAGGCCTGGCTGATCGATCCAGCGGCACATGGCGGTCACCCCGAGTCCGACCTTGCGATGCTGGCGCTGTTCGGTGTGGCCCACTTCGAGCGGATCATCGACGGCTACGAACGGGTCACCCCGCTGCCCGGGGGCTGGCGCGACCGGGTGCCGTTGCATCAGGCCTGGCCCCTGCTCGTGCACGCCGCCCTGTTCGGCGGCGGGTACGGGGCCCGTGCGATGACCGCACTGAGGAAGGCGCGCGGCTGAGGCCGGTTGCCCGGTAGGCCGGTTGTTGGATTGGTCGCAAATCGTCTGATTCGAACTGGTTTGGCCCGTTCGCCAGCGGGGAACTCATCCCGCACGTCGATGTGCCCACCCTGGGCGCGTCACATCATCAAGGACACATATGACCACCAACACCACCGCGCCGGGCGGCGCCTTCGAGGCGCCCGACTTGGTCGCGACCTCCAAGCACTGGGGCGTCCTGCTCACCTTCGGCATCCTGACCGCCGGCCTGGGCGCCTTCATCATCGCGTGGCCCGAGAAGACCGTTGCCGTCGCGGCAGTTCTTCTGGGCATCTCCCTGCTGATCAGCGGGGTCTTCTCCCTCGTGGCCAGCTTCACCCAGCCCGACCGCACCACCGGTGCCCGGGTCCTGATGGCGATCTCCGGCGTCCTGTCGATCGCCCTGGCGTTCATCGCCTTCCAGGGCATCGCCCAGGCTGTTGCCCTGCTGGTCATCATCGTCGGCATCGGCTGGCTCGTCCGGGGCATCATCGAACTGATCGCCGGCATCCAGGCCAAGGGCGTGCCCGGACGTGGCTTCGTGATCACCGGCGGCGTCATCGCCATCCTGGCCGGCGCCGCCGTCCTGGTGTGGCCGAGCATCACGCTGACGGTCCTGTGCTGGATCCTCGGCCTGACCCTCGTGCTCATCGGCGTCCTGGAGATCGCGGCGTCGTTCCAGCTGCGCTCGGTCGGCAAGGACGCTGCGCGGGCGATCACCGCTGGCGAGGTCGTCACCGACTGACACGCGCGAGCCGCGGGCTGGACCCGCACTCGGCCCAACGGCGTCGTTGTCCCCCTGCGGACGGCGGCGCCGTTTGCGTGCTCAGTCGGGCGGGCCGGAATCGCTCGCCGCGCCAGCGTCACCAGCCGAGCCAGCCGAGCCAGCCGAGCCAGCCGAGCCAGCCGAGCCAGCCGAGCCAGCGCCACCAGCCGAGCCAGAATCGTGCAGCGCGATCGCCCGGCGCATCGACTGCCGGGCACGCTTGCGATCGCCGGCTGCGTCATAGGCGGTCGCCAGTTCGAACCAGCGCTCCCACGCGTCCGGGTCGGCCTCCACGCGGGTGCGGACCTCGGTGAACCGAGCGTCAGCGGCTGCCCGCTCGGGGCGACCGGACGGGCGGCGGGGCAGGTCGTCGACGGGCAGCTCCCCGCGGTCGGCCAACTCCTGCCCGAGGCGCTGGGTCGCCCGGCCGAACTGCCACTCGAGCCACAGCGCCCACAGGCCGATCCCCGGCAGCAGCAGGATGGCCAGCCCCAGGAGCACCGGGACCACACCACCGGACTGGATGAAGTCCAGCGCCCGGGACGCCGTGAACACCAGGTAGGCGCCCAGGAGCACGGCCATAAGGATGGCCATCCGCTTGCCGGTCATGCCAGCACTCAGCCGTCCAGGCCGAGGAAGCCGTCGATGCCCACGGTCAGCCCCGGATGCGCGCTGACATTGCGCACGGCCAGCAGGACACCGGGCATGAAGCTGGCGCGGTCGAAGGAGTCGTGGCGGATCGTCAGGGTCTCGCCCAGCCCGCCGAGCAGCACCTCCTGATGGGCCACGAGGCCCTGGAGTCGGACTGCGTGCACGTGCACCCCGTCGACGACGGCACCCCGCGCCCCGGCGAGCGTCGACAGCGTCGCGTCGGGCATGTCGGGGCTGCTGGCTTCAGCGCGCGCCCGGCCGATGAGCTCCGCGGTGCGCACCGCCGTGCCCGAGGGCGCGTCCGCCTTGCGTGGGTGGTGCAGCTCGACGATCTCGGCAGATTCGAAGTGCGGGGCGGCAGCTGCGGCGAACCGCATCATCAGCACGGCGGCGATGCCGAAGTTCGGGGCGATCACCGCACCGACTCCGGGGGCTGCGACCAGCCAGGCCCGGACCTGGTCCAGCCGGTCCGCGTCGAAGCCCGTCGTGCCCACGACCGGGGCGATGCCCGCTCCGATCAGGAACTCCATGTTGGCCATCACCGAGTCCGGGACGGTGAAGTCAACGGCCACCTGACAGCCTGCGTCGACCAGCGCGTGCAGGTCATCGCCGACGTCGAGGCTGGCCGCGAGCTCCATGTCCGGTGCGTCGGTCACCGCCCTGACGACCTCGGACCCCATGCGCCCCCGGGCGCCCAGCACTCCCACTCGGATAGTCACGACGGCATTCTCCCACTCCGGCAACGTCGCGCCTGCCCGAGTGCTGCTGCGCCGCCCCAGCTCAGCCGACGGAGAACTGGCGGGACTCCTCGAACGGGCCGATCACGGTCAGGGACTTCGGCACCGACAGGATCGAGGCGGCCTCGCGGGCCACGTCCTCCAGGGTGACAGCATCGATCCGGGCCAGCAGCCCATCGATGCTGGGCAGCTCGCCTGTGGAGATGTCCGCGCTGCCGATGCGGCTCATCCGGGAGCCGGTGTCCTCGAGCCCGAGCACGATGGAGCCCTTGGTCTGGCCCTTGCCGCGGGCCAACTCATCGGGAGCGAGGCCGTTGCGGGCCACCTCGTCGAGTCCGGCGACGGTGAGCTCGAGGACCTGGTCGACCTTGCCCGGCAGGCACCCGGCGTACGCGCCGAAGATCCCCGCGTCGGAGTAGCCGGTGCTGAATGCGTAGACCGAGTAGGCCAGGCCGCGGCGCTCGCGGATCTCCTGGAACAGCCGCGAGGACATCCCCCCACCGAGTGCGGTGCTCAGGATGCTCAGGGTGTAGCGGCGCAGGTCAGCGCGCGCCACGCCGGGCACGCCCAGCACGAGGTGGGCCTGCTCGGTCGGGCGGGACACCACGCGGATCCCGGCGCTGGTCGGCACGACATCACCGCCGCGACGTGTCGGCAGCGGCCGGCCCGAGGGCTCCCCCAGTGCGTCAGCCGACCGGAAGGCCTCGGTCACCAGCCGCACGACCTCGTCATGGTCGACGGCGCCGGCTGCGGAGACCACCATGGCCTGGGGCGTGTAGCGCTCGCGGTAGAACGAGTCGATGGCCGCACGGCTGATGGACGCGATCGTCTCGTGGGTGCCCAGGATCGACCGACCGAGGTCGGTGTCGCCGTACATCCCGATCATGAACTCATCGTGGACGAGGTCCGAGGGATCGTCGTCGCGCATCGCGATCTCCTCGAGGATGACGCCCCGTTCGGCGTCGACGTCCTCGCCGCGCAGCAGGGCGGACGTGACGATGTCGCTGATCACGTCGATCGCCAGGGGCAGGTCGCGGTCGAGCACCCGGGCGTAGAAGCAGGTGTGCTCCTTGGACGTGAAGGCGTTCATCTCGCCGCCGACCGCGTCGAGCAACGAGGAGATCTCCATCGCCTCACGCGTGCGCGTGCCCTTGAACAGCAGGTGCTCGAGGTAGTGCGCCGAACCCATCTGTGTGTGCGACTCGTCGCGGGACCCGACCCCGACCCAGATCCCGAAGGCCGCAGAGCGCACGCCGGGCACGTGCTCGGTGATGATGCGCAGGCCACCGGGCAGGACGGTCCGGCGGACCAGCCCGCCCTGGTCGGGGCTGAGCAGGGTGACGGTGGAGCCCGGCTCCTGGTCAGGATCGATCGACCAGGAGCCGGGCTGGAGTGCCGTCACGCGGTTCAGGCCTCGCCGTCGCCCTGATCGGCGGCGGCCCCGGCAGCGGGCTCGTCCTCGATGACCGGCATCAGCGACAGCTTGCCGCGGGTGTCGACGTCCTTGATCTCGACGAGCAGCTTCTGACCGACCTGCACGACATCCTCGACGTTGTCGATGCGGCGCTTCTCCGGCGAGAGCTTCTTGAGCTCGCTGATGTGCAGCAGGCCGTCCTTGCCGGGCAGCAGCGAGATGAACGCGCCGAACGACGTGGTCTTGACCACGGTGCCCAGGTAGCGCTCGCCGATCTCGGGCATCTGCGGGTTCGCGATGGCGTTGATCATCGTGCGGGCGGCCTCGGCGGACTCGCCGTTGGTGGCACCGATGTAGATGGTGCCGTCATCGGTGATGGTGATGTCGGCACCGGTGTCGTCCTGGATCGTGTTGATCATCTTGCCCTTGGGCCCGATCACCTCGCCGATCTTGTCGACCGGGATGTTCACGGTGATGATCCGCGGGGCGAGCACGCTCATCTCGTCCGGGACGTCGATGGCCTCGGCCATGACCTCCAGGATCGCCAGGCGCGCGTCGCGGGCCTGGGTCAGTGCGCCGGCCAGGACCGAGGCGGGGATGCCGTCGAGCTTGGTGTCCAGCTGCAGCGCCGTCACGAAGTCCTTGGTTCCGGCGACCTTGAAGTCCATGTCACCGAACGCGTCCTCAGCGCCGAGGATGTCGGTGAGCGCCACGTAGCGGGTCTCGCCGTCGACCTCGTCGGAGACCAGGCCCATTGCGATGCCGGCAACCGGGAACTTCAGCGGCACGCCGGCGTTGAGCAGCGACAGCGTCGCGGCGCAGACCAAACCCATCGAGGTGGAACCGTTGGAGCCCAGCGCCTCGGACACCTGGCGGATGGCGTAGGGGAACTCCTCCTTGCTGGGCAGCACGGGCAGCAGTGCCCGCTCGGCCAGGGCCCCGTGCCCGATCTCACGGCGCTTCGGCGAGCCGACGCGACCGGTCTCGCCGGTGCTGTACGGGGGGAAGTTGTAGTTGTGCATGTAGCGCTTGCGCGTCTCGGGTGAGAGCGTGTCGAGCTGCTGCTCCATCTTGAGCATGTTCAGCGTGGTGACACCCATGATCTGGGTCTCGCCGCGCTCGAACAGTGCCGAGCCGTGCGCCCGCGGGACGACCTCGACCTCAGCCGAGAGCGGCCGGATGTCGGTGAGGCCACGACCGTCGATGCGCACCTGGTCGCGCAGGATCCGCTGCCGGATGAGCTTCTTGGTCACGGCGCGGAATGCAGCGCTGATCTCCTTGTCGCGGCCCTCGAACTCCTCGGCGAGGCGCTCTGCGACCTGGCCCTTGACCCGGCTGGTCTCCGCCTCGCGCTCCTGCTTGTCGCCAACCGCGAGAGCGGCAGCAAGCTCTTCGGCGCACACAGCCTCGACGGCCTGGTACGCGTCGGGCTGGTAGTCGAGGAAGACCGGGAACTCGACGGTGTCCTTCGCTGCCTTCGCCGCGAGCGAGGCCTGTGCGTCGCACAGGATCCGGATGAACCCCTTGGCTGCCTCGAGGCCCTCGGCGACCACCTGCTCGGTCGGGGCCTTGGCCCCGCCGGCAACGAGCTCGACCGTGTCGGACGTGGCCTCGGCCTCGACCATCATGATCGCGACGTCATCGCCGACGACCCGGCCGGCGACGACCATGTCGAAGACGGCGCCCTCAAGCTGGTCGTGGGTCGGGAAGGCCACCCACTGACCGCGGATCAGGGCCACGCGGGTGGCTCCGATCGGGCCGGAGAAGGGCAGACCGGACAGCTGCGTGGACATCGACGCCGCGTTGATGGCCACGACGTCGTACAGGTGCGTCGGGTTCAGGCTCATCACGGTGATGACGACCTGGACCTCGTTGCGCAGGCCCTTGACGAATGTCGGGCGCAGCGGCCGGTCGATCAGGCGGCAGGTGAGGATCGCGTCCTCGCTGGGCCGACCCTCACGACGGAAGAACGACCCGGGGATCCGCCCGGCGGCGTACATCCGCTCCTCGACGTCGATGGTCAGGGGGAAGAAGTCGAACTGCTCCTTCGGGTGCTTGCCGGCGGTCGTGGCCGACAGCAGCATCGTGTCCTCGTCGAGGTAGGCCACGGCGGAGCCGGCGGCCTGACGGGCCAGGCGGCCGGTCTCGAAGCGGATGGTGTGGTTGCCGTAGGCGCCGTTGTCGATGACTGCCTCGGACGAGTAGATCTCGGGACCCTCCACGGGTGCCCTCCTTGTGTGGTTGGGAGGGTCCGACCGATGCGGATCTTGGATAGAAGTCCTCGGACGCCACCCGTGGTGGACGACGGTGTCGCCCACCGGGTTCGCTCCGGGAACCACCACCTCAAGACCGGACCTGGGGTCGGACCCTCGGTGTTGTGTTGTGTGGTGCAGGGAAGTGCGGGTTGCCGGGGTGGGTTCTGATGACCCATTCCTCCGGCGGGTGTCGCCAGCGGGGGCCGCTAGCGACAGGAGCGGCACCCGAGGGGGTGCCGCTCCTGGACGTGCTAGCGACGGATGCCGAGGCGCTCGATGAGCGAGCGGTACCGCGCGATGTCGGTGGCCTGCAGGTACTTCAGCAGGCGACGACGCTGCCCGACCAGCAGCAGCAGGCCGCGCCGGCTGTGATGGTCGTGCTTGTGGGTCTTGAGGTGCTCGGTGAGGTCGGAGATCCGCTTGCTCAGCAGTGCGATCTGGACCTCGGGGCTGCCGGTGTCGCCCTCGCTGGTTCCGTACTCGGCGATGATGGACCGCTTTGTGTCCGTGTCAAGAGACATAGATGTGTGCGTGTTCCTCTCGGGCGCAACGATCACCAGCGGCCTGTTGCCTGGCTGGTTCGAGTCGCGGTCCCCGGGGCGCCCGCCCCGTGGCCGTCGAGGTCAAGGGTACCAGAGGGGGCATATGAGGTCGGGGACCTCAGGAATGGCCACTCGTCGTCTTGTTCACGCCTTCTCATGTGTCCTGACCCGTCGGTGCTGCGTCCTGCGCGGGGTCCGCGCGGACACCCGTTTCGGGAATCGTGGTGGCGGGTTGTGGCCCATGGGGCGAGTTCGCCTCTCTCCAGGCGGACTGGAGCCTTCGGTAGCTCTCTCCTCGCTGCACGTCTACGCCGTCGGGATCGGCGCCGGCAATCCCTCGAATGGGGGGCAAACAGGCGACATGTCTGACTGTGCGTAGTCGGCCAATCACTTTCAGCCCATCTTTTTCACGATGCGGAGCACCGTTTGACACGACCAAACGGGCAGGCGTTACATGCGCACATCAGGCGACTCTCATCACGGGTTGGGCCAATTGGGTCCACCTGCCAAGAATCTTGGTCTCGTGCGGGAAGCGCCTCGTTCTAAGTCCTAGGAGGGACGATGTTCGCTTCTAAGCGACGTCCATTTGATTCCGAGCGCGGCGCAGCAACGAGTTGGCTGGCTGGGATCACGTCGGCGGCACTGCTGATCGGCACGGTTGCGCTGCCAGCGATGGCGGAGGACGGCGCCACGCCGGCGCCGACGGTGACGTCGGAGACCGTTGACCCTTCCGAGGTAGAGGCCCAGGCGGCAGCAGACGCAGCAGCAGCCGAGGCGGAGGCCCAGGCGGCAGCAGACGCAGCAGCAGCCGAGGCAGAGGCCAAGGCCGCAGCAGACGCAGCAGCAGCCGAGGCAGAGGCCAAGG
>JAQBEX010000201.1:0-13510 GCA_032123675.1 Actinomycetes bacterium
CTCCGGCCCGATGTACCCCCACTCCTCGAAGGTCTGGTCGTAGCTACCAGTCTCGGCGAACGTGTCATAGTCCTGCTGCACGGTCGTGCTGTCGGTCGAGTAGTCCTTGCCCCAGATCTCCGGGGTGTCGTCAATGATGTCTTTCGTCACCGGGGCTCCTTCGCGACCATGGGAATCAATGGCGACGCTACTCCTGCCGCGCGGGCAGCGAGGCGTGCCGGGGGCCGCATGTGGCACAGTTGATACTGCAATGTCGAATCACTGCCCGGCCTCATGGGAGTTGACGACACGATGAAGACGCCGAGAAGGACGCTGGTCACCGCCATCGTCGTGCTGCTCGTGCTTCTCGGCAGCGCCGGAACGGCGTACGCGGCGATCTTCGCCGACCGTGCCCTTCCGCGCACCACAGTGAGCGGGATCTCGGTGGCGGGGATGACGCGCTCGGAGGTCGCCGCAGCGGTGCAGCAGCGCTTCGACGACGTCTCGGTGACGTTGTCGACGGGCGTGAGCGTCACCCGGAGCGAGCGCCTGGAGGACCTCGGCCACACCCTCGACGTCGACGCCACCGTGGACGCCGTGTTCGCCGCCAACGAGTCCTGGTCGTCGTACGCAACGTCCCTCGTGTCGCCACGCGACGTCGACAGCGTCCTGACCACGGACCCCGCGAGCCTTGAGGGAGTCGCTCACGAGCTGGTTGAGCAGGCGGGCAAGGTGGGTATCGACGCGAGCGTGCGGCGTGCCAAGGACAAGAAGTCGTTCGTCGTCACCCCAGCGGTGATCGGCCAGGCCGTCGTCATGACGAGCCTGCGCGACGCCGTGGCGAGCGCCGGACGGGGGCTGACGTCGACGGTCGCAACTGTGCAGTTCGTCGACACGGATCCGCCGGTCACGACCGCGGATGCCCAGGCGGTCGCCGATGAGGCCAACGCGATGGTGGCGCGCACCGTCACGGTCTCCGATGGGGTCGACGATCACACCGCGTCCAAGGTTCGCAAGGCCTCCTGGGTTAAGATCCCGTCCACCGACGGGGTGCTGGGCACGCCGAAGGTGAAGGCGGCGAAGGTGCAGGCCTGGGTCGACTCGCTCGCCGAGGACGCGCACGTGGCACCTGCCGACGGGCTGCGGAATGTCTCGTCCACCGGCCGCGTGCTCTCTGTCGTCAGGCAGGCGCGAGACGGCCGCTCTGTGTCCCATGCCGAGGACGTCGCGGAAGCCGTCGTTCAGGCCCTGACCACGAAGTCCGACTATGGCGGCGAGTTCTCCTACCGGACTCTTGCGGCCTCGTGGACCGACCGCACGGTCGCTGTCGGCGCCGAGAACTTGGCGTATCCGGCCGCCGAGGGTGAGAAATGGATCGACGTCAACCTCTCACGGCACACCATGACGGCCTACGTGGGGGCGAACGTTGTCAGGGGGCCGGTATCGATGGTCAGCGGTGCGCCGGCGACCCCCACCGTCGTCGGCACGTTCCGCGTGTACCACAAGAACCCGCTGATGACGATGCGCGGCTTCAACGACGACGGCACCAGGTACGAGACCCCGAACGTGCCGTGGTCGTCGTTCTTCCACAACGGCTACGCCCTGCACGGGGCGCCGTGGCGCTCGTCCTTCGGGTACTCCGCCTCGCACGGCTGCATCAACCTGCCGGTGGACGTGGCCAGGTGGGTCTACAGTTGGGCGCCGAACGGCACCCCAGTGGTCTCCCACCACTGACCTGTCTGCTCGCCCTCCCCGGCCTATCACCGTCCTCCGCGAGATCACGACTCGACCAGGATCACGCTGCGGGTGTCGGTTTGGCGGTGCGCTGCCACCTGAGCCGCCGGCGCAACCACAGGGACACGTACACCAGTCCAACCAGGGCCGGCACCTCGATCAGCGGACCGATGACCCCGGCGAGAGCCTGGCCGGAGGTGACCCCCCAGACTCCGATGCTGACGGCGATGGCGAGCTCGAAGTTGTTGCCGGCGGCGGTGAAGGCCAGGGTGGCGGTCTTCGGGTAGCCCAGGCGGGCGCGGCGGCCGACGACGAACGAGATGCTCCACATGATGCCGAAGTAGGCCAGCAGTGGGATGGCGATCAGGACGACCGAGAGCGGGTCGTTGAGGATCGCCTCGCCCTGGAGGGCGAACATGATCACGATGGTGAACAACAGCCCGTACAGCGCCCACGGCCCGATCCGGGGCAGGAACGTGTGGTCGTACCAGTCCGCACCCCGGCGGGGCCGCAGGATGCGTCGGGTGAGGTACCCCGCGGCCAAGGGGATGCCCAGGAAGATCAGCACTGACTTGGTGATCTCCCACGTGGAGAAGGCGACGTCCTCGGTCGGCAGGCCGAGCCAGCCTGGGAGGATCGCCAGGTAGAACGTGCCCAGCAGGGCGTAGGCCAGCACCTGGAACACGGAGTTGATGGCAACCAGCAGGGCGCCGGCCTCCCGGTCCCCGCAGGCCAGGTCGTTCCAGATCAGCACCATCGCGATGCACCGGGCCAGGCCGATCACGATCAGGCCGGTGCGGAACTCCGGGTAGTCGTAGAGGAAGACCCAGGCGAGTGTGAACATCAGGGCGGGTCCGATCACCCAGTTGAGCAGCAGCGAACTGACCAGCAGGGGCCTGTCGCCGGTGACGTGGCTCATGTCTTCGTAGTGGACCTTGGCCAGCACTGGGTACATCATCATCAGCAGCCCGAGGGCGATGGGAAGCGATGTCTGGCCGACCTTCACTGCGTCGAGGACGTCCTGGATGCCGGGCAGCACCCGCCCGAGCAGTAGCCCGCCGACCATCGCGAGCAGGATCCACACCGGCAGGAACCGGTCGAGGGTGGACAGTCGGCCCAGCACGGCGTCATCGTCGGCAGCGGTGAACGCACGGTCGCTGTGGTCGGAGGGGGTCATCGGCGCGCTCCTGTCTGGCTCAGGTCAGCCGCGACTGCCAGCAGCGCTGGCGCGTGCGCGCGCTCGGCGGGGGACCGATCCAGCACGATCGAATCGGTCATGACCGGAATGTAGTGCGGGTTGGGGGAGTCCGGGTGGACCGAAGGTCCCGAGCCGACACATCTCGGGCCGAGTCCTCGGGGTCGACGTCCTGGCTGGCCATCATGATCTGGTTGGGCAGGCTCGGGCGGCCAGCCAGAGGGCGAGCATGCCGGTTCCGTAGATCGCCAGCGGGCCGACGGCGACGTGCCCCAACGGTGCGAACCCGCCGAGGGCCAGACGGGACAGCGCGTACCCGGTGAGGCCTGCGCAGGCCAGCAGCAGGGCGGACGGGACCCACCCGGCCAGGCCAGGGCGAGGCGGCGTGGGGCGCTCGAACCGTCCCATCAGCCGGACCACACCGGCGAGCAGCAGCGTCAGCGCCCCGATCCAGACGATGCGCAGCCCCCACCAGGCGACTGTGCCCGCCGGTGGTCCGGTCGGCAGGCCGGTCGCGGCGATGAGGGCGGCGAGGATGAGTACGGGAACCATGTGCCACAGGTACAGGGTCATCACCACGCTGTTCCCCTGGACCACCACCTTCCAGGCCCGCGGCCCGTCGAGGGTGCGCCGCAGGGGCCGTTCGAGAAGTAGCACGGCGCCGAGCTGCGCGGCGGAGTAGGCCATCAGGGCCAGGTTCGGTGGCGACGTGTTGGCCGGCGGCTCGCCGGGGACGCCGATCATCCACGGGGGGTATCCCATGAGGGCGATCAGCGCCAGGAGGACCAGTGCCCCACCGGCCAGCAGGGCGACGGGGATGCGGCCAGCGAGGGCGCCGGCGTGCCAGGCGATCCCGAGGACGATTCCGGCTGCGGGAACGACGAGGTAGTTCACCCAGCCGACCACGGGAACGCCGGCCACCCGAACCAGCAGGTCGACGACCGCCACCACCGCGATCGCGGCGGCGAGCAGGAGCCAGCCCACCCGGTTCCACGCGTTGACCATCGGCACCGCGAGCACGAGCATCAGCAGGAAGACCGGAATGAACCACAGTTGCAGCGCGACCCCCCACCCGGCTTGGGCGAGCACCGACGGATCTGCCCGGAGCAGCGACGCGATGGTGGCCACACCTGCCATGATCGCGACGAACCAGGTCGTCGGCCGCAGCAGCCGGACGAACCGGCCATACGTCCAGCCAGCCCAGCGGCCGCCGCGCGAGTGCCACGAAGGCCACGATGCTGCCGCCGCGTAGCCGCCGGCGAAGAAGAACAGCGGCATGACCTGCAGCAGGAGGGTGAGCCAGCGCATGTAGCCCACGACGGCCAGGGCACTCTCGCCCTCCGGCTGCCCGCGGACGACGAGGACGATCGTGTTCAGCCAGTGGCCGACCACGACCATGATGATGGCGACCAACCTGACAAGGTCCACGTACCGGTTGCGCCGGAGGGGTCGGACAGGCGTCGCCGCGGCCGGGTCGCCCGGCGAGCCGCGCCGCTCTGTGGGCGACTCCCACCGCGTCCATCTGTCCCGGAGGCGTCTGGCCACATGTCAAGGATGGCAGTCCCAACCGCTGAGTGGCGACGGTGCGCCGCACGGCCATGGGCAGATCGACTGCGACGCCCTCGGGGGTCCCCGTGCTGTGACCGTGGTTGGATCGGCCTCAACGGCAGGTGGCCCACCGTCCTGAGGGACCCGAGGAGCGCGCGTGGACGGATCGAATGACGCAGCGGCGGGTGTGGGCGCACCGCGTGCATGGCCGGTGGTCGGTGCGCTGGCGCTGTTGGTCGCGGTCAACCTCCTGAACAACGTGGTGGCCCCCGACCTGTACCTGCTCTGGGCCGTTGTGGCCATCGTCGGCCTGGTGCTGCTCGCCAGGGCCGACGGCCTGCACCGACGCGACTGGGGCCTGGGACCCATCAGCCGACGGGCTGCCCTGGCAGCAGTAGCCCTTGTTGCGATCACCGCAGCTGTGATGCTCGTGGGCACCCAGCTGCCGCGCGTGGCCTCCGCGTACGTCGACGAGCGGGTGACCGGCATGGATGCCGGTCAGATCGCCTTCGCTGCACTGGTGCGGGTCCCGTTGGGCACCGCATTCCTCGAGGAGATGGCGTTCCGTGGAGTCCTGCTGGCCATGCTCGCGCGCAGGTTCGGATTGGCGTGGGCGGTAGCCGGCTCGGCCCTGGCCTTCGGGGCCTGGCATGTGGTGCCCTCGCTCGGCCTCGCCGTGGGCAACGAAGCCGTCGGTTCGGCGTTGGGGGCGCACCCCTTCGGCGCGGCTGCAGCCGCGGTGGTCGCGGCCGGCGTCGCCGGGGCGTTCCTGTGCCTGCTGCGGATCCGCTACGACCATCTGATCGCGCCCCTGGCGGTGCACGTGACCGCCAACAGCATGGGATACGTGTTGGCCTGGCTCCTGCTGCACTCGTGAGGCCGTCGCGCCTCGAGGATGCGGCGCTCGGTCGCGTAGTAGTCGCCGACCTGGACCATGCAGACGAAGGCATTGGCGCCCTGCCCAGGAACGGGGGCGGCGGCTGGTCGGTGCCTCCATGCCGGCACTGCGCCGCAGTCGGCTCAAGCGCTCGTTGGGTGTGTGGGGGCGGGTGGGGCAACGATCAGCTCGGAAGGAGACCGTCGGGTATCCGGGAGATCCCGACCGCGACGATCTCACGTGGCCCGCCGGCAGGAATCTGAAGAATGGAGATCGACGCATTCCCCAGGGGCCCGGGCGAGGTCCAACCCGAGGCCACCAGGATCATGTTGATCGTCACGCCGTGGCTGACCACGGCCACCTCGCCGCCCTCCGGATGCGCGGCCTCGATACTGGTGACCGCGCCGGATACGCGCTCGACGTAGGCCTGCCCGGACTCGCCACCGGGGAAGCCGGGGGACCTGCCGGCGAACATGTCGGCGAAGGCCGACGGGATGTCCACGCCCGCCTCGAACTCCTCGTTGGGTCGGGCTTCCAGGTCGCCGAAGTACATCTCCTTGAGTCCCTTGAGCCGGGTCACCGACAGGCCGGGATGATGGTCGGCGATGACCTGTGCGGTGTCCTCGGCGCGCTCGCTGGTGCTCGAGTAGATCCCCGAGAGGGGACGATGCCGCAGCGCCTCGGCCGCGTGCCGCGCCTGGGTGACCCCGATCTCGGTCAACGGCGAGTCGACCCATCCCTGGACCAGCCCTCGGTGGTTGAACAGCGTTTGGCCGTGTCGAACCAGGTGGATGGTGAGGGTCATCGGGGCTCCGTGATCTGGCGGATCGGTCGCAGGCGGGAGCGGTCGGCACCCACCGGCGATCCGGTGACATCATCGCAAGTACCGCGCTCGGTGTCCTCAACAGGTCGCACCGCGAGGTGCTGGGGGAGCCACCGGGTAGAGTCGAGCGGCAATCCGGACGAAGGGCTCTGATGGGCAAGCACGAAGCAGCCGACCGCGCCAAGACCATGATGGCCGTCGTGACAACGGGCAACGGCGGCTACGACAAGCTCGAGTATCGAGCCGTTCCCGTTCCGGAGCCCGGACCGGGCGAGGTGCTGCTGCGGGTCCTTGCAGCCGGCGTCAACAACACCGAGATCAACACGCGCCTGGGGTGGTACTCCTCGAGTGTCACCACCGACACACGCGCAACGGCCGAGCACCAGGAAGCCCATGCCGAGCAGAAGTCGGACGGGGGGTGGAGCGAGGCGACCCCCTTCCCCCTGATCCAGGGAACCGACTGCTGTGGCCGGGTCGTCCGCACTGGCGACGGTGTCGCCCAGGATCTTGTGGGCAAGCGGGTGCTGGTGCGCTCCTGCATGCGTCCACGCGGCTACGACGTGATGGACAACGTCTGGATGGCGTCCGACTTCGACGGGGCCTTCGCTGAATTCGTGAAGGTGCCGGCGGGCGAGGTCTTCCCGGTCGCATGCGATTGGTCGGACGAGGAGTTGGCAACGATTCCCTGCGCCTACGGGACCTCCGAGAACATGCTCCACCGCGCCCGGGTCGGCCCTGATGACCTGGTGCTTGTCGCGGGGGCTTCCGGGGGCGTCGGCTCGGCGACCGTGCAGCTCGCAAGGCGCCGGGGTGCGCGGGTGGCGGCGATCACGAGCAAGGCCAAGATGGACCAGCTCCGCGATCTGGGTGCTGACGTCGTCGTCGAGCGTGGCGCCGATCTGGTGGCAGAGCTGGGGCAGGAGAGTGTTGATGTCGTCGTGGACAATGTTGGCGGACCGGCATTCCCGCAGATGCTGAAGGTCCTGAAGCGCGGCGGCCGCTATGTCTCGTCCGGCGCTATCGCGGGCCCGGTCGTCGAGCTGGACATGCGCGACATGTACCTCAAGGACATCACCTTGATCGGGTGCACCGCCTGGGACGAACCCGTGTTTCCCGCTCTTGTCTCCTATGTCGAGCGCGATGAGATCCGCCCGCTCGTGGCCAAGGTGTTCCCGCTCAAGGACATCGCGAAGGCGCAGCGGGAGTTCCTGGAGAAGAAGCACGTCGGCAAGTTCGTCCTGGTTCCGCCGACTGCTCCGCCATCACCAGCGACTCCCTGACCAGGGGTCACCGAACCTCCCGCGTGCCACGCGCAGGAGGAGTCGTGGCGAGCCCCTTGTCGGCCGTCCCTGGCGCAGTCCGATGACCCGTTCGACCAGTGGATGGTGGGTTCGCTGGCGAACGCCCACGGAGTGGATCCGTCGGGACCCATGCCCCCGGCGCCCGAGCAGTTCCTGTAGGCGTCGCGTGCGGTCGCTGTGCGGCCATGGGAATGGCCATGCCCATTTCACAGCCCACGGCCTGGGCGTCAGCGTTCGAGGGCTGCCGCCAGGCCGTCGGGGTCAGCGACGCTGACCCACAGCGAGGAGTGATCGCGCACGCCGATCACCTTGGGCACTCGCTCGTGGAAGACGATCCACAACCCGCGCTGGTGGTTGGTGCCGAAAGTGATCGAGTCATCAGTGAAGCTCAGCCGCAACCCCACGGCCGTGTACCAGCGATGGGGACCGGTGACCACCGTGTGATCGATGTTGTCGATCGGCGTCTCGACCGACGCCCACCCGAATGTGGCGCGCAGGATCCCGTCGCTCACCGTGACGCCATCGGTGTCCTTGACTCGCAGCAGGGTGAGCAGTGGCGCCCAACGGCGATCAACGGCATAGGGGAAGAAGGACACGACTCTCAGTGTGCCAGTGCGGGGCCAGGCAGGGGCCGAGGCGCCCCACCGGGGCACTTGATGTGCGTCACGGCCCGACTCGCGTGCGGTGCGAGGTGTGGTTAGGCTTCCCGAACTGAACTGAGCCGTCCAGGAGGTCGCCATGCCGCACGACAAGCCGAACATCCTGGTGATCTGGGGTGACGACATCGGCATCTCGAATCTCAGTTGCTACAGCGACGGGCTGATGGGATACCGCACCCCGAACATCGACCGGATCGCAGAGGAGGGGGCGCGGTTCACCGACTACTACGGGGAGCAGAGCTGCACCGCTGGCCGGGCGGCGTTCATCACCGGGCAGAACCCGATCCGTACCGGGCTGACGAAGGTGGGCCTGCCCGGTGCCGAAGTCGGCATGCAGGATTCGACGCCGACCATCGCGACCGCGCTCAAGGCGCAGGGGTACGCGACCGGGCAGTTCGGAAAGAACCACTTGGGTGACCGTGACGAGCACCTCCCGACCATGCACGGCTTCGACGAGTTCTTCGGCAACCTCTACCACCTCAACGCTGAGGAGGAGCCAGAGCTCGATGACTACCCGACGCCGGAGGACTTCCCGGCCTTCCGCGAGCGGTTCGGTCCTCGCGGGGTCCTGCACACATGGGCCAACGGTGACGGCACCCAGCGCATCGAGGACACCGGTCCGCTGACGCGGGAGCGGATGCAGACCGTCGACGGCGAGTTCATCGAGGCGGCCTCCGAGTTCATCCGGGACCAGGCGGAGTCGCAGACGCCGTTCTTCGTGTGGTTCAACTCCACCCACATGCATTTCCGCACGCACACCAAGCCGGAGAGCCGGGGCCAGTCAGGTCGCTGGCAGTCGAGCTATCACGACACGATGATCGACCATGACGCACAGGTCGGTGAGTTGCTCGGGCTCCTCGACGAGCTCGGGCTGGCCGAGGACACGATCGTCATCTACTCGACCGACAACGGTCCTCACATGAACTCGTGGCCGGACGCCGGCACGACGCCGTTCCGTGGCGAGAAGAACACGAACTGGGAAGGGGCCTATCGAGTGCCCGCCGTGATGCGGTGGCCGGGGCGTATCCCAGAGCGCACCGTGCTCAACGGGATCGTGAGCCACAACGACTGGTACGTCACGCTGCTGGCGGCCGCTGGCGTCCCCGACATCGCTGACCGGCTCAAGGCGGGCGCGGAGCTGGACGGGACGGAGTATCGCGTCCACCTCGACGGTCACAATCAACTGCCCTACGTCACCGGTGCGGATCAGCAGAGCGCCCGGAACTTCTTCTTCTACGTCAGCGACGACGGTGACGTCCTCGCGATCAGGTACGACAACTGGAAGATGGTGTTCATGGAGCAGCGTGTCGTCGGCACGCTGCAGGTCTGGGCCGAGCCGTTCACCGAGCTGCGGATGCCGAAGATCTTCAACCTGCGTACCGATCCCTATGAGCGCGCCGACCAGACGTCCAACACCTACTGGGACTGGATGCTCGACCACGCGTTCCTCCTCGTCCCGGCCCAGGCGTTCGTCGGGCAGATGGCGGCATCGCTGGTGGAGTTCCCACCCACGCAGAAGCCGGCGTCGTTCGGGATCTCCCAGGCGATGGCCAAGCTGCAGGCCGGGCTGCCGAGCGCGTGAGCGATCGGCCCGTCGCGTCGTCCGCCGTGGCTCCTGCGGGTGCACCGCCGGCTGAGGGCATGGTGTGGGTTCCCGGCGGCACGTTCCTGATGGGGTCGGGCGCACTACGCCGAGGAGGCGCCCGCGCGTCCTGTGGAGGTGTCCGGCTTCTGGCTGGCGCGGACGACCGTCACGAACGCCGACTACGCGAGGTTCGTCCAGGACACCGGCTATGTCACGGTCGCGGAACGCCCGCTCGACCCGGCCGACTTCCCGGGAGCTCCAGCGGAGAACCTCGTCCCCGGCTCGATGGTGTTCACCCGGACCTCTGGGCCGGTCGACCTGCGTCACCTCAGCCAGTGGTGGACCTGGACCCCAGGAGCCTCTTGGCGGCACCCCGAGGGCCCGCGAACGGACGTCGTGGGTCGAGACGATCACCCTGTCGTTCACGTTGCGCACGAGGATGCGCAGGCCTACGCCAGCTGGGCCGGGCTCAGGCTGCCGACCGAGGCCCAGTGGGAGCGTGCCGCCCGCGGGGGCCTCGAGGGCGCCACATACACGTGGGGGGACGAGTCGGAAGGTGCCGGTGAGCGGCGTGCGCACTACTGGCACGGGGACTTCCCCTGGCGCGCGGAGGCTGGCTACGGCACGACCGCGCCCGTCGGGAGCTACCCGCCGAACGGCTTCGGGCTGTCCGACATGGCGGGCAATGTCTGGGAGTGGACCGACGACTGGTACGTCGAGACCCGTTTCGTCGATGCCGCACCCTGCTGTGCCCCGCGTGACCCACGCGGCGGCACACCCGAGGAGAGCCTCGACCCACGGCAGCCGCAGTTCCGCACGCCACGCAAGGTCATCAAGGGCGGTTCGTTCCTCTGCGCCGACTCCTACTGCCTGCGCTACCGACCGGCCGCTCGCCGCCCGCAGATGACTGATACCGGCATGAGTCACATCGGCTTCCGGTGCGCGGGGGATCCGGCGCGCACCGCAAGCACGGGCTGACCCTCGCGCTGGCCGTCCGGTGACCCTAGTCGGATTCGTTGTCGCGCCGGCAGAACGCAGCGGCTCCACCGGCGGCGAGCAGGAGCCCGAGGACGACCAGCCCCGCGGCGGACCCCCAGTCCGGGCTCACAGCGGGTGCCGGTGCCACGTGGTGCAGCACGGACAGGTTCAGCAGCCACGAGGGCAGGGCGACCGCCGCGCCCACCACCTCGAGCAGCAAGGACGCCGCGACCAGGGTGTAGGTCAGCGCCACGGCCATCCGGGGGAGCACCCCATGGGCCAGTGTCCCCGCGCCGAGGACGAACACCGCGGCAGGGATCGTGTTCACGCCCGCCGCGGCGAGGTCGGCCACCCCGACGTCCAGGCTCCCGGCGTTCCCGGCCGCCCAGGCGCCCAGCACCGCGGCTGTGGCCGCCAGGACGAGCACGCCGATGGACACCGTCAGCCTCCCGCCCAGCCAGCGTCCCCGGCCCACCGGGCGGACCAGCAGGGTGTCCAGCCTGCTGGCTGCCTCCTCCTCCCGGGTGGCCGCAACCTGCCCGGCCGCGGCAGTGGTCAGTGCGAGGCTGATGAAGACGAAGAAGACCCCCACGTAGGCCCGGGTGCCGGACTCCTCGATTCCCAACGGCCCCAGCAGGCCCCCGCCGGTGGAGTCCGCCATGGCCTGCGCGGCGGTCCGCGCCATCAACCCGGTCAGCATGCCGAACAGCCCAAGACCGAGCGCCCACGCCAGGGCTGGACCCTTGGCCAGGCGGACGCCCAGCCCCAGTGGGCTGCCCAGCATGCCGGTTCGGGTCCGCGGGGCACCAGCCCCCGCCAACAGTCCCGCCCCGGTGTCGCGGGTGCCCGCCAGGGTCCAGGCCAGCGTCCCAAGAGCGAGGGCCAACGCGTAGGGCAACAGCATCGGCAGCAGGTGCGGCTCGGTCAGGGGGTGCGCCAACTCCAGCCAGCCCAGGGGAGTGGCCCAGCGTAGCCATCGCAGGTCCGCCGACGAGTCGCCGACCACCCGCAGCAGGTAGCTCGCCCCGAGGACGGCGGCGGCCATCCCGGCCGCACGGCGGCGGGTGTCGGCCAACTGCGAGGTGACCGCGCCCACCCCGACCATCACCGCTGGCGTGCTCACGACAGTGACCGCGAGCAGGACAGCCCGGTCGGCGCCGAGGCCCCCCGCGGCGCCGAGCGCCATACCGATCGACGTGACCAGGAGCATCAGCCCGGTCGTGGCGGCGATCCCGAGCAGGCTCGCGCGCGTCGCCCCGGATGGCGTGATGGGTCCAGCCAGGATCACTTCGGCCCGCCCTTCGTCCTCCTCTCCGCGCAGGATCCGGGTCACCGCGAAGATCGCCCACACCGCCCCGACAACGGCCAGCATCAGGACGACCCGCCACTCGGTGAACCCGGCGATGGTCTCCAGCGACCGGGTCTCCCCGAACAGGGCTGTGAGTCCGGGGTTGGACCCGATGCTGCGCGCCAGGGTCACGCGGTCCACCGGGTCCGGGTAGGCCGCCTCGTACCCGATCACCGCAGTCACGCTGACCAGGACATTGGCGGCCGCGACGGCCACGGCGCCCTTCCAGGTCCGACCGAATGCGAGCCGGGACACCATCGACCCGGCTCCGGTCCGCCTGGCGGTGCCAGCCCCGGCCGTGGCCGAACTCGTCGTCACGGCGCCGACCCGTAGTGGGTCAGGAACAGCTCCTCGAGTGAGGGCTCGCGGCTGACAAGGCGGGAGGCACCGGCCTCCGCGAGGACCTGCAACAGGGGAGCCACCGGCCCGTCGACCTGGCAGCGCAGCGTCCCGGCCTCGACCGAGACATCCCACACGCCGGGCACCTCACGGACATCGGGCAGCTGCCCTGCGTCGAACGAGGCCTCGACGCTCAGCGCGGAGTGCAGACGCATGGAGTCCAACGAGCCGACTTCGACCAGCCGCCCAGAGCGCAGGATCCCCACCCGGCCGCACAGGGCCTCCACCTCGGCCAGCACGTGTGAGGACAGGAACACCGTCTGGCCCGCGGCCTGGGCGTCCCGGATGCAGCCTCGGAACACCTGCTCCATCAACGGATCCAGCCCCGCCGTGGGCTCGTCGAGGACCAGCAGCTCGGCGCGGGTCATCAGGGCGGCGATCAGGGACAGCTTCTGCCGGTTGCCCTTGGAATACGCCCGGACCCGCTTGCCCGGATCCAATTCGAAACGCTCGACCAGTTCGTCGCGGTAGGCCAAGTCCGCAGTGCCGTGGATCCTGCCCAGCAGGTGCAGGGTCTCAGCTCCGGTGAGCGCGGGCCACAGGGCTGCATCGCCCGGGACGTAGGCCAGACGGCGGTGGATGGCGACGGCGTCGCGTCGGGCATCACCACCGAAGACCTCGGCCCGCCCTGCCGTGGGACGGATCAGGCCCAGCAGGAGACGCATCGTCGTGGTCTTGCCCGACCCGTTGGGGCCCAGATAGCCGAACACCTCGCCCGCCTCGACCTCCAGGTCGAGGTCCACCAGGGCGGGCGACCCGCCGTAGTGCTTGGTCAGACGCTCAGTCCGGATGACGGCCACGCACCACGTCTACCACGTTGGGCGCTCTGGAACCCATCCGGCTGCGAAACGCTTCGGATCAGGTCCAGGCGCGTGACAGCACGTCCTCGCCGTGCACGCCCGGCTTGTCGTGACCCGCCGCTCTCAGCACCGCTAGGTTTGAAGAAGCCGCGAGGTCTCCTGGGCGTCCTATCGCGTCCTGCTGCCGGGGCCTGCGGCATCGAGTGCCGGTGAGGCGGAGAGGGCGCGGGCGTGAGTGCGACAGGCGGGGCTGCGGCGGGGGGCAGGGGCGGGCTTGCGCTGGA
>JAQBEX010000202.1:0-4178 GCA_032123675.1 Actinomycetes bacterium
GAGCGAGTTGGAGATCAGATCAACGCAACCGCGGGGGCGGTGCGCGCGCTGCAGGGTTTCGCCAAAGATCTAAACCCACGCACCCCAGTGCTGGACCTGTCCTGGCTGGCATCACGAGCCACACGCGGTACGACCCGGGGAGCTTGCGGCCGACCATCCGGTGCCGCTCGTCCTCGGTGGCGAGCCGCTGCCCGCTCGTCCCGGCGTGCTCTGTGCGAGCTGCAACGCGCGGAAGGGGTTGAGTAGCCCTATGTCAACCCTCGGTCACGCTGCGGGCTCGAGCAGGTGCCGTTGCAGGGCCTGGTGACGGGCCGGATCGTAGGCGCTGTGGTCCTGCCAGCAGCGCCAGATCACGCCCAGCCAGGCCCGGGCCAGGATGCGCACCGCGTGCGGGTGGCGCTTGCCCCTCGCCCGGGCGCGACGGTAGACGTCGGCCGCCCAGGCGTTGCCCTGCCGGCTGTCCGCGGCGAAGTCGATGAGCGCGTCGCGCAGCTTCTTGTCGCAGGCGAAGCGGAAGGTGACCACCCGGTGCTGGCCGGACTGTCGCGTGGAGGGCGCGGCGCCCGCGAGGCAGGCCAGCGACTCGACGGTCGGGAACCGCGCCCGGCAGTCGCCGATCTCGGCCAGCAGGGCCGCGGCGCGCACCGTGCCCGAGCGGGGCAGGCTCGTGAAGATGTGGCCATCGGGATGGGACGCGAGCTGCTCGCCGATGCGGGCTTCGAGCAGGGTGGCCTGCTCGCGCACTGCGGCGATGGCCCGGACGTAGCCGAGCGTGACCGCCGCGAGCGGCCCGGCCTCGGGGCCGCTGATCCCCGCCGGGGCAGCCACGAGCCGGGCATGGAGCTCCGCGCCGCTGCGTCCTCCGGAGTAGCCCTGGGCCGCCAGCCAGGCGGCCATCCGCTTGGGGGAGAGCCAGGCTGCCCGCTCGGCGGAGGGGAAGCGCCGCAGGAAGGCCACCGCGATGGGCGAGGCCAGGTCGTCGAAGAGGTCGACGGCAGCGGGGAAGACCCGCTCGAGGTGGGCACCGAGCTGCTGCACGAGCCGGAGCCGGGTCCGCACGAGGTCCTTGCGGGCCCGGACGAGCGCGCGCAGGGCCACGGTCTCGGGCGAGTCTGGCCGGAGCGGGCGCAGGCGATGCCCGTCGGTGCGCAGGACGTCGGCGAGCACGTAGGCGTCGGCGCGGTCGTCCTTGTTGCCGGCACTGCCGTAGCGGGTGCGCAGGGCCTTGACCCCGCGGCTGGCGATGACGACGACCGGCAGGCCCGCGTCGAGGAGGGCGTCCACGAGCGGGCCGTCGGGCCGCTCGATGGCCACGCCCACGACCTGCCGGGCGGTGAGCCGCCTCGTGAGCCCCTGCAGCCCGGCCGCGGTGTGCTCGACCTCGAAGCGCTCGATGACCGAGCCGTCCGCGTCGATGACGCAGACCGCGTGGCTCCGGCTGGCCCAGTCGATGCCCGCGTACGTGATGGGAGCATGCATCCGTGCCTCCTTGCTGGTGTAAGCAGCCTGGGGGCACCTCTGCGTGACGAGACGTGTCCGCCGGTCGCTCACTGATCGGCGCTCGCTGGCGCACAGCCCTATCGCGGCTCGGCACGTCCCCGGCCGCCGGGTCCCGCGGAACTCAACCTGGCCCTCGATGGGCAAGCCAGCGGGGCGGTGACCCGGCGTTCACCAGGGTGCCGTCGGCGATCGGCGGTCGCCGACATCCGTGATGGTGCAGCAGTGAGCCAGCGGCGGCGGTGAGGTTGGGAACCCACGTGGCTCGACTACGGTGGCGCACCGAGTCTCCCTCGGGATCACGCCAGGCAGGGAAGAGGCCCGCCCCTCGCGGGACGGGCCTCGATCGGTTGCTGTTCGATGTGGCGCTAGTCGTTGAGTTCGACGTCTACGAAGTCGTTATCCGCGTGTCTCGTGATGAAGGTGAATGGGACCGAGCTGCTCGGTGCGCTGGAAGAACCGGGGCTCGCGAGGATCACGTCGTCGATGGATGCGCGGAAGCCATCCTGGAAGACCGTCGCCCGGCTCGATTCGTCGTAGATCTCCCCTGAGTCGGTGAAGGTCCACGCGTGAGACTCGCCAGCCGCGATGACATCCACCGTGATCGCAGTCGCGACGAGTACGGTCTGGACGACATGGCTCGTCACGCCCCAGTCGGCGAAATCCGATGGACCGGGAGTGAGGCTCGTGGGGTAGCGGCCCATCATGACCGTGTCGCCGACGCTGACCGCCTTGTCGTCATTGGTATCGACGAGCTTGGCGATGAGCACGTCGCCTGTGCTGTAGCCATCGAGGCCATCGATGTCCGAGTAGGCCACCGCGAGGATGCCCGTGAGCGGGATGAGCTCGGGCTTACAGTTCACCTTTGGGCCAGTTCCCTGGTCCTGGTCGCAGGTATCGGTGCCCGGACCACCATCGAACGAGTCGTTGCCCTTCTGGCCCTTGAGCCAGTCATCGCTCACGCCACCGTAGAGCTTGTCGGGACCCTTGCCTCCGAAGAGCTTGTCGGGTCCGGCATTGCCGTACAGGCGGTCACGGCCCTGGTTGCCCTTGACCCGGTCCGCACCCCGTCCGGCACAGATGAGGTCATGGCCGCCGAGGCCCCTGATGACGTCGTCACCGCCGAGCCCGGCGATGATGTCGCGCCCGTTCGTGCCGACCAAGACGTCGGGACCCTGGGTGCCAACGATGGTGGCCACCTTGCCCCGGCAGGTGACCTCGCCGGCGGCGCCGACCGGTCCGGCCACGGCCGCTGCCGTCAGGCTCGCGAGCAACGTTGCGGCGGCCACGATGGACGTGCCGCGGCGGATGGTGGATCTGTGCATGGTTCCCCTTCGACGCTGACCGTAAGAAGGAATGGTACAGGGCGCCGATATGCGTTGTCGAGGGACGAGCCTGCATCAGCGTCGCCACAACTCCACGACCGCCCCATCATCACGCACCCGAACCCGATAGCGGTCACCAAGGACCGACTCCAGGACGAGCCGCAGTCCCTCCACGTCGCTCGCCAGCTCGACGGCCGAGCGCAGGCGTGACACGCCGGGGCTGTACGGCGTCAGGCGTGGATCTTCATGGTGCACGCGGACCTGGATGCCTTGCCAATCGACGAAGAGCGGGTCGGGGGTCACGGAATGTCCACTGCGAGATCGTCAGCCACAACCGCTGAGGACATCGACGATTGCGTCGTGCTCCGCGGCATCCACCGACAGGTCCCACGCCGCCTTGATCACCACCCAGTCCTCGACGTAGGTGCAGCGGAACGACTCGTCAGGTGGCAGCCACTCGGCAGGATCTTGGTCACCCTTGGAGCGGTTAAATCCGGCCGAGACGAAGCAGGGCGGCGGCCCGATTACCATCTTCGACGACCTCCTCCGATGAAGTCTCGGCCAGGGGGTCACTCCTTGGTCACCCATCCCGCTAGTAAGGAGGCCAATGGCTGGACCACGCGACTGGAGGACAAGGCCCTGCGGCTGATGCCGAAGCGGCTGCGCATCTACGACGCGACCGATATCGACTCGTCCGGCATGGACGAGAAGGAACGGCGACGGGCCGAGTACGCCATCGCAAGCGGCAAGCCTGTGGTGGACCCTCACATCAAGAGTGAGGAGGCCCGCGGTAGGGCGATGTCTCGTACCACAGCAGCCACCGCACGAGGACGTAGCCGTTCATGGGGACCCCGCTGGAAGCACCGTTTCGCATCCTGGTGTGGCTCGTCATCGGCATCCCCGTGGCCCTACTCATATGGTCGGTAGCGTCCGCCTTCATCGTGGCGGCACCGACCGTCGTCGCCGTGCAACTCGGTGTATTCATCGCCATGGTCGGCTACGTCGTCGGCATCCCTTCGAGTATCTCATTCAGGGCCACCAAGGGGCCGCTGGCCCCAGTAACCGCCCTCGATTCCCCAGCCCGCCCACAACGCACGGAGAGCGGCGATAGCCCCAAGGCACGGTGGCTTGACCATTCACGGCCACGACGCGGCGTACCGGCGTTCCTAGCCATAGCCAGCCGCCGACGTTGTGCCACATAGGTGGCACGGCCTGCGCACATGCTGACGGGATGAGCGACGACTACGACATCGACACCTACGGGGTCTGGGACCCTATCGGCAACCCTCACAGCCCTGAGTGCTTGTGCAGCAACTGCGGCCCGACCGAGTACGCCCTCAACGTGCAGGCCGAGAC
>JAQBEX010000203.1:0-10166 GCA_032123675.1 Actinomycetes bacterium
CGGGCGTCGCTGGCCGCGTCGGGCTCGTACCCCACGTGCATGACGCGGCCGAGCACGGCGAACAGCGCCGGATCGTGGTCGCCGGCCGCCGCACGGTCGTTGAGGAACGCGTGCCCTGCGCTGGCGTACTCCTTGACGTCATGGTCGACACCGACCTCGGTGAGGACCGCGTCGAGCCGGGCAGCCGCTCCGCGCAGGGTGCGGTCCTTGGCTCCGTAGCTGCCCACGATGGGGCAGGCCGTCCGCAGGAAACCGGAGTCGTAGGCCTTGGTGCTGGCCGTGCCGTAGTTGACGCTTGAGGCGGCGAAGCCGCCGCTCGGGGCCAGAATCAGCGCCAGGCCCCCGCCCATGCAGAAGCCGATCACTCCGACGGTTCCGGTGCAGTCCGGGTGACCGACTACCCAGGTTCGGGCAGCTTCGATGTCGTCGAACGTCGGTCCGCGCCGGTCTCGGGCATCCCGCATGATGCTGACCATGCAGGCCAGCTTGCGGCGGCCGCGGAACAGATCCGGCGCCACGGCCAGGTACCCCTCGCCGGCCAGCCAGTCCGCCTGGCGGCGGATCTCGCGGCCCAGCCCCATCGCGTCGTGGATCACGATCACGCCGGGCCATGGTCCCGGGCCATCCGGCGTGGCCACGTACGCCGCCAGCGGGCCGAGCGGGGAGGAGATCGTCGAGTCAGGCATACGGCGAGTGTGGCACGCAGTCCCAGCCGCGAGCGGGCCGTCCGTGGAGTGCCTGCACGGTTTCCGACGGTCTCCCCCCGAGGGGAGCCGTGTGGTGCACGTTCGTGAAACGGTGGCGCCATGCTCACTGTCGTTCTCGACGACGATCCCACCGGGACTCAGAGCGCGTCCGACGTCGAGGTCCTGCTGGACTGGGACATCGCCTCGATCGAGGTGGCCCTGGGCGCCGGTGGTTCGGTGTATCTGCAGACCAACTCGCGTGCCGTGCCGCCCGCGCAGGCGGCCCGGTTGGCCACGGTCATCCGTGACCAGGTTGTCGCGGTCGGCCGCGACCTCGGCCAGCCCGTGCTCGTCGTGCTGCGGGGCGACTCCACCCTGCGCGGGCATGTCTTCACCGAATCGGACGTCTTCGCCGGGGGCGACGGGCGGATCCTGTTCGTCCCGGCCTTCCCCGCCGGCGGCCGGACCACCATCGGCTCGATCCATCGGGCCCTGATCAACGGTGTGGACACCCCGGTCGCCGAGACGGAGTTCGCCCGTGATCCGGTCTTCGGCTACCACAGCTCAGACCTGGTCAGGTGGACCCGTGAGGTGGGCCACCGGCGAGCGATCGCGGTGGCGTTGGCGGATCTGCGAGCCTCGGGTGGACGGGCGGTGGCCGAAGCCCTGGCCATCGCCGCGCCACGGGAGCTGGTCGTTCCCGACGTGGTGACCAGCGACGACATCGACCTGGTGCATGCCGGGCTGATGGCGGCGGTCGGGGCGGGCCGCCATGTCGTCGTGCGCGCCGCGGCACCCCTGGCTGCGCTGTGTGCTGGCCGGTTGAGCAGGGGATACCTGTCCCGTCCCCTGCACCGGGATCGTCCTGGCGTCCTCGTGGTGTGTGGTTCCCACACGGCGGCCGCGACCGCGCAGCTGAGCCGTCTGGCGGCCTGGGCGGGCATCGACCCGGTGGTGATCCCCACGGACGCAGCGTTCGCGGACCCGGCCGCAGCGGGCCGCCGGGCCGCGGAGCAGGCCCGCGCCCAGCTCGGCGCGGGTGGCATCGCCATCCTGGCCACAGCGCGGGACCGGCGCCCCGCCGATGACACCCTTGCTCACGGTGCGAGGGTGATGGCCGCGCTCATCGAGGCGGCGAGCGCGGCCAGGCCGCTGGTCGGGGCGGTGGTGTCCAAGGGCGGGATCACGTCGGCTGAGGTGGCCCGGACCTGCTTCGCCGCACGCACCGCCCACGTTCGCGGCCAGGTGGCCGCAGGCATCTCGGTCTGGGACCTCGGCGAGGGTGCCCAGAGGGCCGTGCAGGTGATCGTCCCGGGCAACGTGGGCGACGCAGACACGCTCATCGACGTGATGCATGCGCTCGGGATCGACAGGCAGGAGCGACGATGAACACCCCCGGTGCCCGAATCGCGATCACGGGGGCTGCTGGCTTCCTGGGCTCGGCCCTTGCCCGGCGGCTGCTGGCATGCGACCAGGTCCGGATCGGCGGCTCACCCCCCACGCCGATCGGGAGCCTCGTGCTGGCCGATATCGCGGTCCCACCCGCTGACCTGGTGGACGATCCCAGGGTCAGCGTCGCTACCGGCGCCCTGGCGGATACCGCGCCGGATCTGGCTGACGTGGACCTGGTCTGCCACCTGGCCGGGGTGGTCAGCGGCGCCGCAGAAGCCGACTTCGACCTTGGGATGGCCACCAACCTCGATGCCCTCCGACTCGTCCTCGAGCGCGCCCGCCGGATGGCTGTCGCCCCGGTTGTGGTCTTCACCAGCTCATTGGCCGTGTTCGGCAGCGACCCAGCCATCGGCCCGATCGGTGACGTCGACGACGACACCCTGCCCCGCCCCCAATCAAGCTACGGCGTGCAGAAGTTCATCGGTGAGCAACTGGTCGCCGACTACACCCGCAAGGGATTCCTCCGCGGGCGCAGCGTCCGGCTGATGACCGTGGCCGTACGCCCGGGCGAACCGAACGCGGCTGCCTCCAGCTTCATCTCGGGCATCATCAGAGAACCACTGGCCGGTACCCGGGCACGGTGCCCGGTCCCACCGGACACACCGATCGCGTTGTCGTCACCGGCTCGCACCGTGGACGGCATCCTCACCGCCATCACAGCCAGCGACACCACGTGGGGCAGCCGCACCGCGATGAACCTTCCAGCACTGACCACCACTCCGATCGCCATGGCCGAAGCGCTCGATCGCGTCAACGGGGCTGGAACCAGCGACCTCATCGACTGGGACGTTGACGAGGCCATCCTCGCGATCGTCGGCAGCTGGCCGGCCAGATTCCACACCCCCCGCGCACAGCGAATGGGGCTGCGCGCAGACCCCACCGTCGACGACGTGATCGCCCAATACCTCGCCCACCGCCAGCGCTGACCATCGCCCTGTCTGAACAGGAGTCGAAGGAGCGACCGACCGTCGCGACCTACCGTTCGACCTACCGTTCATCCTCGCCCCGATGGGACTTCCACTGTTCCGGCGGGAACGCCTCCGAGCCGGCTGGCCGACCGGGGCCCATCGGTGCCATGCTCGAGTCATGGCCTGGACCGACCGGCTGGCAGCGGATCCGGTGCCCTGGCTCCTCGAGCCGGACACCCCGGCGGTGCGCGCGGCCACCCTCCAGCGCCTGCTGGGCCGTCCCGCCGATGATCCGGAAGTGGTCGAGGCCCGGGAGGCGGCGATGCGCTCCGGGCCGATCGCCGCGATCCTCGCCGGCCAGTCGGAGGACGGGTGGTGGGTCAAGCCCGGCCCCGGCTACGGGCCGAAGTACACCGGGACGGTGTGGTCGCTGGTCTTCCTGGATCAGCTCGGCGCGGACGCGGCCGACGAGCGCGTTCAGCGCGCCTGCCGCTACGTGCTGCGCTGGGTGCCGACCTCATCCGGCGGATTCGGGTGCTCGGGCTCGAACAAGGAGCGCAATCCCCCACCGTCATTGGTGATCCACTGCCTGAACGGAAACCTCATTCGGGCGCTCATCGGGTTCGGGCACCTCGACGACGACGCGGTCCACGCGGCCATCTCATGGGCGGCGCGTGCGATCATCGGCGGCTCGCAGGCGCCCCACTACTACGCGTCCTCCACCTACGGGCCTGGGTTCGCCTGTGCGGCCAACGACAAGCAGCCCTGCGCCTGGGGAGCCGTGAAGGAGGTCAGCGCCCTGGCCCGCATCCCGGTCGGGCACCGGTCGGTGCACGTGGCCGAGGCCCTCGAGGTGGGCGCGGAGTTCCTCATGTCCCGGGACCCGGCCGTGGCTGACTACCCGATGGGCTACGGCAACACGAAGCCGAGCGGCTCCTGGTTCAGGCTCGGGTTCCCGTCCGGCTACGTTGCTGACGTCCTCGAGGTGCTCGAGGCGCTGGCAGAGCTCGGACGGATCGACGATCCACGACTCGGGCATGCGCTGGAATGGGTCGCCGAGCGGCAGGGCCCGGACGGTCGTTGGCTGAACCGGTACGCCTACAACCACAAGACGTGGAGTGACATCGAGCGCCAGGGCGCGCCCTCGAAGTGGGTGACCCTGCGCGCGTGCACGGTGCTGCGTGCGGCGGGTTGACGCCCACGACCGGCTGGTCGGGCGCCCGGCGTGCCGCCAGGTTCGACCTCCCACGTGAAAGTGCGCAGGTAGCGCCTCGGTCCGGTCCGCCGTCCGCAGCGCCGAGGCCAACGCCTCCTCCGGATCGTCGGACTACCGGGCAACCCGGTGCTCGCGAAGGCTGCGCCTGCGGCACCTGAGGGACAACCGGGTCTCCACTGCCCCCAGGGACCGTGTCCTGGGACAGCCTGCGCCGTCCGGCGTTCAGAGGGCGGCGGTGGGTAGGGCGTACCCGAGGCCTGCCAGCGCTTCCCGGAACGCGGCGTCGTGCTCGGCTGCCACGGCCAGATGCCGGTCGCCCAGGAGACGGCAGTGGGGGGCGGTTCGGGTGTCGCGGGCGACCAGGGCAGCGGTCGCCGGGTCGGCGCACTCGACCAGGCGCACCACGCCCATGTCGGACAGCATCGAGCCGCGCGCCGCCGCGTCGGACAGCAGCCTGCTCACGGTCTCGGGCACTGGGCCCTCACAGGCATGGTCCAGAAGGCGGTTCAGCTCGTCGAGGCGGCGCCCACTGGCCATCCCGGCCAGCAGGGTCGCCATCGACAGCTGCCAGGTCCGCTCCGCGGTCCGTTCGGCGAACGCCGACAGCATCATCGCCTCCCCCTGCGGCAGGTCGCCAACCGCGACCACCCCATGGCTGGACAGCACCCTCAGGGCCGCGGTGGGTGCCTGGGTGACCGGGGGCCGGTTGGTGATCCCCAGGGCGTAGGCACCGAGGTCGTTGACCCGCACGGCGGTCAGGCCGTCGTACCGGCTCAGGTACGCCAGGTCGTCGGAGCCCCAGATGTGCCCGAAGTCCCGCCTGGCCCCGGCAGGGTCGGTGTAGGCGACGTCGAGCAGGCCCAGCGTGGCGGCGTACTCGAACAGGACCACCAGGGTGTACCGGCCCTGGAGGATCTCCCACTCGTGGTTCCCTGCGTACCCGAGGCTCCCGTACTCCGGATCCGCCAGGTAGAGCCGCCACAGGCTCCGCGAGTTCCGCTCGAGGGTCGGGTTCAAGCCACTCCGGCGCATCCCGGCGAACAGGTCGTCGACCTCGATCCAGGTGTCGACAGGCAGCTCCGTGAGGGCTGCGGCAACCGCCCTTCGGCGGGTGGTCACCGAGGACAGCACGTTCGTGCCCCGCTGACCCTTGATGCTCTCGATCCGGCTGAACTCGTCGATGACGCCGCTGCTGACCCACTTGCGCCACAAGTCGCGGACCGTCCCATGCGGCGGCGCCGACAGCGCCTTGCGACCGCGGGCGGTGAGTTGCAGTCGGGTTCCCGCGAGCTCGGCAAGGCCTCCGGCCTGCAGGATCAGTGGCCACGCGTAGGCAGCGATCGCCGCGTCCGGGTAGAAGTCGCCCCGCACCAGCAGGCCGGCCAGGCTCGCCACCGAGGATGCTGAGGGACGGCGCGTCTTGTCGCTGCAGCGCACCCGTCCCAGCGCGCACTGCTCCAGCACGCACCTCAGGTTGGCCACAGCCTCGTCGGCGGTCTCTCGGACAGCAGTCGAGGAGTCGTCGGGCAGAGCGGTCATCGCCCGACCATAACCCCACCCGAGCCCGGCCGTGTCGGACTCTGCCGGGTGACCGAGCCCTCCGAGCTGAAGGGCATGCCCACGGGCAACGGCTGGTCGACGGCGCCGGTAGATGCCTCACCAATGGTGGTGCCGTGGTCGTGGACTGAGCCGACGGGAGGCCGGCTCAGGTTGGGGTCGTTTGACTCTCTTCGTCCGGCGCGGTGGGGGATAGCGTCGGGAGTGACGGGGACGGCGTGCGGGCTGCCGTGGCCTCGCGGTAGTGCCCCGGGGGATGGCGGTGTGTCATGCGTGGGATGCGGATCGCTGGATCGCTGGTGGCGGCGACAGCGCTGATCGGGGCGATGGGCTCGACCGGCTGTGGTGGCAGCAGCGGGGGAAGTGCTGGGCAGAGCGGTGGGGGGCCACCGTTCGAAGTGACCTCCAGCGTGGTCTCCGGTGAGAACACCCAGGAGATCGGGGTGTGGGCCCCGGATGCCGAGGGCAGTTGGCCGGTTGTGTTCGGGTTCCATGGCCTGGGCGCGGGGAAGGAGGGCTGGGACGTGCTGGCCACCGAGCTCGCCCGGCAGGGGGTGGTGGTCTTCGTGCCCGACTACCGGTCGACGGGCTCGGAACTCGACATCAAGAAGGACCTGGTGTGCGCGGACCAGTACGCCGCTAGCGTGGCCGCCGACTATGGTGCTGACCCCGATCAGCCGTGGACCCTCGTGGGGCACAGCCTGGGCGCCGGCCTCCTGATGAACCCCAAGGATGAGGTTCTTGCGGATACCGGCGGGGTCCTCGATCCGTGCATCGAGGGTTGGCCCGAGACCGATGCCGTCGTGGCCATGGAGGGGTGCTACTACGACTCCCCGAACGATCCCATCAGTGACATACCCACGCCCCAGCCCGGGACTCCGGTGACGCTGGTGGCCGGCGAGGAGGACGACACGTGCCCCGCGTGGCAGTCCGAGAATGCTGCCCGGGCGCTTGAGGAAGCTGGCTACGACGTCACACTCGTGACGCTTCCCGGCGGCACGCATGGAACGCCACTGTTCTTCGACTCCAGCCAAATGCCGTGGGCGCAGTTGCCCAGCGACGACCCGGGAGGGCAGGCGACCGTGGCCGCGATCCTTGCGGCCATCGAGTCCGCGCAGTCCTGACGCCGGGCTGCGGCCTCGGCGCGGTGCCCGGTTCTTCGTCGCTGACAGTCCACGTGCCGCCCTCGAAGGTGGTGCGGACATGAAGCAGCACCCCACGATCTCGGCCACCGGCGCCCTGACCTGCCCCGCGGGGATCACCCGCACCCAGTCGGCCAAACGGCAGGTCAAGGTTGCTGTCGCCGGCCCGCTTGCCGCGGCTCGACGCGAGCCGAGGGGTCGCAGTGGCTAGGGTGTCGGCCATTCGCGGTGCGTGGATGAACGTGCGCGGCGTCGGCCGGAGCGGATGATGGAGGAGTGGGATGACGACACGACGAAGGACGCTGATCGCGGCGGTGCTCGGAGGTGCGCTCGCCCTGCCGGTCCTGCCGGTGGGCGGCGCCGTGGCAGCGCCACCAGCCGACCTGTTCTTCTCCGAGTACATCGAGGGCTCGAGCAACAACAAGGCACTCGAGCTCTACAACGGCACGGGCGCCCCGGTGGACCTGGCGGCCGGTGGCTACAACGTCCAGATGTACTTCAACGGCAGCACGGGCGCGGGGCTGTCGGTCAGCCTCACGGGTACGGTCGCCGACGGTGACGTGTTCGTCCTCGCGCAGTCCAGTGCTGACCCTGTCGTCCTGGCCCAGGCCGACCAAACCAACGGTGCTGGCTGGTTCAACGGAGACGACGCCGTCGTGCTGCGCAGGGGCGCGACGGTGCTCGACGTGATCGGTGAGGTCGGCGTCGATCCGGGCTCGGAGTGGGGGTCGGGCGAGGTGAGCACGCGGGACAACACGCTGAGGCGACTTGCGACGACCTGCGCCGGCGACCCGGACGGAGCCAACGCGTTCGACCCGGCCGCCCAGTGGGCGGGGTTCCCGGTGAACACCTTCGATGGGCTGGGGGCCCACACCGCCGATTGCGGGACGACGCCGCCGGCCAAGCCGACGATCAACGAGTTCTCGGCCAGCACGTCAGGCGTGGATGTCGAGTACGTGGAAGTGCACGGCGTCCCGTCGACCGACTACTCGGCCCACACGATCCTGGAGATCGAAGGTGACGCGACGTCGGCCACCGGCACCATCGACGAGGTGATCCCCGTCGGCTCGACGGATGCTGACGGGTTCTGGCTGGCGGATCTTCCGGCCAACTCCCTGGAGAACGGCACGATCACCCTGCTCCTGGTGCAGGACTTCACGGGAGCAGCGGGCAACGACCTCGACCCGGACGACGACGGTTCCTTGGACGTGACACCGTGGAGCGCCGTCGTGGACGCGGTCGCGGTGACCGACGGGGGCTCCGGGGACCTCACCTACGGCATGCCGGTGCTGGCTGCGAACTACGACGGGCAACCGTTCGCTCCCGGCGGTTCCTCACGGATCCCCGACGGCTTCGACACCGACACCGCCACCGACTGGGTGCGCAACGACTTCGACCTGGCTGGAATCCCCGGCTACCCCGGATCCATCACGACGGGCGAGGCCTACAACACCCCGGGCGCCGCGAACGTGGCGTACTCGGCGCCGCCCGAGGCGTGCGGTGACCCGTCCACACCGATCCACGATGTGCAGGGCAGTGGTCCAGCCAGCCCGATCGTGGGCGCCGACGTCGCCGTCGAAGGTGTGGTGGTCGCCGACTTCCAGACCGATCCCACGGGTGAGAGGCCCCTGCGCGGATTCCACGTGCAGGACCCCGTCGGTGATGGTGATCCCGCCACCTCCGAGGGCATCTTCGTGTTTGCCCCGACGCCCGAGGTGAACGTGGGTGATGCTGTTCGGGTCCGGGGGACCGTGGCGGAGTTCGGTGGCCTGACCGAGATCACCGCGGTCGAGCAGGTGTGGACGTGCTCGACCGGCAACGGCCTGCCACCCGCAACGGGGCTGGTTCTGCCGGTGACGACCCTCGACGAGTTCGAGCAGGTCGAGGGCATGCTCGTGACGTTCCCCCAGGCCCTGTCCATCTCCGAGTACTTCAACTTCGACCGATTCGGCGAGATCGTGCTCACCAGCGAGCGGCAGTACCAGCCGACGGCAGTGTTCGAGCCCGGCTCCGCCGAGGCTGCTGACCTGGCCACCGCCAATGCGCTGGCGCGGATCACGCTCGACGACGGTCGGACCAGCCAGAACCCCGATCCGGCGCTCCACCCGAACGGGAACGTGTTCGACCTGGCCAACACGTTCCGCGGGGGTGACACCGTTGCCAACGTGACGGGGGCGATGGACTACGCCTTCGGCCAGTACCGCATCCAGCCCACTCAGGGTGGCGACCACGCCGCGGTCAACGCGCGGCCGGCGAGCCCCGACGCCGTCGGTGGAAGCGTGCAGGTGGCGAGCATGAACGTGCTCAACTACTTCCTCACGCTCGACCTTGGTGCAGATGTCTGCGGTCCGCAGCAGGACCTGGAGTGCCGCGGCGCTGACGACGCAGAGGAGCTCACCCGGCAGCGGGCCAAGATCCTTGGCGCCCTGGAGGGCATCGACGCCGATGTGGTCGGGCTCATCGAGATGGAGAACACCCCTGGCGTGGAGCCGGCAGCCGACCTCGTGGCGGGCCTCAACGCCGCCGGGGGGGCAGGCACGTACGACTACATCGACACGGGCGTGATCGGAACCGACGCCATCCGCGTCGGGCTGATCTACAAGCCGGATGTCGTGCAACCGCTCGGCGACTTCGCCATCCTCGACTCAACGGTCGACCCGCGATTCCTGGACACGAAGAACCGGCCGGTCCTGGCTCAGACGTTCGAGTCGGCAGGAGGTCGGCGCTTCACCGTGGCGGTGAACCACCTGAAGTCCAAGGGCTCGAACTGCGATGACCTCGGTGACCCTGACCTCGGCGACGGGGCCGGCAACTGCAACGTCACGCGGACGCAGGCCGCACAAGCGCTGGTCGACTGGTTGGCCGCGGACCCCACGGCGAGCGGCACGACCGACGCGCTGATCGTCGGCGACCTGAACTCCTACGACCAGGAGGACCCGATCGACGCCCTCGTGACCGGCGGGTACACCGATCTCGTGGCGGCCTTCGGTGGCGAGCGGGCGTACTCCTACGTGTTCGACGGCCAGCTTGGGTACCTCGACTACGCCCTCGCCAGCAGTGGCCTCACCCGCGCCGTGACCGGCGCATCCGTGTGGCACGTCAACGCCGACGAGCCTGACATCCTCGACTACGACACGTCGTTCAAGAAGCCGCCGCAACAGGCCCTGTACGAGCCCAATGCGTTCCGGTCCTCCGATCACGACCC
>JAQBEX010000204.1:0-5214 GCA_032123675.1 Actinomycetes bacterium
GACATCATTGACGACACCCCGGAGATCTGGGGCAAGGACTACTCGACCGACAGCACGACCGTGCAGCAGGACTATGACACGTTCGCCGAGACTGGTAGCTACGACCAGACCTTCGAGGAGTGGGGGTACATCGGGCCGGAGACCGCCGCGGCGATCCTGAAGAACTACGTCCCGACCGGGAGCCGGATCCTCGACGCAGCCTGTGGCTCCGGGCTGACCGGAACTGCGTTGAAGAACCTCGGCTTCGAGCACATCGAAGGCATCGACATCTCTGCTGCGCTGTTGGAGCTCGCCGCACGGACGGGCGCCTACGAGCGCCTCGAGCAGGTGGACATGCAGTCCTTCCCGCTCCCATTCGAGGACGACGAGTTCGAGGCGGTCAACTTCATCGGGGCGCTGACCTACTTCGAGACCGACGAGATACTTCGCGAACTGTGCCGGATAGTGCGCAGCGGCGGCCACGTCGTGTTCTCCCAGCGCGACGACATCATGCGCGATCGGGACTACGGCGAGAAGCTGCGCACGCTGGAGGGTGACGGGCTTTGGAAGCGGACGTTCGGCACCGAGCCGATGCCCTACCTCCCCAACCACCCGGAGTACGGAACCGCGATCAAGGTCCAGTACTTCGTGTACGAGGTGCTCTGAACCAGGCCATCGACGCGGCCTGCTGCCTGGCGAGCCACCGTGCGGCAGTCGATCCCGACGCCAACTGCTGATCGTGGGCCTTTGGGCTCTGGCCTGATGCCCCACCTGCACATGATCATGGAAGTGACCAGCACCGAGACTCGACTGACAGGGGTGCCTCATGCGATACAAGGTGCATCGGTTCGAGATCAACATGGAGACCGATTCCGACAGGCTGGAATCGTTCCTGAATGGGCTCAGCGGAGAAGTCGTCTCCATCATCCCCAACGTCAGGAAGAGCACCTTGGCGCAGATCTACGGCGTGACGCGCAAGATCGACTTCCTGCTCATCGTGGAACGCCAGTAGGTGCAACGATCGCGATCCGGGCATGGGGCACCGTGTGGACGGACTGGCAGCTGGGACGACGACGGCTCGCAGCGGTAGCCTGCCGGGATGGCAACGCTTGTTCTCACCGTGATCGGCGACGATCGATCGGGTCTGGTCTCCGCCCTCTCCGGTGTCATCGCTGATCACGGCGGAAGCTGGGAGCGCAGCCAGATGGCGCGCCTTGCTGGGAAGTTCGCCGGCATCGTCGTCGTGGAGGTGCCCGACGACCGCGCCGAGACGCTGATCGGTGAGCTGGGTCCGCACGGGACCCAGGGACTGCTCGACGTCACGGTCGAGCGAGGCACCGACGAGGGGCCAGCCGATGCCCAGGTGACCCGCCTGAGCCTCGCGCTCGTCGGCGCCGACCGGCCCGGGATCGTGCACGACATCTCCCATGTGCTGGCAGCCCACCAGGTCGGCATCGAGGACCTGAGCACCTCCACTCGCGAAGCGCCGATGTTCGGGGGCATGCTGTTCGAGGCGACCGCGACGCTCCTGGCACCCGCGACCGCGCCCATCGCCGAGCTCCAAGCAGTGCTCGAGGAACTGGCGAACGAGCTCATGGTCGACCTGTCACTGTCTGCGCAGTAGTCGGGCCCGACCTTGGGCAGCGTCGCGCGGGCCACCGGAGGATTCGTCGACACCGTCCGGTACGCAGCGGAACCCCGGATGGCCGCAGATCGTTGTCGCCGTCGTGGCATGCACAATTTTACTTGACACTTCAACCACTATCGCGTAAGTTGTTGTATCAACAAAACCAGCACCCCAGAGGCTTGCGGGATGCCCTTCATCAGACAGACGCAGCCGGACGGAAAGGTCACCTCGTGAAGATCGTCGCATTCGCCGCCACCACGAGCAGGAAGTCCATCAACCGGCAACTCGTTTCCTACGCAGCCCGCCTGCTCGAGGAAGCACGCCCGGGTGACGTGACGGTCGAGACCATCGACCTCAACGACTATGAGATGCCCATCTACAGCATCGACCGCGAGGCCGAAGGAGGGATCCCGAGCGCCGCACACGACTTCTTCGACAGGATCGGTGCGGCCGACGCCGTGCTGATCTCCTTCGCTGAGCACAACGGTCACTACACGGCCGCCTACAAGAACATCTTCGACTGGGCCTCGCGCATCAACAAGCGTGTGTACCAGGGCAAGCCGACGGTGATGCTGGCCACGGCCCCAGGACCGGGTGGCGGCAGGAACGTGCTGGAGGCAGCAGTCAACTCAGGCCGGTTCTACGGCAATGACGTGCTGGCCAGCCTGGCGATCCCCCGCTTCCACGACAGCTTCGACCCAGCGACCAACCGGCTCACGGACCCGGGTCGCGACAGTCAGCTTCGCGCCGCCCTGGCCACCCTCACAGCCGTCGAGGAGCGCCAAGCCGCCTGACGCCCGGCCACCAACCGACCGTGGTACCCGCGCGTCCATGACAGGAGCCCGAGGACCACCTGCCGTGCGGGGAGACCTCGGCCCGGCGCCGGTTCCGGCGGACTAGTCCTCCTGGCCCCCGATCGCGACCTCCAGAGCCGCGTCCTCGTCCAACTCCTGGTGTTCCCGGGCCAACCGACTGGGCCACCAGGTCCGCGGCCCGATCACGATCACCGACGAGGGCACCACCAGCGAGCGAACGATCAGGGTGTCGATCAGCACGCCCGCCGCGACGATGAACGCGATCTGGAACAGGAACAGCAGCGGCAGGAGGGCCAAGGCACTGAACGTGGCCGCGAGCACGATGCCCGCGCTCGTGATCACCCCGCCCGTGACAGCCAGGGCGCGCAGCATCCCGGCCCGGTTGCCGTGCTTGATCGTCTCCTCCCGGGCCCGGGTCATCAGGAAGATGTTGTAGTCCACGCCGAGGGCTGCCAGGAACACGAAGGCAAAGAGCGGCACCGACGCATCGGCGCCGGGCAGATCCAGGATCTGGTAGAAGAAGATCGCCGCCAGCCCGATGGTCGCCCCGAACGAGACGATCACGGTCGCGAGCAGCAGCAGCGGTGCCACGATCGCACGCAGCAACAGGACCAGCACGAGCAGCGTCACCAGCAGTACGGCGGGGATGATCACCCGCAGGTCGCGTTCCGCAGCCGACTTGGTGTCGAGCTGGATCGCCGTGGTCCCCCCGACCAGCACCTCGGTGCTGACCGCATCAAGATCCGAGCGCAACTGCTCCACGGTCTGCTCGGCCGCGACCGAGTCGGCCTGGTCGACCAGGGTCACCTGCAGCAGGACATTGCCGTCCACGATCATTGGTTCTGCCCCGGGGCCGGGCGGGCCGGCCACCTGGGGGACGACGGAGGCGACGCCCGCGTTGGCGGTGATCACCGCAGTCACCTCGTCGGTCAGCTCCTGCGGGCCGACCACGAGCGTCTCGCTGCCCGACCCGGCCGGGAAGTGCCGGGCCAGGGCGTCCTGGCCCTCGGTCGACTCCACGGAGACGAGGAAGAAGTCCGACTGCGGGACCCCCTCGGCCTTGAACGTGGGGACGAAGGCGCACAGGCCCAGCAGGATCGCCGAGGAAACAAGCAGCACCACGCGGGGCTTGCGATCCACCATGGCGGCCACGCGCGCCCAGAACCCGGTTACCTGGGCCTGTGGATGGGCAAGGTCAAGGGTGGGGCGGACCGGCCAGAAGGCCTGGCGTCCAAGCATGACCAGGACCGCGGGCAGGAAGGTCAGTGCCGCGAGCATGGCGAACGCGATGCCGACCGCCGCCACCGGCCCGAGGCCGCGGTTGGAGTTCAGCTCGGAGAGCAGGAGCGTCAGGACCCCGAGGATGACCGTTCCACCGGAGGCCAGGATCGCCCCGAGCGTGCCCTTGAGAGTGGCACGCATGGCGTCGACCTGGTAGGTCGTGCGGCGCAGTTCCTCCCGGAAGCGCGCGACGAGGAGCAGGGAGTAGTCCGTCGTGGCCCCGATGGCGAGGATGAACAGGATGCCCTGGCTCTGGCCGTTCAGTGTGATCACGTCGTTCGCGGCAAGCTGGTAGATCACGAACGAGGCTGCGCCCAGCGCCAGGATCGAGGTCGTCAGGACGAGGAAGGGCAGGACCGGGCTGCGGTACACGATCAGCAGGATCAGCAGGACCACGCCCAGCGTCACCAGCAGCAGGATCCCGTCGATCTCCCCGAATGCCTCGGCGAAGTCGGCCAGGACGCCGGCAGGTCCCGTGACGAAGACCTGCGCCCCGAGTTCCTGGGTCGGGCTGTCGGCGAGGACCTCACGGATCTCGCTGACCTGGGCGCCGGGTTCGTCCTCGGGGGCGACCTTCAGGTTCGCGATGAGAGTGACCGCGGTCCCGTCCTCGCTGGGCACCGGCCCGACGACCGGGTCGGTCACCCCGGGGACCTGGGCGATGCGCTCGGCGTCCGCCGAGACAGCGGCGAGCTCTGCAGGTCCGACCGTCTGGTCGAACTCGTACACGACGATCGCGGGCAGGGTGTCGCTCGTGGCGAACGCCAGCCCCAACTCGCGCACCTGGGTCGACTCGGCGCTGGCCGGCAGGAACCCCGCAGGCTCGTTCTCCTGAACGTCGGTGAGCTGGCCCGCGAACGAGCCGAGCGGGCCGGCGATGAACAACCAGAAGACGGTGATCAGCGCAGGGACGAGCCAGCGTCGCAGCCGGATCCCACCGCGGCTGTGTGGATCGCCGAGCGCACCTGCGTGCTGCTCCTGATCGGCGGCGGGAGGTTCGACGGGCTGCTGATCCGATGCCATGCGGACTCCGTTGCGGGATCGAGGTGGCGCCGCGCACCCGGGCACACCTGCGGCTGGCCCCATCCTGCACCAACGGTGCGGCCGTCCTTCAGCAGCCCGGGCCGAGTGGCAGGGCGTCGTCGTCCACTCCTTGCGTGGGTGCCGAACCGGGCACAGCCGCGCACTGGCCGGGTGGCAGGATCCAGGAGCACCGGCGTGGGTGTGTTCACGGCCTGATCACCGGCACCGAGCAGTCCAAGGCCGCCGCAACGGGAGTCCTCGCAGTCTCGATCCCTGGTCTTCTGGCGGATGTTGGCGAAGCCCGCGAGAAACGCCAGAAGGCGGTCCGACCGATGGCCGACCACCGTCACGGCCAACACTGGCAGGAGCAGCGGGCTGATGGTGATCAGAAGTACGACGAAGGAGGCAGACAGCGTGATGGCGGCGCTTGTGGCCGAAGACCTGACCACCTCGACCGACCTGCGGGGAATCGGCGCCCCCACCCCTGCC
>JAQBEX010000205.1:0-6358 GCA_032123675.1 Actinomycetes bacterium
CTGCCCCTCCCGGTACCCGCAGATGCCACCGATGTGCATGTCTGGGGGCCGCGGCCGTTCGTCACCCAGGTCCACTACCGGGCCGCCGACGGACACGAGGTCGACTGGTCTGCACGTCGGCATCGCAAGACCCACGAGCGCTCCCGAGGGCTGACGTGGTGGATCGGCCTGCTGTTCGTGCTCGGCTCCCTGTGCTTCCTGATCGGACCGATCCCGGCCTTCGAGGAAGCGGTCGGGATCGCTGCCACGGACGTCACGTTCTTCGTGGGCTCCCTGATCTTCACAACAGCCTCGTACCTGAGCTACATGCAGGTCATCCGGGCCGCTGGCCGCCGATGGATCGGCTGGACGCCCCAGATCATGGGCTTCTGGGCGACCCTCATCCAGCTGGCCGGGACGATCTTCTTCAACGTGTCCACGCTGGCGGCCCTGCTCAGCCTCAACAACGAGCAGGCCGCCCAGCGCGTCTGGCGACCTGATGCCCTCGGCTGCGTGTGCTTCCTTGTGGCTTCCGCCATCGCATTCAGTGAGGCCGGGCATCGCTGGTTCTCCTGGCGGCCCGGGAAGCGAGACTGGCACATCACCGCCCTGAACATGTGGGGCTCAGTGTTCTTCGGCGTCTCGGCCGTGGGTGCCTACGTGACCACCGACGGCGACCTGCTCAACGAGTCGTGGGCCACCTGGGGGACGATCCTGGGGGCCGCGTTCTTCCTGGTCGCCTCACTCCTGATGATGCCCGAGGGCCGCAACCCGGCCAAGGACCACGACTGAGGTCTCGTGCGCCCCGCGATCCAGTCGGGTTCCAGCTGGGCCACGGGTCCCGGCGGCGCCGGCCCGCACCTCAGGCCAGGGCAGCGCGGATCTGCTGGGCGTGGTCGCGCGCGTGTGCGACGTAGGTGTCGAGCCAGTCGCCCAGCGTGTACGCCCCCGAATCCGTGTGCACGCCGGCAATGGTGAGGTCCGCGGGCGCGAGGCGGTCCAGCAACTCGGCGGTGGACTCCCGGACGGCGCTGGCCACGGCCAGGGACAGGTCCACGGGCCGGTCGTAGTGCAGGACGTCAGCCCAGTGCGCCTCGTCGTAGCCCTGGATGGTCGTGCCGGCCGGCTCGGCCAGGAGTCGCCGCAGCCGGACATAGGAGTTGGCCTCGGAGTCAGCGACATGGTGGATCACCATCCGGGGGGTCCACCCGTCCGGCTCCTTGGGCTGGCGATCCAGGTCGGCCGGCGACAGGGCCGCGGCCACGGCGAGGAACTCCTCAGTCGCCGCGCGGTAGGCCGCGATCGACTCCGCCAGGTCGCGCTCGGTCGTGTCGCTCATCTGGTCTCCTCAGCCTCGGTCATCGGGCCCCCACACGGAGGCGCTGGATGCCCGATCCTGCCAGCCGGAACGCCGCCGCGTCACAGCGCGGCCCCGGGAGCGCCTCGGCTAACGTCCCAGCCATGGGACTCTCGTGGGCGCATCGGCTGGGGATCGTCAGCACCACCGCACTTCTCACCGCACTGATGGCTTGGCCAGCGATCGCGGCCCCCCCGCCGGCCCCGGCACCTGCGACGGCGGACGACCCCGCCGGGACCGTACGGGTCATGGGCCGCAACCTGTACCTGGGCGCCAACGTCGGTGTCGCCCTCGAGCTGCTCCCCGACATGCCCGCCGCCGCCCAGTTCATGTGGGAGCAGGTGGCCGCCACCAACTTCGACGAGCGGGTCGGACTGCTGGCGCAGGAAGCCGCGGCCGCCGAGCCACATGTCATCGGCATCCAGGAGGCCACCACCTGGTCCTGCCGGCCGAAGCCGTGGAACGCCCCAGTGACGGTCTTCGACTTCACCGAGCAGTTCCTTGCGGCCACCGCCGAGGCGGGCGTGCCCTACGCCGTGGCGGAGTTCGAAGGGGCCACCGCATGGAACCCGGGATACTCGATCCCGCCCATCCCGTTGCTGACCACGGTCACCGATCCCGAGACGTTCCAGCCGCTGTTCGGCGCAGACACCGCCGACTGCGGATTCGTGATCGGTGACGCACTGCTGGTTCGTCAGGACATCGCCGGGGACGTGGTCGCGGTCGGGACCGGCGAGTACGAGGACCGCCACGCGGTCGCCCCGGTCGTGTTCACGATCGACCGGGGCTACGCGTGGGCGGACATCGCCATCGCCGGCACGACCATCAGGGCGGTCACAACCCACCTCGAGTCGGTGTGGAACCCCGATGCCATGGTCACCTCCGCCTCGCAGGCCCAGCAGCTCGTCGAGGACCTGTCCGCGACGACCGTGCCCACGATCGTGATCGGGGACTTCAACGCCGACCCCCGGGACCCGCGCGTGCCCGGGAGCGCGAACCCGGGTGAGCAGCCGGAAGCCGGGACCACCTGCCCGGCGCAGCCCGAGCCCGTGACGGAAGCCACCGCAGATCCGACGTGCAACGCCTACTGGACGATGATCGACGCCGGGTACGCCGACTCGGGACCTGACGCCCTCGACCCGGCCAACCGGACCTGGGGAGCCGACGCCGACCTGGCCGGCCCGAACCCCGAGCGCCTGCAGGTGTCGCTGGAGCAGGGCAATGACGCGGGCTTCACCGACCGCCTCGACTACGTCTTCACCGGCAACGGCGCGACGGCTGTGAGCGCTGAGGTGTTCGGCAACACGTGGCCGGACTCCGACGAGGTGTGGTCCTGCGACGACCCGAGTCAGATCGCCACGACTGAACAGTCCTCGGTGATCCTCGCCGAGCGGGGGCTGGTCGAGCCGATCAGCGGGCGCGGCGTCTGCCTGCCCACCGACCACGCCGGGGTCCTGGCCGTGGTCGACGTCTCAGCGGGCCCGGCGGGAACGGTCGCCCAGGCAGCGCCGCCGGACCACTCGTCGCTGCGGATCGGCCTGCTCGGATGGCTCATGATCATCATGGCCGTGCTGATGCTCATCCTCATCCTGGTCATCTGGGGCAGCTACCGACTCGCGACCCGGGGCCGCCGCCGGCGCCGCAGGGCCGAGGCGGCCACGGCGGTCGCAGCAGATCCTGTCGAGGGATGATCCCTGCCGTTGGACAAGGGTTGGCCAGCCGCGCGACACGGACAACTGGCCCAGTTCACGGCTCTGTTCGGGCTGGGTAAGGGGACCGGCCCAGAGCTCCATCGGGGTTTCTTTTTGTCAGCCCCCGGTGCAAGCATCAGAGCATGACGACCATGCTGCAACCGCCGACCCGTCCCCCCTCGGGGGATGGCGACGATCGCGTTGCTGGCACGGTCGCGGCCGCGCGGGCGGCGTCGGCCGCGCGGGCGGCGTCGCGGACTCGTGGCCGGCACGCAGGTCACCCGCAGCGGGCAGCGACGCAGACCCCGACCCGGAGGAACGGCTCGCACCGAACCCGCAGCCCCTGGCGGGTCCCCGCAGCCTGGGCGATCGTCATCGCCGCCGTGACCGTTGGGCTCTGGCTGCTTGCCGGTGGGGCCGGCGCCCTGCTGGCCGGGGGCATCGACGCGGCGCTGGCGATCAGTCAGCTGTCCGGGCTGGTGGCAGCGCTGGCCGCCCTCGGTGGGCTCGTGCTGACCGCCCGGCCGGGGTGGCTGGAGCGCATCGTCGGGCTGGACCGGATGATCGGCTGGCACCGGATCACCGGCATGACCGCCGCCGTCGGGATGGCCGTGCACGTGGCCGCATCGTTGTACGCGGCCGGAGGCGGGCTGACCCGGATGTGGACGGGCCTGATCGACTTGATCACCACTGCTGACTGGTTCGTGGCCGCGCTGGTCGCAGCGGTCCTCTTCGCGATCGTCAGCCTGACATCCTGGCGTCGGCTGCGCACCCGGATGACCTACGAGACCTGGCACATGGTGCACCTCGCCGGCTACCTCGCGGTTGCGCTGGCCTTCCCGCACGCGCTGTTCAGCGGCACCACGCTGGGCAGCAGCGCCGTGGCCCGCTGGTGGTGGATCGCGCTGTACGCGGCGACGGCGGTCGTCATCCTGGCCAGCCGGGTCGGCGGGATCGTACGACCTGCGCTGCGACCCCGGACGACCATCACCCGGATCATCCCGGAGGGCCCGGGCGTGGCCTCCCTGGTGATCACCGGCCCGGGCGTCGACCGGTTCGCCGCACGCCCCGGACAGTTCGTCGGGCTGCGGGTCCTGACCCGCGACCTCTGGTGGCAGTCCCACCCCTACTCGTTGTCGGCAGCGACCCGACCCGGGGCACTTCGGCTGACCATCAAGGCACTCGGCGACGCCTCCGCCCGGACGATCGCCGTCAAGGCCGGCACCCGGGTGCTCCTGGAGGGCCCCTACGGCGTCATGACCATCGACCAGGCGCAGGGGCGCCGGGTCCTGCTCGTGGGAGCCGGCGTCGGGCTCGCGCCCATGCGCTCCCTGCTCGAGGCCAGCACCAGCGCCCAAGCACCGATCATGCTGGCCCGCGCCCACACCAGCGCCGACCTGCCCCTGGCCAGCGAGCTCGACCAGTTGGCCCGCGAACGCGGCGGGGCGATGATCCCGATCACGGGACCCCGCACCCAGTTCCCGGGTGGGAACCCATTCACTGCTGCGGCCCTGTCGGCGAACATCGGCGACCTCCGGTCCCGCGCCGTCTTCGTGTGCGGGCCGACGGCGCTGCAGAAGCGGGTCTGCCGCGAGCTGGAGCGCGCCGGCGTGCCGCGCGACCAGATCCACTACGAACGATTCAGCTGGTAGGAGCACCGCGATGAGCGACCTGATGAGACGCGCCGCCCCCGGTGTGGCGGTCATCAGCGCGGCGCTGGCCACCGTGTGGCTGTTCGACCCAGCGCTGCGCTCCGACGCGGCGGACCAAGCCGCCGGAACGACCACGCAGCAGTCGGCCGGCGACGCCACGGCCGGGGACGAGGGGTCCGGCACGGACCCGGGGTCGGGTGGTGACGCGACCTCGGGCGACACCGGGTCGGACGACAGCGCGTCAGAGGGCTCAACAGAGTTGGGGGCGGCCGAGGAGGGCTCGGCGGAGTCCGGGGCGGCCGAGGAGGGCTCGGCGGAGTCCGATCCCGCGCCGGCCGATCCCGCGCCGGTCGACCCGGCGCCCGCGGCTGGGGACTGCGGCACCGCCACCGCAACGACCGGCGATCCGGCGATGACCCCCTGGGGCCCGGTCCGGGTCCAGATGGAGCTGGCGTCCGACGGAACCGTGTGCTCGGTCAAGGCCATCGCCTATCCCGATTCCGACCGGAAGTCCTCGCAGATCAACGCGCGGGCCATCCCCATCCTGGACTCCCAGGCTGCCCAGCAGGGCGTGGAGTTTGATGCCCTCTCCGGCGCGACCTACACCTCCGAGGCGTACCGTGAGTCCATGCAGTCGATCCTGGATCAGCGATGAGGCGCTGGTCGTGGCCCTCGATGGGGTCAGTGGCGTCCCTGGCGGTCCCATCGCACCCTGCCGACGCCATGCCCGAAGGTGTGGCGAGCACGGTCGACGGGGTCCACTCGTGGCTCGACGAGGTGGAGGATGCACTGTCGCCGTTCCTCGGTGACAGCGACCTGTGCCGCTGGCGTTCCGGGCGCCAGGCCCTGTGCGACTGCTCGCCGCTGTTGGGCGAGGTGGTGCAGGCCGTGCGTGACCTTCCGGAGCGGACCGATGGCGGCTTCAACCCGTACGACCGCAGGGGACGTTTCGATCCCACCGGATACGTCAAGGGGTGGGCGATCGAGCGGGCTGTTGGCCTGCTGCACGACGCGGGCATCATGGACGCCTGTCTCGGCGTCGGAGGCGATATCCAGATGATCGGCTGCGCCGACACCGACCGACCGTGGCGTGTGGCCGTCACGGATCCCGCGGACCCTGACCGCATCCTCGCGGTCATCGAAGCCCCCGCCGATGGATCGTCGTTCTCGGTCGCCACCTCGGGCATGGCCCAGCGCGGCGAGCACATCTGGAGCGGCCTGGATCTGCACCGCGGCTCGGCGATCTCCCGCGATGCGGGTTCGGCGCTGGCTTCGGTCACCGTCGCCGGACCCAACCTGAGCCTCGCCGACGCGTTTGCGACTGCGATCTGGGCCCTGGCCAGGGATCACCCGGTGGACGAGGCATGGCAGTGGCTGGTCGGCACCGGCTACGAGGCCCTGGCCATCGGTGCGGAGGGGTGGGTCCGCCGCACCCCCGGAATGGGCCAGCTCCTGGTTCTGGCTGCCTGACCTGAAGGGCCAGCGGGTGGCACGGCCGGATTGGGGTCAATGGCCCTTTCCCGGGTAGCGGGAGCGATAGTGTCCGGCCCTTGGGTCGCGCCGCGACCCGCCACCTGGAGGACGGATGTCCCGCGTTGTCGATGCTGTCCGCGAGACCCGCACGTCGCTGTCGACGGTGTTCGCCAACCCCGGGCTGCGACGGCTGAATCTGGCCTTCG
>JAQBEX010000206.1:0-16392 GCA_032123675.1 Actinomycetes bacterium
AGGGCCTCTAGCTCAATGGTAGAGCTGCGGACTTTTAATCCGTAGGTTGCGGGTTCGAATCCCGCGGGGCCTACATCTGAGCACAAGTGGAGCCGTTCGGGCCGGGATTGACGCCAACGGTGACGCCAACGGGAGTCAGTAGGTCGTTTGCGGGCCAGGCATCCGCGTGAGTCCGCCGACGACTGGGATACCGGGACTGGGGACTCTCGCTGCCGGGGGATCGTCGGGGATGCGCTTGGAAGAACCGTCCGGTCTATCGACAGGCGAAGTTCGCATGCCAAGGGCTGTCCTGCTGGGCGCGAGGCGGCCCCGAAGGGGGGGTGATGCGCTCTGGGCTCGTCTGCAGCAGGTGGCGACCCCGGTCGGTGACGTGCACCATCCCTCGCTGGGGACGCTCGACGGCCTGAGCCTTTGCGAGGTACGTCGTTGCCCACTGAATGCGGTTGTGGAACACGAACTGACCTCTCCCAAGCGTCTGCGCCAGATCGTCGTCGGTCAGGCCAAGCGTGGCCGCCACCTCTTCGCGGATCTGCTTTCGGGGTTTCGTTTGCCCGTCGCTCAGCGCGACCAGCACTGGTCTCATCAGGCTCTGGAAGTCGGGTACCCCCATGCGCTGAAACCTACGGGGGCGAGGCATCGGAAGCGCGACCAGCGAAGCGTTCCCGGCATCGGGTGAAGTGCCCCAGTGCGCCGCTCAGGCAGCAGCGGCGTGCCGCCGGACCTCAGCAGGTTCCCCGCCACTCAGGCCTGCGGCGAACCCCTCCAGCCCGTCATACTGCGGCGATGGGTGCGGACGGGATCCAGGACGAGGAGAAGGAGGCCCCCGACTGGGTCGCGTACTACTGGCGCACGCTTGGGCGCGAGCCGCGTCCCTTGTCTACAAAGGGGATCGGGTTCATGCGATCGGAGCGGGTCGAACCGGGCCAGGCCGTCGAGGTCGGCTTCGGGGACGGGACCGAGACGCTGGCCCTGCTCGAGGCAGGCTGGCGGGTGCTGGCCGTCGATGTCACACCTCAGGCGGAGGAGGTGCTGCTGTCCCGAACTCCCGCGGACAGGTTCGATCACCTCGAGATCCGGATCGAACCCGCGCACGACGCCGCCCTGCCACCAGTGGACCTGCTGTATGCGGGGTACGCGCTCTCGTTCCTCGCGCCGGACCACTTCCAGCGGTTCTGGGCGAAGATGCGCGCCTCGCTCCGGCCTGGCGGCTTCGTCATCGTCAACATGTTCGGGGTCCACGACACCTGGGCCGGCGACGAGTCCATGACATTCGTGGATAGTGACGCCGTGACCCGGATGCTCGCCGGCCTCGACGTCCTGGACCTCGTGGAGGAAGACGCGGACGGCAACTCCGCCAGCGGGCCCAAGCACTGGCACGTGTTCGACATCGTCGCGCGACAGCCATTCGCCTGACGGCGGACGTCAGGTTGCGTGGGCTGCCAACGGGGTGAGCACGGGGTGTTTCGACTAAGCACGGAGACAGGCTCGCTGGGCCCTTGCCGGCCGCTGTCGTGCTAATCCGTGGGTTGCGGGTTCGAATCCCGCGGGGCCTACATCTGAGCACGAACGGACCCTGCCGGGGTCCGGCACCCAGTGACGCTTGGCGACTATGCCCAGTCGCCCCTGCTGTGCGGACGACCGCCACCGTGCTGACTGCGGCGGTCGTCCGCACCGAGCATCAGGGGTGGGCGTGCGGAATGCCCTTCGAGGTCTTCGCGGTCATGCTCACAGTCGCCCCCCAGCCTCCCGGGCCGGTCGGGTAGGGTACGCCGCCGTGGAAGTGGGCGGCCGGAACGCCGCCGCCCTTCATGCCAGACTCTATGTAGCCCTGGTGACCGGGATGGATCTGCGCGGTGTCCGACATGCCAGCCGCGGACGCCATGCCTGCCGACGTCACCATCAGTCCAGCCGCGATCCCTGCTGCTGCCACTGCTCGTTTCACGATCGTCTCCTCACCGGGCAAGACAGGGCTGCCTTGCCTTGGTGCGCGATCATTGGTGCCATTGGTCACGCCCGCATGGGAACTGGGCCCCTGAATCCCATCGGGGCTCGGTGGTGTTGTCTCCCTCGTCTGGATGGTGACCTCCTGCGACCACCTGCGGTCATCGCATGTGTCGTCCCCGCTGGTGTTCATCAAGTCCATCGGGTCGTTCGTCAATGTGTAGGTGTCCCAGCGGTCGGTCTCAGCGGTCGGTCTCAGCGGGAGTAGAGCGCCTCGATTTCCGATGCATAGTCGGTGGCGACGGCCGAGCGCTTCAGCTTCAGCGTCGGCGTCATGTGCCCCGAATCCTCGGTGAACTGCGCGTCGATCAGGCGCCAGGCCCGGATCGATTCGGCCTTCGAGACCGCCGCGTTGGCGTCGTCGACGGCCGCCTGGATCTCGGCGTTCAGCTCCGGGTCGTCGTGCAGTTCGGCTGGGGTACGGCCAGCCTTCTTGTGTGCTGAGGCCCACGCCGACAGCGCGTCCGGGTCGAGGGTGACCAGCGCGCCGATGAAGGGCTTTCCCTCGCCGACGACCATCGCCTGGCTGATGAGGACTTGTGCACCCATCCGGTCCTCGAGGACCGCGGGTGCCACGTTCTTGCCGCCGGCGGTGACGATGATCTCCTTCTTGCGCCCAGTGATGCGCAAGTAGCCATCGTCGTCCAGCCTCCCGAGGTCGCCGGTCTGGAACCACCCGTCGGCGTTGATCACCTGTGCCGTCGCCTCGGGATTGTGGTGGTAGCCGGACATCATGTACGGCCCACGCAGCCAGATCTCACCGTCGTCGGCAATACGCACGGCCGTCCCCGGCATGGGCTGGCCGACGGATCCGATCCGGGGCGCATCGGCACGGTTGAACGTGCCTGAGGCTGTCGTCTCGGTCAGGCCGTAGCCCTCCATCACCGTCAGCCCGATGCCAGCGTAGAAGTGCCCGAGACGTTCCCCGAGGCTCGCCCCACCGGTGATCGCGTACCGCAGCTGGCCCCCCATCGCCTCGCGGAGGCGGCCGTAGACCAGCCGGTCGAACACCGCGTGCTCCGCGCGCTGGAGCAGGCTGGGTCCCCCATCGTGCAGGGCTCGCCCGTACGCGATGGCCACGGCAGTCGCGCGGTCGAAGATGCGCCCCTTGCCGCTGGCGTGCGCCTTCTGCTGGGAAGCTGCGAAGATCTTCTCGAAGATCCGCGGGACCCCCACCAGGTAGGTCGGTCGGAAGCTGAGCATGTCGCCCGGGAGGAGCTTGGCGTTCGGGCAGTGCGCCACCTGCATCCCGCCGATGGCGCTGTAGACCTGGGCGCCGCGGCCGAGGACGTGCGCCAGCGGCAGGAAGAGCACCGTCCTGGCGCCGGGCTCGGTCACGACCGGGGCGGTACCAACAGCCAGCGTCCGGGCCACGAACATCAGGCTCTCGTGGGAGATGACGCAGCCCTTGGGCCGCCCAGTCGTGCCGGAGGTGTAGACGATCGTGGCGGGGTCCTGGACCGATACCGATGCCACCCGCTCATCCAGCACCCCATCGGCAACCGTCTCGCCCTCGGCCTGCAGGGCCGACAGGAGGCCGTCGTCGATCACCCAGACCGGGGGGACCGTTCCGAGCGTCGCACCGTGCACCCGGTCGGCTGATGACTGCGAGTCGGTGATGACCGCGACGACCTCGCTGTCGGAGATGATCCACTCGATCTGCTCGGCGGAGGAGGAGTCGTAGATCGGAACGGCGAACGCGCCGGCGGTCCACAGCGCGAAGTCAAGGACGGTCCACTCGTAGCGGGTGGGGGACAGGATGGCCACGGGTTGCCCGGCCGCGATGCCGCGCGCGACGAGGCCTCGGGCGACCGAGCGCACAAGGTCGTTGAACTCCCGGGCTGTGACGTCCTGCCAGCCGCCCTCGGTGCGCAGCGCGTACATCGGACTGTCGGGGAACTCGGCGGCCCGATGGGCGGGGATCGAGGCGATGGTGTCCTCGATGGGGAGGTCGATCGCGGGGGGATATGCCAACTCGTGCACGGAGACCGCCTTCTGCCACCTGTGGTGGTGGCTGCCCTTGCAGACTAGTCCCGGGCCCGCTGCTCGGCGTGGTTGATGCGTCCTGTCCGAGATGGCGGGGGATCGATGTCTAGCCGAATGCCGACCGGATCGCTCCGATGATCTCGTCGGGTGCGTCCTCTTGGATGTAGTGACCCGCGTTGGGAAGGTCGATGTAGGTGGCATCGGGGAACTGCCGCCGCCAGCGGTCGATGAGGGAGTCGCTGGCGAGTGCGGGATCTTTGCGACCGAACATCAGCACCACCGGCTTGTCGGCCAGCGTCTGGGCCACGCGCGTCTCGAGTTCACCCAGCCAGGGGTGCGCCCTCATGATCTCTCCTGGGAAGACGGCGATGCCCTTGCGCGACTCCGGGGTAGGCACGACGTCGGTGTAGTGGGCGAACTCCTCGTCGGAGATCCTGACCTGCAACGACCTCTTCATCAGGACTGACACGAAGAAGTTGTGATTGGTGATCAGCCACTGGACCGGCGGGCTGCTCATCACTGTGCTGAACGTCCGGATGGTGCGGCCGTTCTCCGGCCAGAACCAGGTGTTGCCCATCACGAGACCGCGCACGCGCTCCGCCCGGCGGGATGCCACCTCCATGCCGATTGGCCCACCCCAGTCCTGGCCCATCACGATCATGTCGCGCAGATCGAGGTGGTCGGCCAGCTCACCGACCACGACGGCATGCTCGGCTGGCGTGTAGCGGTAACCGCGTGGATGTGCCGACAGGCCGAAGCCGGGGTAGTCGAGTGCGACACAGCGGAACTCGCTGCGCAGTCCCAGGACGATCTTGCGGTACAGGAACGACCAGTCCGGGTTGCCGTGCATCAACAGCAGCGTCGGCCCGGTGCCCTCGTCGATGTAGTGCACCGGGCCCACGGAGCTGTCGAACCAGCGCGACTCGAACGGGAACAGGCGGGGGTCCGGTGTGAAGTCGACCACTCCAGCTGGGCGCTCCACGGCGGTCCTCCTCGTAGCGTCAGGGAGGAACGACGCTATGCGGTGCCATCCAGGGCGTCAAGCAGTGCGCCAACCGGCGCGTCAGTGCAATGACGTCCGTGGCACTCAGGTCATTGCCATCAGCATGACACTGGGCCCAAACTCGGGGAGACTGCACGATTCAGCATGGAGTCCAGGTGACGACGCCTTCAGAGGGACGTGATCATGACAACACCAGCAGAGTCGGCCGGCGGCTCGGTCGACGTGCCTGCGGAGACGACCCCGATGGCCGTTGCCGAGCACATCGCAGTGGTGGCAGCCGAGGGCCAGAAGTTCGCCGAAGCCGCCCGGCGCGGGCCGTGGGAGGCCCAGGTGGCGGGGTGCCCCGGATGGAACCTGCGCGACCTGGTTCGGCACCTCAGCGAGATCCACCTGTGGGCGGCTGCAAACGTGGCTCGGCGTCCGGGCGCCAAGCTTGACCTCGACGACCGATCCGAGCTCATCGAGCCCTGGCCCGATCTGGCCGTGTTCTGGCCGGCTGACGACGAGCTGATCGACCACTACCTGCGGACCAACGCCAACCTGGTGCGCGTCCTGGAGTCCGCACCGCCGGATCTGGACGCTCCCACGTTCCTGCCGGCACCCTCCCCTCTGGCGATGTGGGCCAGGCGACAGGCCCACGAGACGTCGGTCCACCGCTTCGACGCCGAGAGCGCCACGGGCATCGCGTCGGGATTCGACCCACTGTTCGCCGCCGACGGGGTCTCCGAGCTGCTGTACGGGTTCTATGACGGCGTCAGTCGACCCGCAGGCAGGGAGTTCCCGGTCGAGAGGGACCGGACGATGCACGTCCAGGCCCAGGACACCGATGACCACTGGTACCTGACGATCGGGCGTCAGAGCATCACGCGGCCCACCGCGGGCGAGCCCGTCGACCTCACCGTCACCGGCACTTCTTCGGACCTGTACCTGGCTCTGTGGAACCGAGGGGACGACTCCACGATCAGCGTCACCGGCGACCGCGCGCTCCTCGATCTCTGGCACGCCTATACGGGGGTGCGCTGGGACCTTGCCTAGCGGCGGGACACTGTCGAGCCCTGATCGAACTCCTGCCTACAACTTGCCGACGACGTGCGCGAGGACAGCCGACATCTGGTCGTGGGGGCTGAACTCGACCATCTTGACCGCTTCCTCGACCACGATGGTGTGACCCGAGGGCCAGTAGTAGACCTCGCCCGCGCCCACGAACTCCTCAGCGCCGTCCTCGTAGTTCACGCGGATCCGGCCCTCGATCACGAACCCCCAGTGCGGGCACTGGCAATGGTCGCGCTCCAGGCCCTCGAGCAGGGGGCAGAAGTCGAGACCGGTCGGGTACTGCATGTAGGCGGTTGTCATGCCGCCCCAGTCCTGCCCTCGGACCATCTCGCCGAGCTTCTCGTGAGCGATCGGGAGGTCTTCGACGGTGCTCTTCATCTTCGTTGTCTCCTTCGTGCCTGGACTGGCGTCGCTGGGTGGTGAACCGTCTGTACTGCAACTTGCAGTACAGACTCTACTGCAGATTGCAGTAGAGTCAAGGGCATGGCAGCACGAGCGACCACGTCCTCGTATGCGGTCCTCGCCTTGCTCTCGCTCAGGTCGTGGACGGGCTACGAACTCACGCAACAGGCGCAGCGAAGCCTGCGGTACGCGTGGCCCAAGTCGGAGCGCCTGCTGTACGCCGAACCCAAGAAGCTCGTCGAACTTGGTCTCGCGACTGCCGAACACGAGGGGACCGGCAACGGGACCCGCAACGTGTACACGATCACCGATGCAGGCCGACGCGCCCTGAACGAGTGGACAAGCACTCGGACCCAGGCGCCCCGACTCGAGATCGAAGCCCTGCTGAGGCTGCTCTTCGCCGACCACGGGTCACGCGAAGACCTCCTCGCGGCCCTCGACGAGTTCGAGGGGGACATCGGCGAGCATCACCGGGCCATCGTTGAGCTGATGGGTACCTACCTCGATGGTGGACACCCCTTCCCGGAACGAACGCACCTCTCCGTGCTCTTCGCCACGTTCCAGATCGAGATGTTCAAGTCGTTCGAACGGTGGCTCGAGTTCGCGCGCAGCGAGATCGATGACTGGCCGTCCACCCAGGGCCTCGGCATGACCCCACGAACCGAGGAGCTCACCCGCCTCCTCGCCAACGACCAATCGCCCCTGGGCTCGTAGCGTCGCTTGAGGGCGTCGGCTGTATCCCGGACGACTGGGGGCCGAAGCCGTGCCGCTCAGGACCTGAGGCGGGTTGGCCCGACGGGCTTGGGCGCACGCGCGGCGTGCTGCCCCGATCAGCCATGGAAGCGGGTTCGCCTGGACCTGCGCGGGGTTCGCGCCGGCATCCTGGAAGACCTCGCGCACAACCCGTTCGGCCTGCTCGGGGTCAGGAACCCGTCGCCGGACGTAGCGAACGATCAGGTCGAGGTGCTGGGCCTGCAGATCCGCCAGCCCTGACTTGTGATCAGATGGCTCGGGCGGTTGGGGGGGTGCGGTTGGCATTCGGATCCTCCGTGGCGCCTACGAGGTGAGCTGTCGGGTTCGGGTGGAGCACCCGGCCGCGATGCGGCTTCACCCCAAGGACTCACGCGAATGCGTGGGACCAGTTCGTGGGTCCCCCGCTCCTGTCCGTGGATGTCGACTGGCTCGATGCCAGACTCGAGGAGGTCGACGCGGACAGGATTCGGCGCCGTCAACCACTCGCCCCACCGGTTGGGTGGGCTGCCGCATTCATACCCGTGACGACCTCTCCGGAAACGTGTCCGTGGAGGCTTCGGCTCGTGGACCCGCCGCGAGGCAACCGTTGACCGGTACTCAGCTCGAGTCGGCCTCGTCGACCATCTGAGCAAGATCGAGCAGGTCCCGTGCGCATCGGTCTGGCTGCTGGGCATGTAGGTCGTGGTGGGCGCCGACGTACCAGACGACCCGCGCGTGGGCGATCTGCTCGCCGGCCTCGGTGACCGCCGTGGGGTGTGCCGGGATCGCACCGACGGCTGCCATGAGCACCGTGGGGACCGAGACCCGGGCGTACCGGTCGCGCGGATCGTCCTGCCAGAGCGAGTGGACGATGCTGCGGTGATGCTCGCGTGTCAGGTGCGGGCGAACGGTGCCGTCGGGGAGGTCGGCGAAGTTGGCCAGGGAACCGAGCCTGCCCTCCTCCGGCCAATCGGCGTGCCAGCCCCTGGACTGCGCCACGAGCGAGTCCCGGGTGAGGCCGTCGAAGCGCGGGGGTTCCAGCGCTGCCCAGCACTCCTCGAACGTCGGGAACCGGTCAGCCAGGTGGATCCAGCCGCCGTCGACGAGGGCAAGGCCGGCCACTCCCCCGTGGTCGGCGGCCAGCGTGAGCACGACGTTCCCGCCCCAGGACTGTCCCGCCGCGATCGGGGCCCGTGCTCCGGTCCATCCGAGCGCGTGGATCAGGGATCCGAGATCCGCTGCCGCGGTGGCGGTGTCGTATCCGTCTGCGGACTGCTGGGACAAGCCGTGACCGCGCTGGTCGACGGCCAGCACCTCGTGCCCGGCAGCGCTGAGCCGTCCGGCGACGCCGTCCCAGAGCCGGGCATTGGAGGCGAGACCGTGCACGAGCAGGAAGGGCCGCCGCTCACCGGGCCAGCGGCGCACTGCGAGCCGCTGCCCGTCGGGGAGCTGGATGTCGCCGTTGGTCAGCATCGGCTGCGCACCTCAACTCTCCTCCTCGCGACACGGCCCCAGGGCTCGAGGGCATCATGCGGTCTCCCCGGATGGGTTACCTCGAAGACTCCCACGGGATCGCCGGGCCCGCGATCGGTGGCCCGGGCGGCGGTGCCTCGCCGTGCCCACGCGGCCAGTCGCTACGCGCAGCGGAAGACCTCGCGACCGGCGCGCGCTGCGGCGTCCTGAGCCGCCACGGTGTCGGCCACCACGGCGAACACCTCCGAGATCGGCAACGGGGCATCAGCGATCCGCAGGTTCGGATTCGTGACCGCGACGGGGTGCCACCAAGCCCCGTCTGCGGTGATCGTCGGCTCCGGATCGAGCGTGTCGATCGAGACGTGCACGCCGGTCTCCGCGAAGCCCTCCTGGGCAACAGGTCGGATGAGCCGGTCCTCCGGGTCGACCGCCATGTCGTCCAGACGACCGTGCAGTTCGCGCACGCCTTCGGGATCCTCCTCGAAGAGCGTGGCGGCGACCCGGACGCGGAAGCCCAGCGACTGCGCCAGGCCGATGCCCTCGAGCGCCTTGGCCCACGAGCCGGCGCCCCGGTGCGCATCGTGCAGCCCGGCGGTGGCGGAGTCCAGGCTCACCTGGAGGGCGACTCGACGGTCCAGGGATTCGAGCGTCGCTCGTCGGTTGCCGCGCCCGATGATCATCGCGTTGGTGAGGATCACGCACTGCAGGCCCTCAGTGGCCGCGACCAACGCACCCAGGTCGGGGTGCATGAAGGGCTCACCGCCGGTGAGGAAGACCTCCCGGCCGCCCAGGCGCGCGAACTCGGAGAATGCCTCGGCGGCGACCCCGACGGGGAGCCGTCGCGCTGCTGCCCGGGGTGAGGACTCCGCGCAGCAGTAGTGGCAGGCGAGGTTGCAGTCGAAGTTGGTGTAGGCCCAGAGCCGGGATCCGATCGGGGTCGCGCTGCCCGTGGTGAAGATGCTGCCCACGACCGGTTCTGAGTCGGTCGTGGGCGCCGGACCGCCAGCAGCCGAGCTCGGCTCAGCCTTGCGCACGGCGAACCACCACGGGCCCTCGGGGGACTCTGCGACGCGGGACTGGACCGTGTGGCCCACCAACTCAGCCCAGACCGGCAGGTCGGTGTCCACGCTGGGTTCGAGGCTGCGCACACCGACCAACTCGCCGGTGGAGACGCGGCGCATCGCTCGCGTGATCAGCAGGAGCAGCCCGCTGCCGCAGTCCATCGAGCCACCGTCGACCAGGGCGAGCACAGGGGTCCCGTCCGGAAGCAGATGGGTGGGCTGTGGCGAGCCGGGCGCGGAGTCCATGGAGCGAAGATAGTCCGGTTGGCAGGCGGCAGCGTCCTCTCGGGCAACCGCCCGGCGATGCCGGTAACGTCGCTGCCATGACCTCGCGGCCCGCCGACCCCGAATCCCGGTTGTCCTACTGGGAGGGGGTGCATACCGGGAAGCCGGAGGACGGGGTGTCCTGGTGGCAGTCCGTCCCTGGGCTCTCGTTGGACCTGGTCGACCGTGCGGGCCTCGACCCGAGCCGGCCGGTGATCGACGTGGGGGCCGGCTGGTCGACCCTCGTGGATCACCTGCTGGAACGCGGCTACACCGACCTGACGGCGATCGACCTGTCCGTGACTGCGCTGACCACCGTTCGCGACCGCCTGGGAGAGGCTGGCTCGGAGGTCCGGCTCGAGGTGGCTGACGTGCTGGACCTCGACATGGGGCGGCGGTATGCGCTGTGGCACGACCGTGCGGTCTTCCACTTCCTCACCGAGGCCGATGAGCGCGATGACTACCGGGCCTCGCTGGTGCGGTCGCTCGCCCCCGACGGCTGGTTCGTCGTGGCCACATTCGGCCCGGATGGGCCACTGACCTGCAGCGGGCTGCCGATCGTTCGGTACTCCCACGATGAGCTGGCTGCCGAGTTCGACTCCGACTTCGACGTCGTGGCCACCTCGGGTGAGGACCATGTGACGCCATGGGGCAACTCACAGCAGTTCACCGCGCTGCTGCTTCGCCGCAGGCCCTGAGCCGGGAGCAGCACGTGACGAGGACCGCCGCAGTGGGGATCATCGGCGGATCCGGGCTGTACTCCATGTTCCCCGATGCAGTGGAGGTACCGGTCGAGACCCCGTACGGGGCGCCGTCCAGCCCTGTGACGATCGCGGAAGTGGAGGGTGTCAGCGTTGCGTTCCTTGCCCGGCACGGGGCTGATCACCGCCTGCCGCCGCACCGGATCAATTACCGGGCCAATGTCTGGGCACTGCACGAACTCGGGGTGGACCTGATCATCGCCCCGGCGGCCGTCGGAGGCCTGGCGCCCGGTCTGGGGCCGGGCAGCCTGGTGGTCCCGGATCAACTCGTGGACTGGACCAGTGGCCGCACGCAGACGTTCCACGATGACTTCACCGATGGTCCAGTGCATGCGTCATTTGCCGACCCGTACTGCCAGGAGCTGCGTGCGGTGGTGCTGGCCTCGGCCGCCGCTCATGACTGGCCGGCTCAGGACGGCGGCGCGATGGTGGTCATCGATGGGCCCCGCTTCTCCACCCGCGCCGAGTCGCTGTTCTTCCAGGCCCAGGGCTGGGCCGTGGTCAACATGACTGGTCACCCGGAGGCGGTCCTTGCCCGAGAGCTGGGCCTCTGCTACGCGACGGTGGCACTGGTCACCGACGTCGACGCGGGGACGGCGACCGGCGAGGGCGTGACCGTGGCTGAAGTCATGGCCGAGTTCGCGAGGAGCACCGACCGGCTGCGGGCCGTCCTGCTGGATGCGGCACGCCGGGCTGCCGATCTTCAGCTCGAGGGGACCTGACCGATTGCTGTGGTGGCGCCGAGAGCGACCCGCATCGGGGCGGTGGCGAACTCGCGCAGGCCGGTTGGAGCGTCGATCTGCGCTTGGAAGCCCAACGCGCGCTGGGCCCGCTCGGGTGAGGCGGTGATGTGCCGCACATCCCCGATCCGGTACTCGCCGGTGACCGTCGGGTGGATCGAGCCGTCGCCGACTCCAGCGCAGACGGCCTGCGCCATCTCAAGGATGGTGGTCGGTCGTCCGGTGGCGATGTTGTAGGAGCCGCCGACCTGCCCCGGTGCGGTCAGTGCGAGCCGATTGGCCAGGGAGACGTCGGCGACGTGGATGAAGTCGCGGCGCTGTCGTCCGTCCTCGAAGACCCGCGGTGACCGACCGGCCTCGCAGGCGCTGCGCACGATGCTGGCCACACCGGCGTACGGGGTGTTCCGTGGCATCCGGGGTCCGTAGACGTTGTGGTAGCGCAGGGACACCACATCGGATCCGGTGGCGGCAGCGAACGCGTGGCCGAGATGCTCCTGGTGGGTCTTGGTGGCCGCGTAGACGTTGCGCGGATCCAGAGGTTGGTCCTCGTCGACCACCACGGTCGCCAGGCTCGCCCCACACATGGGGCACCCGGGTTCGAACTCACCCGCACGGAGGGCCGCCACCGCCCGGGGGCCGGGGCGGACCACCCCGTGCTCGGGGCAGGTGTATCCCCCCTCGCCGTAGACGACCATGCTCGAGGCCTGGACCAGGCGTCCGCGGAAACCGATGCGGTGCAGCGCGCGGAACAGCACCGCGGTCCCGAGGTCGTTGTCGGTGACGTAGTCGCTCACGTCGTCGAAGTCCACGCCCAGGCCCACGCGGGCCGCCTGATGGCAGACCGCATCGACGTCAGCACACAGGTCGGCGATGCTGTCCACGTCGTCCAGGGCGCGGATGTGGTACTCGGCCGCGGAGTTGCGGTAGTCGGGATCAACGGCGTGGGCGGACGGGCTCAGCGCGTCCACGACGAGCACGTCATGGCCGTGGGCGACGAGATCATCGGTGATGTGCGATCCGATGAAACCGAGCCCGCCGGTCACGAGGACCCTCATTGCCGCACATCCTTCCGGGAAGCCAGTCGGGTGACGGTCCTCGCGAACGAACCGGTCGCGCAGTCCCGCGCCACGGCCAAGGCGTCCTCCCACTGGTTGACATCCCGCAGCGGGGGCAGCAGGTGAGGGCCGAGGCCGAGGCTGTACAGCCGCTCGGACTGGTGGCTGCCGGTCTGGGGGGTGCTCATGGCGATCCCTGTGAAGACTCGGCGGTGGGCCTGGTGCATTCCGAGGGCCCACCAGCCCCCGTCGTGCGCATGCCCGAGGACTGCCCCTGGGGAGGCGAGCAGGGCTGCGCAGCTCTCGTCGAGCAGGGTCGAGCTGACCTGGGGGGTATCCATGCCGATCTGCAGGGTGGGCCCGCCGACCGTGTCCCACGCGTGCTGCAGCCTGTCGGCGAAGGTCGATCCACGTTGGTTGATGACCCGGAACCCCGGTGGCAACCAGTCACCGGGTGCACCGTCCAGGGCGATCCAACACTCGTCCGCCCCGCTTGCGGCCACGGCTCCGAGCGTGTCGGCCAGGGCTGAGGCCGCAAGATCGGCTGCCTCGTCCTCGAGCAGGGGCGGGCACATCCGGGTCTTCACCGCACCCGGTACCGGGGACTTGGCCATCACGAGGACCTTCACGCGTACTCCCGCAGCAGTCGGGACATGTCTCGGATGGCGCCGGTCGTGCCGCGCACCGTCCCGGTCACCTTGGACTGCCCAACCCTGGGCCGATAGTCGACGGGGCGCTCCACGATCACCAGATCCTGCTGGGCCGCGCGAAGGACCATCTCCAGGGGCCAGCCGTAGCTGCGGTCCTCGATCGCAAGATCCACCAGCTGAGCACGTCGGATCGCACGCATCGGACCCAGGTCGGTCAGGGGGATGCCGGTGCCGGCGCGAATCCGATGGGCCAGAACGGCGTTTGCCACCCGGGCGTGCCAGGGCCACGCACCCCGGGCGGGGACCCGGGCGCCGAGCACGAGGTCGGCCTCGCCGGTACGGATCGGTCGGCAGACCTCGACCAGGTCAACAGGATCGAAGCTGGAGTCCGCGTCCATGAAGGCCACGATCGGTGCGCTGGCCGCCACGAGTCCGGCGTAGCACGCCGACCCGAAGCCGCGTCGGGGCTCGTGCACGACCTGCGCCCCGTGGCTGTGCGCCACCTCGCCGGACCCGTCCGTGGACCCGTTGTCGACGACGATGGGCCGCATGCTCGCCGGGATGCGGCCCAGCACCCAGGGGAGGCTCTTGGCCTCGTTGAGGACCGGCAGGATGACGTCGACCTGCTGCTGCGCCGGCTCGGGGGATCCACTCATCGGGCCACCTCCGAGGTGCGCACGTACACGAGTCGGGGTTTGACCGGCACGTCGTTGACAGGAACGAAATCGTCCCCAGGGACGATCTCGGACTCGACAAGCGTGAAGTCGCGTTCGAGGGCATCGCCGAAGAGGTAGGACGTCGCCTCATTGTCGACCACCACGGTGTTGACACCGTCCAGGGACCAGGGCAGCTGATCGGCCAACGCGTCGCGGGCCCGGGTCGACCTGGTATCCAGAAGGTCCACCACGGCGATCGTCGAGGACGCCGTGGGCTGCCCGGCCAGGCGGGCGTAGTGGGGGTGCGAGGCCACCAGCACGGGGGCGGGAAGCTCCGCCAGGTCCTCGATGAACCGGTCACCGGCTGCACCGTCGGCAGGTGTCGGGACGATGTCCGTCCGCCAGAACTGCAGCACGACCACCTGGGCCACCGCGACGCTGCCGAGCAACCACAGCTCGGGGCGGGACAGGAACCCGGACGCCGCAAGCCGGTGCATCGCGACGGACACCACCATCGCCATCGCCAGGTGCGCGGGCATCGCGACGTTCGAGGACCCACCCTCGTGCAGGCGACCTGCCAGGGCAGCGAACAGCAGCCCCAGCACACCGGCTGCCACAACTGCCGACTCCTCGGGAATCGACGTCCAGTGCATCCGGGGTTCCGAGGCGCGCTGCTGCCGATGGCGCCAGGTGAGGACTGCGAGCACGATCGCGACCAGTGCGAAGGGAAGCAGCACATCGACGAGCCAGAACCACACGAACCATTCGGCGCGCATGGGATGGCCCAGCAGCTGGCCGACCACGTACGGGGAGTACCAGCCGTCAGTGGCCGCGTCACCCAGCAGCACGCTGCCGACGGACCCGCCGACCCCGACGGCCATGGCGACGATCCCTGCCTCTCGGCGGCGTACGAGCAGCACGGCCAGCACTGGCGCCGCAGCGATGAGGGCGTTCTGCTTGGTGAGGAAAGCGACCACGACCAGCAACCCGACTGCCAGGCCACCCCGCCAGGTGCGTGCTCGCATCGCCACGACGATCAGGACCATCGCCACAGCAAGGAGCACCGAGTCCACTCGTGCAGTGTCGGCCCATGCGCCGCCGACCCGGTAGGTCGCTGCATACAGCCCGGCGCCCAGAACCGCAGCGGGCATGCTGCCGGTGAGTCGGTGGACGATGACCCCGATCAGGGCGAGCACCACCAGGCTCGCCGCGAAGGACACCATCCGCATGATCGGAAGGCTCAGGCCGAGCAGCTCCGCGGCGCCCGCGGTCAGCCAGAAGTACATCGGCGGGTACGGCCAGGGCGTGAACTCCGCGGACGGCGGACCGTAGAGCGCCAGCCCGTCGACCAGGCGCCCCGTCACCTCGACCGTGCTGCCCTCGAAGAAGGACAGCTCGTACGGGTAGCCCAGCCGGCGCAGCGCGGGGATGAGGTATCCGACCACCCCCAGGGTCCCGGCGAGCACGAACAGCCAACGGGCCGGGGCGGGGACCGTGGTCCCGGTTCCCGGCGTCGCGGACAGCGCGGCGCGGGTCATGGGCGGCTCAGGACGACAGGCGGTAGAGACGGGACATCAGGGAACGGCCAGTGGAGCGCGGCCGCAGGATCGCGTCCACGCCCAGCACCCGGCCGGCCGCGAACCCCAGGACGGCCAGGTGGGCGACTGCCATCAGGAAGTAACTCCACTTCCACTCGTGGGGCGCGGCCCCGACGCTCAGGAAGATCGCGACGGTCTGCATGATCCCGACCACGGCCCAGAACCGGGTTGCCAGGCCCAGGATGAGGAAGAGCCCCAGGCAGATCTCCACGATGTAGACGCCCCACGCGAACACAGCGAAGTTGGGCAGGACGACGTTTTCCACCATCGTGGAGTAGGCGGGAAGGAGGGGGTGCTCAACCGCGAGGGTTGTGAAGTAGTAGAGACCGGAGTCGTCGTCGGCCCCGAAGTGCGGCGGGACCTTCCAGGACAGGTTCTCGACCCACAGCAGGCCCACGACGACGCGCACCACAAGAGCGCTGGCCCGCGCGGCGGCATCGTTCGGCAGCCGGCGGCTCGCTGGTCCTTGATCTGTCTGGGTGAGTTGACTACCGGACATTGTGGCTCCCTGCTCGTGACGTCCAGGCGCAGCGGAATGCGTGCCGCCGTCCAGTCTCGTGCGCCGTGGGCGCTTGTCCCGCGGACGGTGCGTGGGCCCTGAGGGGCCAGCCCTGTCCGAGCCCACGGCGGTTGGGGTCGGCTACCCAGCGCATTCGGTGCCTTTCCTGCGACGGCAGCGCCATGCCCGGAACGCTATCGGCCGCAGACCTGTGGATCGACGCCGGCGCGGCCCGGTCCGTGGCTGTCCACCGGCCCCACTCGCCGTCAGGGGCGCCCGAGCCGGCTGGGCGCAGCTGGCGGACGTGTGCGTCCATCGTCGCGTCCACCTCCTCGAGCGGGCGCGTCATCGCCCACACCCAGCATTCGCAGTCACGCACGAGCCGGATTGGCCGGTGGCTCCCATGCCCTTGACACCCGCCCGGAGATTCGCATCCGACGAGATGGTGCGCCCCTGTC
>JAQBEX010000207.1:0-3960 GCA_032123675.1 Actinomycetes bacterium
TGCGTCCCCGGGTCGGGAACGACGAAGTCGAACGCGAACCTCCCACCGGGTGGGACCTCCGGGGTGGTCACCCCAGGAACGCCGTCCATGGCGTTGTCGATCGCCAGCCCGTGCCAGTGCACGCTGCTCGGCACCGGCAACGCGTTGGAGTAGGCGATCTGGACCCGGTCCCCCGCTGTTGCCCGCAACGCGGTCCCCGGGATCGTGCTCCCGTACGCCCAGGTGGACAGCACGGTTCCGCCGAGGTCGACGTCTGTGGGTGTTGAGGTGAGTGTGTACGTGCGGACCGCACCGGTCATCGGAGGGCTGCCCGTCGCAGTTGCCGTCGGCCCGGGCGCCGACGCGCGTTCCCGCGGCACACCGCATGCGGCCAACGCGGCCACCGTCCCTGCGCCCATCGCCCCACCGAGCAACCGGCGCCGGGTCAGTCCCAACTCCTGCACAGTGCTCGACCCTCCTACGGACGCTCGGACCAGGCGGGGCTGGCCCCGTGGTCCCAGTATCGGCCGGCATCCCGGTGGATACGCCCGGTTTTCCACGAAGGTTCTGTGAAGAACGGCGGGGCAGGGCCACTTCAGGCTCAGATCCACGCGGCGCAGGAGTTGCGCGTTGACCGCCACGACGATGGTGCTGATCGATATCAGCACCGCCCCCACCGACGGCGGCATGATGAACCCGAACGGAGCCAGCACGCCGGCAGCCAGCGGGATCATGACGATGTTGTAGTCCGGCCCCCACCAGATGTTCTGCAACTGCTTGCGGTAGCTGGCGGCGCTCAGGATCAGGATGCGCACGGTGTCCAGCGGGTTGCTCTTGACCAGGATCAGCCCCGCGGACTGCACGGCCACATCGGTACCACCACCGATCGCGTCCCGATGTCGGCACGCGCAAGGGCCGGAGCGTCGTTCACGCCGTCGCCGACCATGGCCGCCATCCGCCCGCCCCTCTGCAGGTCGGCGACGTAGGAGTCCTTGTCCGCCGGCAGCACCTGCGCGCGATACGTGTCGATGCCCAACTCGTCGGCGACCGACTTCGCCACCGCGTCACTGTCCCCGGTCAACTGGCGACCTGCCCACCGCGCTCATGGAGCGCGCGGACCGCCCGGAAGCTCACGCCAGGACGGCCCTGCAAATTCGCGGGGCATCAGATCAAGATTCGATGTGGGACCCCCGGCGAAGTCGCGGATGAAGCGGCACAGAGGGGTCAATGAACCCGGCGCCTGCCATAGGCGACAGTCACAGAGCCGGCCAGGAGTTGCGTCCCCCGAGATGGTCCACCGGTTGCCCGCTGACCGGAAACCATCGGTCATGGAGGCGGTCCTTGGCGGCGGAAGGGGGCACCTTGGCGCGAAGGGGGCTGATAGCTGGTGCCGCGCTCGGGGCCTCATCCGGGCTTGGTTCCCATTGCGCGATCCCGGGGGGGTGACGAGGGGTCGTCGGCGTTGCCGCCGAAGATGGACGGCGGGGACGTTGGGCTCTGCCAGGTCCTGGGCACAGGCCGATAGCGTGCGAAGTGAGAGACCTGACTCAGGGGGTGATTGGGATGACTCTTCAGGACATCGGCCAAGCGCCTGACACATCGTCCGTGGTCGACATAGGCTCGATGCTCGCGAAGGTTCGGTTCGCGGTCCTCTGGCTGGTCGCCGGATCCGCCTTGGCAGGGACGATGGCGGTGTTCTTCTACGAGCCAGGCGTGCTCGCGGAAGGCGTCGCCGGTGAGATGGAGGGCGAGCCGGTGACCATGGCCGGGGCGCTCCTGATGGCGGGGATGATCGCGCTGCCGCTGGCCATGGCTGCGGTCACGTTGTTCCTGCCCGCCCGCCCCAGCGCCATCGCCAATCTGGTCGTAGGCGCGCCCCTCGGGGCGTTCGGACTGTTCGCGATCATCAATGAACTGGCAGCAGGCACGTTGCACGCACACGTGACCCTCGCAGCGCTTGCTGCGGCGATCGCCTGGCTCATCGTGGGCCTCAGCATCGCCCTCCTACGCCGAATCTCGCACGGGGAAGCCGAGCCACGCCGGTGACGGTAGGGCCGACATCACCCCCAGAAGGCCACGGGGTGTGGCGCCCACGCCCGATACGCGGATAGACGTACCTGGGGTCGACGGTGGTGGGTTTCTGCAGGTCCAGGCCTCTGTGCCGCGAGGATCGTCGAGCTGGGGGGCATGAAGGAGGACCTCATGGGATCCGACGGGTACGGGTTGTGTTCCCGCGGCTATGACCGGGTGCTTGAGCCGCTGAACGCACCCCTGCGGCGGGTCGCCCACCGGATGTGCCCACCCCACCGGGGTGGACCGTGCTCGACATCGGGTGCGGCACCGGTGCGGCCCTGGCCGAGTACGCGGCCGCCGGGTGTGCCGTGATCGGGGTCGACACCTCCCCGGCGATGATCGATGCCGCCCGCCAGCGCCTCGGACCGCCGGCCTGCGGTTCCCCCGGGGCTGGGCCACCCGCGGGTTCACCGTCGTCGCCGAGGTCTTGGCTGGCCGGGCCTTCACCAAGGGATGGGGCGGCGGTCACGAAAGAAGCCCCCGGACGGGCCGCCCTCAGGCAGGGTGCTCAGCCAGACCGCAGTGTCCGCCCCCTGCTCCGGGGACCGCGGCGCACCGGCACCGCCCATCCGCGTGCGCACCCAGCCGGGACACATGGCGTTGACCAGGACCGTCGGCGGCAGTTCCTGGGCCACCGCGACCGTCAGGGCGTTGAGGGCTGCCTTGGCCACCCCGTACCCGCTGTGACCCCCGATCCCGTCGGCGAAGGACCCCCACCCGGAGCTGACGTTGACGATCCCGCCGTAGTCGCGGCGCGCCATCCCGGGGGCAAGCGCCCGGATCAGCAGGTACGGGCCCTCGACCATCACGGCCAGCGACTTGGCGAACCCCGTCGGGTTGTCCAACAGCCGCCCGGAGCGCAGGACCCCGGCGTTGTTGACCAACACGTCGATGTCGCCGCACGCCTCCTCCACCGCGGCGGCGATGGATTGCGGGTCGGGCACATGACCGACGCCCCTGCTGGTCGAGGTTGTGTTCTGCTCGCCCGTACGTGCCGATTTGGGCGGCTCTGTGGGTGTCGTCTCGACCGATGTGCCAACGAGGCTTCGCCTCTGACCGCGGCTGCCTGAAGCTCCAGACAACCCCCAGAGATCTGACAACCAGGGAACGCTATCCAATCTCGGCGTTGTCGGGGTTCTGGACCCACAGGTCGGGGCCGAAGACCTCGTAGTGGATCCGCTCGGCGGCAATGCCCTTTCCGAGGAGCGCCTTGCGGGTATCGCGCATGAACGGCAGCGGACCGCACATGAACACCGTCGCGTCCGAAGGGATCTCGATGTCCGACAGGTCCATGAACCCTGGGAGGGCCGGGGACAGCGTCGGCGCGGACTCGGCGCCTTCCTCGTACCAGTTCTGCACCTTCACATCGCTCATTGCCAGCACCTGGCGGCGCAGGTTGGCGTCGAGCGCGTGGTTGCTGTGCGAGCGGTCGGCGTGGAAGATCCGCACCTGACGACCCGGCTGGCGGCGCGAAAGGTCTTCGACGACCGCCGCGATTGGCGTGATCCCGATACCCGCCGAGACCAGGACGAGCGGGCCGTCCGATTCATCGAGCACCACGTCACCGCACGGCTGCGAGACGTCCAGGACCGCACCGGGCTTCGCATTGTCACCCAACCAGTTCGAGACCTGGCCATCCGGGGTGCCCCCGACACCGCGGACACGCTTGATGGTCACGCGGAGCGAGTCACCTCGCGGCCCCGAGGAGATCGTGTACTGCCGCGGCTGCCGCTCACCTCCCGGCAGGTCGACAGCGATCGCGACATACTGCCCGGTCTGGTGCTCGGGGGTCTTGCCCTGGACCGGGGAGAGAAGCAGCGAGAAGATCTCCGGGCTCTCCTCGATCCGCTCGACGACCCGGTACTGGCGCCATGGCTGCTCGGGGTCGGTACCGCCGAGCGTGTAGAG
>JAQBEX010000208.1:0-2727 GCA_032123675.1 Actinomycetes bacterium
GGGGAGGTCCTGCACGTGCGCCACCACCTCAGGCAGGGTGGCGCCCGGAAGGATTCTGCTGCCCACCTGGGACATCCGCTGCCACAGCGATGCGAGCTCCGCCCAGCCCCACTCGTACGTCTCGGAGATGTCCAGCTCGTCACCCGTCCAGAAGCGGGCGGCAACCCGATAGTGGTCGGCGCCGACGCCGACGCCGGGATCCGCCCTCGGCCCGTACTCCTCGCGCAGGAACCGAGCGACATCCCGGAAGGCCTCGTCCGCAGCGCCAGCCGCCTTCTCCATCCTCCCCCGGAGCGCGTCGCCCTGACCTGAGGCCGCGACAGCGAGCCGCGCGAACTTGCCCATCTCCCCGTTGGCACCGCCCCAGGCAGACGCCTGATCGGCCAGGACGACTGCGACCCGCTGCTGGGCGGGAGCCCCGGTCTCGAGCCCAGCGATCAGCGCCGCTCGAGCCGTGGCCACGGACCACGGAACCCGCTCCAAGCGGGCAGCGACGTTCACCCAGTCCTGCTCGGTCGTACGAGGCATGCTGTCGAACACCAAGCTCAGGAAGGCAATGGGGCTGGTGATGTTGGACAGGTCACGCAGGTGCTCCCCCGACTCGAAGAGCTCGATCTGGTTGTGCAGGCGGTCGCGCATCGCGCGCACTGCTCGCCGGTCCCGCTCGGAGTCCGCGGGTGCCTGCTCCAGCAGCGCCAGCGTCGCCCGGTCGAGGTCAGCGCGTTCACGCGCCCCCTCGGGGGAGTAGTCGGTCAGCTGATCCTCGTACTCCTGCACGCCGTAGATCGCCGACGTCACCGGGTCCATGCGAGCCCGTTGGCTGACGTATGCGTCTGCGATGTCATCGACGGTTCGCCGGTCGCCGGTCATCCCAGATGTCTACCATCCCGCAGGCCGCCATGGCGCCGCCGGCGAGCTGACACCGTCTCCCTCGTCTCACGTGGCGGGGAGCGCCCCTGTCGCTCAGGGGGGATCAGTGGGAAGGGATGACTTGACGTCGATGACCGGGGTTCCATCGATGGCCTCGATGGGGCCGACCCGCAGCCGGTCGCCCTCGATAGCCAGGACCGTTACGCGATGGATGCCCACAGGGTTGGGGCGGTTAGGTGATCGGGTGCTGAACACGCCCCGCTCAGGCCGGGTGGCAACGCCGCCGGGATGGGTGACCAGCACGTCGCGGCGTGCCTGGTCCAGCCAGGTCAGGAAATGATGTCAGTGCCGACTGCGAGGTCGCGGGCTGCCCCGCGGACCGTGGGATCGAGCACCAGCCAGGCATCCGGGGCGCCGAGGTTTCCCTGCTTCGGTGCCTCAGCAGTGTCCAGGAGCGGGGATTCGATCCACCCGATGGGGCGGACCTGGTAGGACGTCTCCGGCGCGTCGCCGCGGGCGGCTCCCGCGCGCGCGTCCGTGTCCGGTGTGTCGGCGGCTGCCTGGAGGTCGTCCACTCCGGCTCCTCTCTCCTATGTCCGCTGGCTGACTGGCCGGTTGTCGTCGCACCCTCTCATTGCCTGACCATCGGGGCGCCGCGCAGGGTGCGTGCCCGCTTCGCCTCCTCGACCGCGGCGTCGAACGCGGCATCGGGGTCCTCGATCAGCCGCAGCGTGGCCAGGGCGTGCTCGCTCACCTGCTCGTCAGTCGACTGGCGCGCCCGCGTCAGCACCGGCATGGCGGCGTCAGTCAGCATCGCCAGCGCGCGGCTGAGGCTCAGACGAACGTCACGCCCACCGCGCCCGAGCTGCGTGGCCAGGTCCTGTGCCAGTCGTCCCCGCCCTGCTTCCGGGACGAGACTGGCGGCGGTCCGCCACGCAGCACGCGCGACGTCGTCGTCGTCTAACAGCAGGTCGGAGGTGATCGCCGGCCACACCTCCGGGTCCGCGACCTTCGACAAGGTGTGTAGCGCCTGACTGCGCGCCTGCGGTGAGGTCGAGGCGAGCTCGGCCAGCAACCGGTCGACTACCACCGCCCGGTCGTTGCGGATCAGCGCCCAGGAGAGCATGTCGCGCACGAAGAAGTCAGGCTCGATGGCGCACCGTTCCACGAGCGCCTCCACGTAGTCAGGGAGCGGGCGGGAGCCTGCGTTGAGCGCGGCGGCCAATCGCACCGAGACGTCGGTGGAATCCAGCGCTGCCACCAACTGATGGTTCGCCATCTGAGTGTCCATCGTGACCATCTCCGTCCACCTCCTTCCCCAAGGAAAGACCTTGACACTGTGTCAGGGTCAAATCGTCGCGCACCGCACGCGGGAAGCACCGCCACCCGCCAAGGACGCCAACACGAGTCGCCGGACCCGCGGCACTCCGCCGCCAGTGGACGCACCCAAGGAGGGCTTGAAGGTCGGCGAGTTTGCCACGTGAGGGGCCGCAGCCCGCTTGGGGACAGGTGGCGGGCACCGTCGCCACCTTGCCGGCAGCCCCGTGATGCGCCACAATTGTGGCCATGACTATTGAGTCGTTGCGGGAGGTCCGCGACCACTTCAGCGAGGTCGTCGACCGGGTCGAGCGGGAGCATGAGCGGGTCACTGTGACACGCAATGGGCACGCGGCAGCGGTGATCCTCAGCCCGCAGGACCTCGCAGAGCTTGAGGAGACCCTCGATGTCCTGTCCGACCCCGATGCGCTAGCCGACATCCGCGAGGCTGATGCCGCCTACCGCACCGGTGACGTCGTCCGTGGCGTGGACGCCGTGCGCGGCCTGCGCCGGTGACCAGCGCCAACCCCTACGAGTTGG
>JAQBEX010000209.1:0-9321 GCA_032123675.1 Actinomycetes bacterium
CCGAAGGGCGGCCTGCTCCGGAGTCTCACCGGCCTCGACATGCCCCTTGGGAAGGCTCCAGAGCAGTCGCGATCGACGGTCGTGCCGGGCGATCAGGGCCACGGCCGGCGGATCGCTGGTGAGGTCCAGCACGACCCCCCCGGCCGAGGTCTCCTCGACCTTGGGCAGCCGGCGCCCACGGAGACCGCTCGGGCGCACCTTGCGCATGCCCCGACCGGCGGCCATGAGCGTGGCTGGGTTGGGGAACATCCGCCGCCCACCCTCGTCCGGGCGTGGTGACCCGTCCACCTCGGCGACCTCTGCGGCTTCCGGGGCCACCACGGTCGGATCGCCGCTGCTGTCCGCATCCTGCGCGCCGGCCGGTCGGGGGCGCGGCAAGGTGGCCGGTGTGGGCCCCGATGTGGCCGCCGGGATGGCGGCGGAAGAGGATGCGCCGCTCTCAGGTGCGCCCGGTTCGGGTGGTTCGGGCAGGGCAGCGACCTCGGTGACCTGGGCAGAACCCTCGGGATCGGGCCCACCTGCGCGGGTCGGGTCAGCAGCCCGCACGAGGTCAGGGTCCTCGGCTGGGGGGACTTCCTGGGCCGGCGACTCCTCCGGCGCGTCCTGTTCTCTCGCGGCTGGCTCCGGGCGCTCGGACCGGCGGCGGTGAGCCGGATACCGCAGGTCAGCGGGGGTCGGAACGGCGAACCGTCGTCCTACGCGGCGCGGTGGCGGCGCTGGGGGCGGCGGTGTGGACATGCCCGTCAGGATAGCGGCCACGTAGGCTGTCGGCCCGTGCCCGACGTCCCTCCCCGCGCGGCGCTCACAGCCGTGAGCCGGATCGCCATCGATGAGTTGCTCGACGCTGTCCCGGAACTTCTGGTCCTTGCCGAGCGGATCGTGGCCGCCGGTCACGAGGTCGCTCTCGTGGGTGGGTCGGTCCGCGACGCCGTGCGCCAGGGCCCAGCGGTCGACATCGACCTGGCCACCTCGGCCCGGCCGCAGCAGGTGCTGGCCGCGCTGCACGGGTGGGCCGACGCCGTCTGGGACATCGGCATCGAGTTCGGAACGGTCGGGGCGCGCCGCGGCGAGCACCACTTCGAGATCACGACCTACCGCAGCGATGCCTACGACCGATCCTCCCGCAAGCCGGACGTCACCTACGGCGACTCGCTGCTCGAGGATCTGCGTCGCAGGGACTTCACGATCAACGCGATGGCGGTGATGCTGCCGGACCGGACCTTCATCGACCCGTTCGGTGGGCTGAGCGACCTCGCGGCGGGCGTGCTGCGGACACCCGCGACGCCGGAGCAGTCCTTCGCTGACGACCCGCTGCGGATGATGCGGGCGGCGCGCTTCGTCGCGCAGTTGGGCGTGCGCGTCACCCCGGAGGTGCGCAGTGCGATGAGCGCCATGGCAGATCGGATCTCGATGGTCTCGGCCGAGCGGGTCCGTGACGAGCTGTCCAAGCTGCTGCTGGCCGACTCCCCCCGCTCCGGTCTCGAGCTCATGGTCGACTCCGGCCTGGCCGACCAGGTGCTGCCCGAGCTTCCGGCGCTGCGCCTGGAGATCGACGAGCACCACCGCCACAAGGATGTGTACGAGCACTCGTTGATCGTGCTGGAGCAGGCCATCGACCTGGAGTCATCCCACGAGCCGGCGATCCCCCCGGATCTCGTCCTGAGGCTGGCCGCACTCCTGCATGACATCGGCAAGCCCCGGACCCGTCGGTTCGAGACCGGTGGTCGCGTCAGCTTCCATCACCACGAGGTCGTCGGTGCCAAGCTCGTCCGCCGCCGGCTGACAGCCCTGCGCTACCCGAAGGCGGTGATCGATCAGGTCGCCGCGCTGGTGGAACTGCACCTGCGCTTCCACGGGTACGGCAGCGGGGCATGGACGGACTCCGCTGTGCGCCGCTACGTGCGTGATGCGGGTGAGCAGGTGGCTCAGCTGCACAAGTTGACGCGGGCGGACTGCACGACCCGCAACCCGCGCAAGGCGGCGGCGTTGCGGCGCACGTATGACGACCTCGAGAGCCGCATCGGTGAGCTCACCGAGGCCGAGGAGCTCGCTTCGATCCGCCCGGATCTCGACGGCAACGAGATCATGGTCACCCTGGCCATCGGCCCGGGCCGACAGGTGGGCGAGGCGTACCGCTGGTTGATGGAGCGCCGGCTCGACGAGGGGCCGTTGGGCCGCGAACGAGCGCAGCGCGAGCTGCTGGCGTGGTGGGCGCAGCGAAGCGACTCCTGACCGTTGGCTGGGCTGGGGGCTCCCACCTCAGCGCCACCGCTGGGGCTGGGACTGCCCGACTCCTCTGGCCGCGACGCGCCAGTCCGCCAGCGGCGGATCTGCCGAGCGTTGTCGGAGCCGTGGGGTTCAATGGGTCAAGGCACCACGGCAGGGTCGAGCCGGGGCGCTGCAGGAGGGAAACATCGTGTCCGGGACTCTTACCCGACAGCGCCGAACGGTACGAGGTCCGGCGCTGCCCCATCTCGTGGGTCTCGATGGGGTGCGCGCAGTCGCCGTCATCGCCGTTGTCCTCTACCACGCCGACGTCCCCTGGATCCCCGGTGGCTTCCTAGGGGTGGACGTCTTCTTCGTCCTCTCCGGCTTCCTGATCACCTCATTGCTGCTCGTCGAACTCGATCGCACTGGTCGGATCGACTTCAAGCGCTTCTACATCCGGCGCGCCCGCAGACTTCTTCCGGCGCTGTTCCTGGTGCTCGGGGTCACGGCCCTGATCGTCGCGGTTGTGGCCTATGACGCAGCCGCCGCCTTCCGCCGCGACCTGCCGGGTGCGCTGTTCTACTTCTCGAACTGGCTGAGCATCTTCACCGAGACCTCCTACTTCGAGTTCATCGGGCGTCCGCCGATGCTCAAGCACCTGTGGTCCCTGGCGGTCGAGGAGCAGTTCTACATCTTCTGGCCCGCGATCGCGCTGTTCGCCTACCGATTCCGCGGGGCCCGGGCCGTGGGTCTTGTCGCCGTTGCCGGTGCGCTGCTGTCGACCCTGGCCATGTCCATCGGATCCGTCGTGGGCAACATGCCGGCGGAGGTGGATCCCAGTCGGTTGTACTTCGGGACCGACACCCACTCCATGGGCGTCCTCGTGGGCGCTGCACTGGCCGTCGTCTGGCGTCCCGGACGTACCTCGCCCGTGCTGGCTCCTCAGGCGGCCGCACTGATCACTGCGGTCGGGGCCCTCGGCCTGGCACTCCTGCTCCTGATGTTCACCGGGCTCGGCGAGTACTCGGCATTCCTCTACCGGGGCGGGTTCCTCGTCGTGGCGCTGATCTCGGCCGTTGTGGTCGCGGCGGCCAGCCATCGTGGCGTTCCCTTCGGCGCGTGGTTGGGCACCAGGCCGATGCGGTGGATCGGCGAGCGGTCCTATGGCATCTACCTCTGGCACTGGCCGTTGTTCCTGGTCACCCGTCCCGGGGCGGAGTTGCCCTTCGATGGTCTCCCGGCGCTCGCCCTGCGCGTGGGTCTCCTGCTCGGGGTTGCCGAGTTGAGCTACCGGTACGTGGAGATGCCTGTTCGTCGGGGGGCCCTGGCCACGGGGTGGCGGCGAGTGCGCGATGGGAGTTCCGTGGAGCTCACCCCGGGGACCCTCGGCATCCTGGCTGCGATTCTGGCAGTGGTGGCATTCACCGGGTTCCGGGTCGCCACCGCCCCGGCCCCCGCGGCTGCGGCCAGCACGCTGACGACTGAGCAGCTGGCAGCGCTGCCCCCGGCCAAGGCCCCCCTGGAGCGCGACGTGGCGCGCCAGATGACGGCCGATGGGATTGACCCGCGTCCGCGCCTCAGCGCCTACGGCGACTCCGTGATGCTCGGTGCCTCCGGGGTGCTCGGGACCGACCTCAACATTGATCTGAACGCCAAGGTCGCAACCCAGGCGGACGACATCCTGGAGTCGATCAGTCGGCATGTCGCCACTGGCGAGATCCGCGACACCGTGGTGCTCCAGGTCGGGAACAACGGCCTGGTCACCAAATCCCAGTTGCGCGGAATGCTCGAACAACTGTCCGGGGTGCAGAAGGTGGTCCTGGTCAACGTGCGCGTTCCCCGCCCCTGGATGAGCCCGAACAACGCCACCATCTCGGCAGTTGCCCCCGAATTCGGCAACGTGGCCGTGGCTGACTGGGCAGCGGAGTCCGCGGATCACCGGGACTACATGGTCAAGGACGGCGTGCACCTCACCGGCAAGGGCGCTGCCGCCTACACCGACCTGATCGCCGAGACCGCGGGCCTCACGACCGCCGATTGATACACGCGCCCCACATTCGGCCGCACGCCACTCCGCGAGCGGCCGCCGGCGACTGGTTCGACGATTTGGCCACCGGGAGACGGCGCCGGTACTCTGGTTCTGTTGTCTCGTCGGTCCATTGGCGCGACGATGAGCGCGAGTGGCGGAATAGGCAGACGCGCACGGTTCAGGTCCGTGTGCCCGAAAGGGTGTGGGGGTTCAACTCCCCCCTCGCGCACCACAACCTGGGGAAGTCCCAGCCCGGCCCGGTCTCGGAAACGAGGACCGGGCCGTTCGCGTCGCCAATCCGCACGGGCGTCATCTGCCGGGACATCGTGTGCGTGGCCCGGCGGCGTCCGGAATACTCTCGGTCAACCCCGATGCGGTCGGGTGCCCAGACCAGACGAGAGTGAGGAGCACCATGTCCGATCCGAGGCGAACACCACGTCGCGCAACAGCGTCCACCCATTGCTGCGGTATCTCCCCCTCGTCGCCATCCTGGTGCTGATCTGGCCGCTGGGCGGCCAGAGCCTTGAGGTGTTCGGACTCGAGCTGTCGGCTGTCGTCGTGGGGGCGGTCCTGGCGATCCTCGGGACGCTCTACGGAATGCTCGCAGCCCGAGGTCGCTAGGCATGGTGTCGCTCTCGTGCTCCGGACTCACCAAGGCCTTCGGGTCCAAGCGGGCGGTCGACGGCGTCGATCTGGCAATTCCGCGCGGTTCGTTCTACGGACTGGCGGGTCCGAACGGGGCGGGGAAGACCACCACGATTCGGATCATCACGGGGTTGCTCGAGCCCGACGACGGCAATGCCGTCGTGGACGGGGTCGAGGTGTGGCCGGATCCGTTGGAGGCCAAGCGCCGCCTGGGTTTCGTCCCGGACAACCCGGTGCTGTTCGATCGGCTGTCCGGGCCCGAGATGCTGGAGTATGCAGGGTCGCTTCGAGGGATGGACGCCGACGTGATCGCCCAGCGCTCCAGTGAGCTCATCCGGGTCCTGGACCTGGAGGACGCAGCGGGCAGGATGATTGCGGACTACTCCTTGGGCATGACCAAGCGCATCGGCCTCGCCGTGGCACTGCTGCACTCCCCCGCGGTGCTGGTGCTCGATGAGCCGTTCGGCTCCCTCAACCCCGTGAACACGCAGGTCATGGAGGAGATGCTGCAGCGCTACCGCAGCGGTGGGGGGACGGTGGTGTTCTCCAGCCATGTGATGGACGTGGTGGAGCGTCTGTGTGATCGGGTCGCGATCATCCAGGACGGGCGGCTGCGTGCTGAGGGAACTGTGGCCGAGCTGGCCGGCGGGCGGTCGTTGCAGGACGCGTTCGTCGATCTTGTCGGCGGCCGTGATCTGGAGGAGGGGGAGCTGACGTGGCTTTCGTCCTCGTCAGGCTGAGGCTGGCGCTCCAGCGAGGGTCTCGGGAGAACTCGGCGCAGCGTCTGTGGTTCGTCCTCTCATGGCTGATCGGGCTCGGGGCTGGCCTGGTTGGGGGGGCGTTCGTGGCAGGTGCCGACGCTGCTCGCGACGGCAGGGGGGAGCTGACTGTCCTGGCGGTCTTCACCGTCATCTTCCTCGGCTGGTTCCTCGGCCCGATCCTGGTCCCGGCCGCCACTGACCAGACCGTTGATCCCGCGCGGCTCGAGCAGTTCCCGATCAGTCCGCGCGAGCAGGTGACCGGCGTGCTGGCCGGTGGCCTGATCGGACCCAGCGCACTCTTCACGTTCCTTGTCTCGGCGGGGGGGACTGTGGCCGCGGGCGAGTCCCTGCCCGCACGACTGGGGGTCCTGCTCACCGCCGTGCTGTTCACGGTGATGTGCGTGGCGGCTGGACGTTCGATGGGGGCACTGCTCACGGGAGCGTTGCGTGGCCGGCGCGGCCGGGACTTCGCAGTCGCCATCAGCGGGCTGCTGGGCGTGGGCATCTTCCTGCTGAGCCAGAGCGCCCAGGACCTGACCGAGACCTTCCTCGGGCTGCAGGACAGCGGCGTGGAGGCCGTGATGGCCTGGCTTCCCCCAGGTTCCTTGGGCCAGACCACTCTGGACCTCCGCGACCAGGAATGGGGCAGTGGGCTGGCCCACCTGCTGGTCGGCGTGGTCGCGATCGGGGCTTTCCTGTGGCTGTGGGCGGTAGCGCTGAGCCGACGGGTGAAGGGTGCGTCCAGCGGCTCAACCGTGGGGGCCAGCAGGGCCCGGGGCAGCGGGCTATCCCTCGTCCCGGCGCCGCTGAGCGCATTGCGAGCCACGCCCGCGACTGCTGCTGCCTCCCAGCACCTGCGGTACTTCTTCTTCCGCTCCTCGGTGGCCGTGCAGGGAGCCCTGTTCCCGATCGTCCTCGCTGTGTTCCTCGGTCACAGCACCGTGCAGTCGTCATCCGAGGGCGCGGTGGGCGATCTCGGGCTCAGCGGCCTGGTGCTGGGCACCGCGATCATGTGCGTCATGCTGACCGGCACCAGTGGCAGCGTGGTGAACGTGTTCGGGTATGACGGTCTCGGCTTCGCCCTGCTCACGCAGATCGGGGCTCCGATGGACCAGGTGCTGCGCGGCAAGCTGGGCGCTGCCATGGTCTACCTGGTTCCGCTCGTAGCCGTCTTCGTCCTCGTCGAGGCCGCAATCACCAATGCCTGGGCGGAGGTCTTCACCGCGTTCGTCGCTGGCGTCGCCGTCCTGCTCCTCGGGCTCGGAACAGGCGCCATCCTCTCCGTGTGGGCACCCAACGACAGATCCCAGCCGGGCAAGCGCCGCGGCTCGGGCGGAGGGATCCGGGCGCTGGTGGGCTCCTTCGGCGGAGTGGTTGGGATGCTCGTCCTGATGGTCCTTGCAGGCGCCCTGTGGTGGGTCATCGCGTCCCGCACCGACCCGATCGTCGCTGCGCTGGGCGTCGCCACCGTTGCCGCGCTGACCAGTTGGGCCCTCATCAGGCTCGCCAGCAGCAGGCTCCTGGCCCACCCGTCCGCGATGCAGGTCCGTCTCCTGGGCACGTAGCGCGACGTCGGGACCGACGGCCAGCCGGGCCGTTGTGCCCCTGGTGGCCGGTGGCGGCGTCCGGGTCGGGTACCGGCCGGTTGTGGCCCTAGGCTGCGCACCCGTGACGTCCTCCGCGGTTCCCGCGCCCTCGATCGACAAGCCTGCGCACGGCTGGATCCCGATGGTGTTCATCGGGATGGGCACGGCGCTGATCATCATGGACGCGACGATCGTCAACGTCTCGCTGCCGTCGATGATCGCCGACCTGGGCCTGAGCTCCATCGACGCCGAGTGGGTCAACGCGATCTATGCGCTGACGTTCGCCGCCCTGCTGATCGTCTTCGGCCGCATCGGCGACCGGGTCGGCCGTCGGAGGATCTTCACGCTCGGGGCCCTGGTCTTCGTCGCGGCCAGCATCTACGCGGCGTCTTCGCGCTCGGGCGACCACCTCATCACGGCGCGCGCGCTGCAAGGCATCGGCGGGGCCATGATGTCGCCGTCCTCGCTGTCCCTCGTGAACTCCCTGTACGCCGGTCGCGCACGCAACATCGCCTTCGCAATCTACGGCTCGATCATCGGCGGGATGGCGGCCCTCGGCCCGCTGGTCGGTGGCTACCTGACGACGAACTTCTCGTGGACGTGGGCGTTCTGGATCAACGTCCCACTCGGGATCGTCGTGATCGTCGGGGCCCTGCGCTACGTCCCGGAGAGCAAGGATCCGGGCGACACGAAGGGACTGGACGTCGCCGGTGCGATCCTGTCGGCACTGGGAATCGGGCTGATCGTCTTCGGGCTCATCGAGGGTCGCAACTATGGCTGGACCCGGATCGAGGAGGACACCAGCCTGTTCGGCGTCGACTTCGGTGTCGGCCAGGTCTCACCGGTGGCGATCGCCCTGGCCGCGGGCCTGCTGTGCCTGTTGCTGCTGTACCTCGTGGAGACCCGGCGCACGGCGGCGGGCAAGTCGGCGCTCATCGACTTCGGCCTGTTCCGGATCGCCACGTTCGGCCTCGGTTCGGCCGCGGCGCTCATCGTCAGCCTGGGTGAGTTCGGGATCCTGTTCTCCCTGCCCCTGTTCCTGCAGAGCGTGCTGGGCTACACAGCCCTGGGTGCAGGAGCGCTGCTCGCCACCCTGGCCATCGGCTCGTTCGTGTCGGCACCGACGGCAGCCGCCTTGGCGAACAAGTACGGCCCACGGTTCGTGGCCCGGATGGGCATGGGCCTTGAGGTGGTCGGGATCGTGGGACTGGGGGCCACGATCAGCCCCAGCTCACCCGCGTGGCAGATGATGATCTGGCTGGTCATCTATGGCATGGGCGTCGGGTATGCCAGCGCCCAGCTGACTGGCCTGATCCTGGCCGATGTCCCGGTCCGGCAGAGCGGGCAGGCCTCCGGTACCCAGAGCACCGCCCGCCAGATCGGTGCCGCCATGGGGACGGCGATCCTGGGCACGGTGCTGTTCGTCTCGTTGAACGCCCAGACGGCCGCACAGGTGGAGGACCTGGGCGTCCCAGCTGCTTCCGCGGAACAGGTGGCCGACGTGGTCGAGGAATCAGCGGGGACTGCCATCCCGTCTCTGGATGAGCCCCCGGGCAGCCCACAGATCCAGGGGGCGGCGGCGCAGGCCTTCGCCGACTCGGTCCGGGTGACAGCCTTCGTAGCCGGTGGGTTCGTCTTCCTGGGACTGCTGGCCACTATCGCGCTGCCGAAGCCGGCGGGGCGACGCGAGGAGGAGGACGACGAGCGGGCTGCCTGAACGCCAGGATCCGTGTGGGTTGCGTACCACGTAGGGCACGCAACCCACACGGATCCGGGGATGCCCTGGGTCGTGCGGGTGCTCGTGGCGCGGAGGTCAGTACCAGCCGCGGCTCTGCGAGTGGGCCCACGCGTTGCTCGGGTTGCCGTATCGGCCGGCGATGTAGTCCAGGCCCCAGGCGATCTGGGTTCGCGCGCTGGTGGCCCAGTCCGAGCCGTGGCTGCTCATCTTCGAGCCGGGCAGGGACTGCGGGATGCCGTGCGCACCGCTGGACGAGTTGTGCGCGCTGCTGCTCCAGCCCGACTCCTTCTGCCAGAGCCGACCGAGGTCCTCGCACTGGTAGGACGACCATCCGCGCTCGGCGCACATCTGCAT
>JAQBEX010000210.1:0-10206 GCA_032123675.1 Actinomycetes bacterium
AGCCACCTGCCGCACGTGCTGGCTCAGGACACGGAACCGAGATGGACGACCTGGCCGGGGCTGGCGTCCACCGTCACCCAGAGGCTCCCGTCGGGTCCGTTGCGCACGGTGCGAAGCCGCCCAAGCACGCCGCGCAGCTCACTGCGGGTTTCGGTGACCGTGCTCCCGTCGAGGCCAACGAACACCAGTTCCTTGTCCTTGAGCACGGCGACGGCAAGTGCGCCTGCCCAGCTGCCCCACTGCTCGCCGGTGATGAACTCCGCACCGGACGGGGCGATCGTCGGGCAGCCGCTGGCCCACACCGCGCCCACGGCGCCGTTGACGTCTGGGGAGGTCATGGGAGCATCCTCGGCGTAGCTTCCGCCGGGTCCGACCGGATCCCAGCCGAAGTTGGCCGCTGGGCTCAGGAGGTTGATCTCGTCGTCGCACCTGGTGCCGTGCTCCACCGTGAACGCTGCGTCATCGGACGCGCGGAACGACAAGCCCTGGATGTTGCGGTGGCCCAGCGTGTAGACGTAGGGATCCCAGTTCCCGCCTGGGTTGTCGGGGGCCGGGCTGCCCGACAGGGTCGCTCGCAGGACCTTGCCCGCGCGGCTCCTCGGGTCCTGCGGCGCTGCGGGCTGAACGGCGTCGCCGGCGGTGATCCAGAGCATCCCGTCCGGGCCCACCTCGAGCCTGCAGCCGAGGTGCCGGTTGCCGGCGCCTGACGGGATGCCAGTCACCAGCGGCCGCGGATTGGTGAGCGCATCGAGGCCCTCGGCCAGCCGGTAGCGCACCACGCGGACATCGCGCACGGCTCCGCCGGACCCGGCGGCGTAGCAGAGGTAGATGCGTCGGTTTGCAGCGAAGTCCGGGTCCAGGGCCAGGCCCATCAGGCCGCCCTCGCCGAGCGCCACGACGTCGGGGACGTCGGCAACGACCGAGCGCCGGCCGTCAACCACGGCGGCCAGTCGGCCCGGACGCTCGGTCACCAGGGGGGTGCCATCCGGCAGGAAGCGCAGGTCCCAAGGCCGGTCGAACCCGTCGATGGAGTCGACCAACTGGATGCCGGCGAAGTCGGCCGGAGGCTCCGGCTTCGGCGCCGGCTCCGGCTCGCTCGGAGATGGCGAGTCGGCCGTGGCGCTCGGCACCATCGACGCCGAGCCGTTGTCAGCGCTGCTCCCCACACCGCACCCGGACGCCAGGAGCAACGCACAGGCCATCCCGGCGACGGACCTGGCGGTCCTGCGCGATCGGGACGAATGGGCCACACAGGAAGGCTAGCCGCCGGTGCCAGGCTCACAACTCGAACTCTGGCAGGCGTACCACCCAGGCCCCGAGGCGACCATGTCGGCCTCCGCCAGCCGGCCTCCAGCAGCCCGATCCCGAGGAGCGCGGTCAATGGGTGGGTAGGCTCCCGGCATGGCCACCGCGTTCACACGGAACCCCCCACGTCCGACGGTCGGGGTCCCGACCCTCGGGTGGGATGACCATCGACCGTTCCTCGGCGCACCCACCGTCACACCGTCGGACAGGCTTGCTCGGGTCCGGGCTGACGGCTCCATGGAGCCCGTGCCAGTGGGCTCGCTGTCGGGGGTGCCACGGATCTACGCAGCGGTTCATGGTTGGGCACCCGGGTCGCAGAGCGCCGCCGACCTGATCCATGCCCAGACGGGCAATGAGGCGCGCGCATGGGACGACGGCATGGTCGACCTGTTCGGATTCAGCATTGCCGACTCCTTCATCCCGTTGCTCTCGGCCATCGCTGCCCAGGACCCGGATGCGGCGGTGCTGTGGTTCTCGTGGGTGGATGAGAGCGCGACCGCCGGCGAGGTGTTCGCCGGAGGAGAGTCGCTGAAGCACACGCACATCAACGGGGCCCGGCTCGCGCATGCCCTGGTCGGTGCGTGCTCGGGGGACCTGCCGCCCGTGCAGTTGATCGGGCACAGCCACGGCGGTGTCGTCGCGACGAACGCGGCGCTGTCACTGCCGTCGGCACCCACCCAGCTCACGTTGCTGGACTGCCCTGAGGACTGGTTCAGCAGGGTCGGAGGGTCGGCCGGCCTGCTGGCCCAGATCCTGCCCAGGCTCGAGCCGGGCAGGGACCCCGGCCACGTGTTCGTCGACTCGTACACCTCAATGTTCGGCCGGCCCTACCACCGCCATGCGGGTCTGTCCGAGGTCGTGGACGTGCGCCTGGGTGGGGGGCTGAGGCGCCGGGACTCCCGTGGCGCTGTGGGTGACGCCCATGAGTACGCCTTGGAGTGGTACACCGCCACTGCGCAGTCGGATGACCCGAAGTGCGGGTTCGGCTGGTCGGTCCTGGGCGCCCAACGGGCAGCTGAGGCCGGGAGCGCCGACGCCGGTTTCGATCCCGAGGACCTGGCAGCCGGGTACGTGGTCGGTGGCCAGCTGGCCCCGGTGGCCGTGACCCGGCGTCCCCCGGTCCCGACACAGCCGCTTCACGAGACCGTTCCGCTGGGCGTCGGCGAGCTGGAGCTGACCGCGGAGCGGCCCGATGTGTCGATCAGCGTCACGCTCACCGAGACCGACCTTGTCGACTTCGACTACCAGGTGAGCCGCGCCGCCCGTCGCACGCGTGTCGAGGGAGCTGTGGAGCGGGTGCTTGCCTTCTCCGGCCCGGCCGGCGAGTTCGAGGTGCCCTCGTGGGGGCGCTACCTGCGTATCCCCGGGAACCGCGATACCTCGTTCCCGGTCATGATCCATTTCCGGCTCGTGGACGCGGAGCCGGACAGCGCCGCGACGATCAGACGCCTGAGTGCGGTGCGCACCGGGTCGCGCACCAGGAACTACGACTCCACCAGCTCAGCGCTCACCGTGGGGCTGGTCGGAGCCGTCGTCGGCTCGGTCGGGACCCTGGCGATCCAGGGGGCGGCGCGCGCGGTACGTCGTCGGCTGACGGGCCGGTAGCGGGTCACACCGGCGCACGCACCGGCGCAGCCGCCCAGCGCCGCACCCAGGCACCGCGCCCAGGCACCGCGCCCGTCCCCTTGCACCGGTCCGGGCCAACCGGGCTGCGTGTCGCCCGCCGGTGGGTCAGACTCATCGGGTGAACCCACAGCCTGCCGACCAGCCCCTGCTCTACGGCGCCGCCTGGTGCCCCGACTGCCGACGGAGCAAGTCCTTCCTCGCCGAGCAGCGGATCGCCTACTCGTACATCGACCTCGAGACCCATCCGGACCAACAGGCCACGGTCGAGCGGTACAACGACGGGAAGATGATCATCCCGACGATCGTCTTCCCCGATGGCAGCCATCTGGCCGAGCCCTCGAACGAGGAGCTCGCCGAGAAGCTGGGACTGTCCAGGGAGGCGGCGGCCAGCTCCTACGACGTGGTCATCGTGGGCGGGGGCCCGGCCGGCCTGACGACGGCCATCTACGCCGCCCGGGAGAACCTGCGCACGATCGTCCTGGACCGCTCCGCCCTCGGTGGCCAGGCCGGGGTCACCGAACGCCTCGACAACTACCCGGGCTTCCCGGAGGGCATCGCGGGCGCTGAGCTCGCGTCGCGCTTCGTCGCCCAGGCGCAGCGCTACGGGGTCGAGCTGCTGTCAGCGGTCAGCGTGGTCGGCCTCGAACCGTCCGAGGGTCGCACGACCGTCCGGACCTCGACGGGGCAGGAACTGGTCGCCGGTGCCGTGGTGGTCGCCACGGGATCGACGTACCGTCGGACCGGGGCCGCGGGCGAGGACGACCTGATCGGCGCCGGCGTGCACTTCTGCGCCACCTGCGACGGGCCGTTCTACCGCGACGCGGAGGAGGTCGTCGTCATCGGCGGCGGCAACTCCGGTTTCGAGGAGGGATTGTTCCTCACCCAGTTCGCCGAGCACGTGACCATCGTCGAGCGCAGTGCGACGCCGCTGGCCTCCAGGCTCCTCCAGGACAAGGTTGCGGACCACCCGCGGATGACGGTGCTGACTGAGACCGGCGTCGCCGGGTTCACGGCGACCGAGGGCGGGAAGCTCGAGTCGGTCACCCTCGTCGGCGTGGACGGCAGCGAGCAGGTGCACCCCGCCGCCGCGGCATTCGTCTTCGTCGGCCTGGACCCGAACACCGCGTGGCTGGACGGCCTGGTGGAGCTCGACGAGCGGGACTTCATCGTGACCGACCGGATGCACAGCTCGTCGGTCCAGGGCATCTTCGCGGCTGGCGATGTGCGTGCGGGATCGACCAAGCAGCTGGCGTCAGCAGTGGGCGAGGGGGCGGCCGTGGCACTGCAGGCGCGCTACCACCTCGACGCGCTGGCCTCGGGCACCACGGACTGACCCCTGACCGGGTCGCTGGTGGGGCTGGACCCGAGCCACGTCCCTACGGCTGCACGTCCATCACGTCGATGCCATCGTCGACCGCGGCCCGCAGGTTCGCCGGCGTGCTGGCTGGGTCACCGGCTGACCTCTCGACCGCCGACGAGGCGACAAACTCCCGCCCTCGCGGCTCAGCGCCGATGACGCGTGGCGCCGGGGGCAGGAACCGGTACAAGCCAGTCCGGGAGTTGTGCAGTGTTCCGAAGGGATCCGGCTGGAAGGTGTTCCCCACCGGATGGGGTCCCCCGGCAGCGCTCCCCGCCTCCGTGAACGCACCCTGCGTGAACGCCAGGCCGTTCTCACGGGCCCGTTGCGCGAGCCACCCCAGGGCGATGTCGGACAGGCCGGTCTCCGCGTAGCCCCCGCCGACGTCACAGTGAACGCCGCGGAACCACACCTGCTCCAACCACTGATCCTTGGCCGTCGGGCTCTGCTGCCAGAGTGCGGGCTTGAACGGCTTGCGCGCCTCATCCACGGCCAGGGCATGGAATGCGGAGTCGACCCTCGAACTGAGCCGCGTGTCGTGGAACTGCCAGGGGCGGTTGAGCCGATCGATCGCCGGGATGCCACTCAACGGGATCCCGAGCGCGCCGACCGTGTCCCACACGCCGATGAAGCGGATTCGGGGCTCCGGATGGGAGAAGGAGCGTCGGAACAGCGCCGACTCCACATCCCGCGGGCGGACCGTCCGGCTCCGGTACAGGTCGTAGGCGGCCTGCACCCGGTCCACGTTCTCGCGGCGCAGGATGCTCGCGTTGCGGATCAGCCCACCGGTGCTGCGGGCCATATAGGCCCCGCGGCTGAAGCCGAAGAGGAACAGCTCGTCGCCGGGCTCGTAGTTGTTGACGATGAACCGGTACACCTGCTGGACGCTGCGGGACAGTCCGAAGCCGAAGGCGCCGCCCCGGATCCGCTCCCACGGGGTCGTGCCGACTCCCGGCTGGTAGTAGACAAGCTGGTCCATCCCGGTGGAATCGGACTCGGCCACGGCCGCAGCCACCTTGGTGACGTTGGTCGGGGTGACGCGTCCGTCGGCAGTCTGGTCCGGAGTGTTCCAGGTCCCGTCGCAACAGACGACGATCCGCTTGGTCATCTCTGCTCCTCCGTTCGTCGAACATCGCGCGAGGCGGCCAGACGCAGCAGCGTCAGCTCGGTCATCGTCCCGCGCGAGTCGCACCCGGCGCAATGGCTATCCGGACCGACGCTGACCCCCGAGGGCTACCGTGGGGTGATGAGCAGCTGGGTGGGGGTCGCCCTGAGCAGGGGCATGCTGGTGCTGGTGGTGGCGGCCGGACTCCTGTGGCCCCTGCTTGGGTCGCTGTTCACCGACGAGGGCAGCCCGGCCGACGACCCGGTCGTGATCTCGGAGTACCGAGCCACGTTCGACGTCGATGAGGCCGGTGAGCTCCAGGCCGTCGAGGACATCACCGCCGTGTTCCCCTCCGGCCGGCACGGAATCTTCCGGTACTGGGATGTGGCTGATGCCGCCGATCCCGGCGTGCGGTACCTGCCCGACGTCACCGGCATCACGATGGACGACGAGGATGTTGCCTACGAGCTGTTCTGGGAGTCCGGGGATCGATTCCTGGTCGCCAAGATCGGTGACCCGGACCGGTACCTGTCCGAGGGCGAGCATCGCTACCGGATCAGTTACACGATCCCGGGTGTGGTCTCCCCGGGAACGGCCGGCGCGGCGGCGGAGTTCGCCTCGACGGAGGGCACCCCGGATGGCCCTGTCGGATCGACCTTCCTCTGGGCGGTGGTCGCCCAGGGCTGGGAGATGCGCATCGACGACGCGCAGGTCGCGATCACGCTGCCCGAGATGGCCGGCCAGGTCCAGTGCTCGGCCGCGCGGCCTGGGGGAGCCCAGCCGTGCACCATCACGGGTGCGGGCACTCGGGAGCTGACCGTCTCGGCCGCCGACCTCCCACCGCGCAGCGGCATGGTGGTCCGGGCCTCGATGGGCAGCGCGCCACCTGCGCGCGCGACCCTGCCGTGGTCGGTCACGTGGGACCCCATCCTCGGACGGTCGGTCCCGGTCCTGGCCCTCGTCCTCGTGGTGGCTGGCGCCGCCCTGGTCGTTGGGGTCGCCTGGGCGCGGGTCTCGCGTGAGGACCCGCCGGGCTTCCCGATCCAGTACGCCCCGCCGGATGGCCTCGGGCCGGTGCAGGTGGTCTACATGGACACCGAGAGCACCGGACCGAACCCGCTCGTGGCCACCCTCCTGCACATGGCCGACCGTGGTCTGGTCCGCCTCGACGCCACCGATGCCGGCACCTGGGGCGTCACGGGCGCGGTGCCCCCCACGGCCTGGCACGACCAGGATCCGGTGACCCGGGCGGTCGCCGACAGCCTCGGGCTGCACTACGGCGTGACGCTGTGGGTGGAGCGCGACTCGATCACTGTGGGGGAGCGGCTGGAATCCGCGCAGGACGAGATCTCCCCAGCCGTGCGGCGGTGGGCCCTCGACGAGGGCCTGGTGCAGACCGCGCCTCGGGAGATCTGGGGCCGGGTCGTCTGGGTGCTCTGCGCCATGCTGGCCGTTCTGGGCTTCATCGGTCTGCGCTGGCCGACCATGTGGGGGCTGCCGTTCGCAGCGTTCGCCGTGGGTGGAGTCGGCTTGCTCGCGATCGGCGTGGGCCGGCGCCGGACAGTGTCCGGTCGATTGATGTGGTCGCGCGCAGGCGGCTTCGAGCGGCTGCTGTCCACGCCGTCTGCCGAGGACCGGTTCGACTTCGCCGCCCGGACTGATCTGTTCATCGCCTACGTCCCCTTCGCCGTGGCGTTCGGGGTGGCGGATCGCTGGGCCGAGAAGTACCGAGCCGCAGTCGGGACCGAGCCGCCGGTGCCCTCCTGGTACCCCTTCTACTACGGGGCCAGCGCGGCGGGGTTCTACTCGGGCGGCGCTCTCGATACGTTCTCCTCGACGCTGTCCTCGTCGATCTCGGCGTACAGCGCGTCCCAGTCCTCCTCGTCCAGCGGTGGGGGCGGCGGTGGGGGCGGCGGCGGTGGAGGCGGCGGATCCTGGTGAATGACCCACGGAAGGTGGCGCACGGATGAGAGTCGTGATCGTTCTGCTGGTGGTCCTGGTGATCATCGGCGTGCTCGTCGTGATGGGGTTCAACAAGCTGCGGCGGTTGGACGTCCGAGCCGAGGAGGCCCTCGGCGGGATCGACGTCCAGTTGACCCGGCGGGCGGACCTGATCCCCAACGTGGTGGCGACGGTCAAGGGCTATGCCTCCCACGAGCAGGCGGTGCTCGACGAGGTGACCCAGGCGCGTGCCGCCGTGAGTGCGGCCTCCCGCGGGGCTTCGGTGGCCGATCGCGCTGCGGCGGAGGGAGCCCTGGACGCTGCCCTGGTCAACGTGCTCGCGGTCGCCGAGGCGTACCCGGACCTGAAGGCCTCGGCGAACTTCGTCGACCTGCAGCGCCAGCTGGGCGACACGGAGGGGCAGCTCGCGTTCGCGCGGCAGTACTACAACGATGCCGTCAGCCAGTTGAACTCGACCGTGGTGACCATCCCGTACATGTGGCTGACCGGGATGGCCATGGTCCACAAGCGCGAGTTCTACGAGGCCCCTGACACGCACCAGGCCCCGCCCGTTGTGGAGTTCTGACCGGGCACCTGCATCGTCGGCGATCGCCTGCCCTGCGGCCGCCTGAGCCGACTACCTCGTTGAGGTGTCGACCTCTGCCACGAGCGGATCCAGGACGACCTCGGGGTGGTCGCGCTGCACCCACTTGACCTGCCAGCGGTCGGTGAACAGCGCCAGCAGGGTGCCGTCTCCGCGCGCGAGCACCTCAGTGCCCCGCCGGGCCTCGATCGCGATGATGTCCTCCCGGCGGGTGCGCCGGGCGATCGTGTAGGGAAGTGACTCGAGGATGATGGGTGCGCGCAGCTCGTTCTCGAGCCGATGGGCCGCCACCTCGAACTGCATCGGTCCCACGGCGGCGAGCACAGGTGCCTGGTTGCCGCGCAGATCCGAGCGCAGCACCTGGACCACGCCCTCCTGGTCGAGTTGGTCGATGCCGCGCTGGAACTGCTTGTAGCGCGACGGGTCCTTGGCACGGGCTACCCGGAAGTGCTCTGGTGCGAAACTCGGGATCGGTGGGAACCGCACCGGGTCCTGGGCGTACAGGGTGTCGCCGGCGCGCAGGGAACCGGCGTTCACCAGGCCGATCACATCACCGGGGTAGGCGACCTCCAACGTCTCCCGGTTGCGGCCGAACACGGCGTGGACGTACTTGGTGGCGAAGGACCTGCCGGTCGGCTCGTGGGTGAGCACGTCGCCCCGGCGGAACACCCCGGAGTTGATCCGGGCGAACGCGAGCCGGTCGCGGTGGGCGGAGTCCATGCCGGCCTGGACCTTGAACACCTGGGCGCTGAACGGCGCGTCAACCGGCCTGGGATCGCCCACGGCATCGGGGCGCGGCCCGGCCGACGGAGCCAGGTCGACCAGCGCGTCGAGCAGCTGGCCGACGCCGAAGTTCAGCACCGCTGCGGCGAACAGCACCGGCGTGGTCTCCTCGGCGAGATACGCGTCCTGGTCGTGTTCGTACCCGTCGGAGGCAAGGAGCTCGTGCTCCCCGACTGCCTCGACCCATGGATCGCCCTCGGCTGCCAGGGCCGAGTCGGGGTCCAGGAACTCCTGGGGGGCGATCGAGGCGCCACCCGCGGTCCGCGTGAACTTGATGAAGCCCCCGGTGCTGCGGTCGAGCACCCCGCGGAAGTCCCCGGCGATCCCGACGGGCCACGTCAGCGGTGTGGGCAGCAGCCCGGTGCGTTCGTAGATCTCGTCCATGAGCGCCAACGGGTCCATGCCGGGCCGGTCCCACTTGTTCACCACGGTGACGATCGGCACCCCGCGACTGCGGCACACCTCGAACAGCTTCATCGTCTGCGGCTCGAGGCCCTTGGCCGCATCCAGCAGCATCACGGCGCTGTCGACGGCGGTCAGCACCCGGTAGGTGTCCTCGGAGAAGTCTCGGTGGCCCGGCGTGTCGAGCAGGTTGAGTTCGTGATCGCGGTACGGAAAGTTGAGGGCGGTCGAGGTGATCGAGATCCCTCGCTTCTGCTCCATCTCCATCCAGTCGGACGTCGCGGAGCGGCGACCCTCGTGGGCCTTGACGGCACCGCCCGAGGTGATCGCCCCGGCGTAGAGGAGGAACTTCTCGGTGAGTGTGGTCTTGCCCGCGTCGGGATGGCTGATGATCGCGAACGTGCGACGACGCGCGGCTTCGCTGAGCACCTGGGCGGACATCTGATCGAGGCTACCGTCGCGCCGTGACTCCTCGAATGGCTCCCGACCCCCGTGTGATCGATCGGGCTGCGCTCGCCACGCTGATGTCCGAGGAGGAGCAACGGTTCGTCGAACTGCACCCCCGCTCCTCCGAACTCGCCGAGGCGGGCCGTCGGCACCTGCTGGCCGGCGTGCCGATGCCGTGGATGACGCGCTGGCCGGGGGCCTTCCCGATTCATGTCGCGTCCGCCGATGGCGCACGGTTCGTCGACGTCGACGGCATCGAGTACGTCGACTTCTGCCTCGGCGACACCGGCGCGATGACCGGGCACCGGACGGTCGGGCGCAGTGCTGCCGACGCGACGTCGACGACGATGTTGCCGAGCGAGGACGCGGCATGGGTTGCCGACGAACTGCATCGGCGTTTCGGCATGGCGAAGTGGCAACTGACGACGTCGGCCACCGACGCCAACCGGTTCGTGTTGCGCTTCGCCCGCCACCTCACGGGCCGCCCCAAGATCGCCGTGATGGACTGGTGCTACCACGGCACCGTCGACGAAACGCTTGCGATCCTCGGACCGGATGGCGATGTCATCAGTCGTCCCGGAGCGATCGGCCCGCAGGTCGATCCGGCGGTGACCACCCGGGTGGTGCCGTTCAACG
>JAQBEX010000211.1:0-3642 GCA_032123675.1 Actinomycetes bacterium
GGCGGCGGACGTGGTCGCCGCTCAGTTGGGGGCGCAGGCCACGCTCACCGGCTCAGCCGTCGCAGCCCGGGTCTGGCACCGTGCCCCGGACGACGGGCTGCTGCTGGTCGCCGCATCATGGCCGGTCCGGCAGGTCGAGGCCTTCGCCGGGCGACGCCAGGGATTGCGCGTGATCGGCAACCGTGGGGCCAACGGGATCGATGGGCTGGTGTCCACCGCATGGGGGGCGGCGCTGGCGCACCAGGCCCAGGGTGGGGGCCCGGCAGTGGCCCTGCTCGGTGACCTGGCCTTCCTCCATGACCAAAACGGACTCCTGGCAGGTCCCGATGAGCCCCGGCCCGATCTTGTGGTGGTCGTGCTCGACAACGACGGCGGCGGGATCTTCCATCAGCTCGAGCAGGGTCGCCCTGAGCACTCAGGGTCCTTCGAGCGGCTGTTCGGCACGCCCCAGGGCCGGGATCTCGTGGCGGTCGCCGAGTCAGCCGGTGTGCCTGCGGTGGCCGTGACGGACCTCGCTGGCGTGGACGCGGCCGTGGCCGATGCGGTCAGCTCAGGCGGGGTGCGCGCTGTGGTCGCGCGCGTGCCTGACCGGGCCGCGGAGGCAGGAGTCCTGCGACAGATCCAGGAATCAGTCGACGGCCGGATAGGACGGCTGTAGCCGATGGGCTGGCCGGGGCTCGCCAGGATCAGGGACCGACGGTCCAGCCGTTGGACTGCATCGTGCGCATCCCGCCCCCGTCGAGGACAGTGAGGCCCGCGGCGCGCATCGCACCGGCAGCACGCGACGAGCGGCTGCCGCTCTGGCAGTAGACCAGGTAGGTCGTCTTGGCGTTGAGGCGCTTGACCGCTTGGGCGAAGTCCGGGGCGCTCACGTCCATGGACTTGGCACCCGCGATGTGCCCGCCCTGGTACTCGCGGCGCGAGCGGACGTCGAGGACCTTGACCCGCTGGGGCTTGAGCGTCTCGGCGGTCAGGTCCGCCTTCTCACCCTTGCCGAACATGTTGGCGAACAATCCCATGTCACTCCTCTGCTTGGTAGGAGCACAAGGATACCCTATGGGGTATCTGGAAGGAGCCGGGGCTCAGCCGGTCAGGGCCTGGCGCACGGCGTCGAGCTTGGCCTCTGACTCGGCGATCTCGGCCTCCGCTGTCGAGCCGGCGACGATCCCGCAGCCGGCGTACAGCCGCACGCTGGTCGCAGGCCCACGCTCCGTGTCCTCAACCGCGGCGCACCGCAGGGCGATCCCGAACTCACCGTCGCCCCGGGAGTCGATCCAGCCGACCGGTCCGGCGTACCGGCCGCGGTCCATGCCTTCGAGCTCGCGGATGACGGCAGCCGCGCGCTCGGTGGGGGTGCCGCAGACGGCTGCAGTCGGGTGCAGCGAGGCGGCCAGTGCCAGCGCTGGCGCCCCGTCGGCAAGCATCCCCGTGACGTCGGTGGCCAGGTGCTGCACGTTGGCCAGCGACAGGACGTGTGGCGCCGCCGGCACGTCGAGGTCGGTGCAGTGGGCGGCCAGCGCCTCGGCGACTGAGTGCACCGCATACTCATGCTCTCCGAGGTCCTTGTTCGACCCGAGCAGTGCGGCGGCGCGTGCTGCGTCCACGGACTCGTCGCCGCGTCGGCGCACGGTGCCGGCCAGCACCCGGGACGTGACGCGATCGCCGTCACGGCGCACCAGCAGCTCCGGGGTCGCGCCGACGAGGCCGTCGACGCTGAACGTCCAGCACTCCGGATAGGCCGCGGCCAGTCGCCTGAGCAGTCCGGAGGTGTCCAGCGGCCGCGACAGGCCGGCCACGATGTCGCGGGCCAGGACGACCTTGTCGAGCTCCCCGGCGCTGATCCGCCCGATGGCCTCGGCCACAGCGCGGGCCCAGTGCTCAACGGGGCGAGCCCCGGTCTCCCAGACGATCGGCCCGGAGGTGGTGGGGCGATCGAGCTCGGGCATCGTCTCCGGGGTGATCGCGTCAGCCTCGACGGTGGTCAGCCAGGTCCGCCCGGCCCGATGACCCACAACGACGGCCGGAACGATCACGACGGACTCCTGGGGGCCCGAGTCGAACGTGAACGACGCGAACGCCACCGGTCCGGTGCCGCGGACGCCGACCTGGTCATCGACATGGGCAGCCTCGCACCAGGAGGTCCACCAGCGCTGTGCCCGGCTGAAGCGCTCGGGCCCGGAGATCGAGAACCGGGCGGCCTCTCCCCAGCCGACGAACCCCACGCCGTCGCGCACCCATGCGTGGCCGCCAGTGGCGGGCAGCAGGGTCAGCAGGTCCTCATCGATCCCGTCGAGTGTGACGGTGCGAACGAGCCGCCCGTGGGTCGTCGTCCGCAACTCGGTCACGGCCCAATTCTAGCCGGGTTCGACCATCCCGCCGCCGGGTCCAGGCGTGCTCGCCCGGGTCGGACCGGCCGTGGCCCGGTGCAGCGCGACAATGCCACCGGAGAGGTCGCGCCAGGCGGGCCGCATCCACCCACAGGCCGCGATCTGGGCGGCGAGCTCGGGCTGGGTCGGCCAAGCGCGGATCGACTCAGCCAGGTACACGTAGGCGTCCGGGGCGCTGGACACCTTGCGAGCGACCGGGGGCAGCGCGCGCATGAGGTACTCGACGTAGACCGTGCGGAACGGCGCCCAGGTGGGGTGGCTGAACTCGCAGACCACGAGCCGGCCACCGGGTCGGGTGACCCGGTTCATCTCGGCCAGGGCAGCCGGCACGTCGACCACGTTGCGCAGCCCGAAGGAGATCGTGACGGCGTCGAAGGAGTCATCAGCGAACGGCAGCGCAGTGGCGTCACCGGCCACGAACGGCAGCTCCGGGTAGCGCTGGCGCCCCTGCTCGAGCATGCCCAGGGAGAAGTCGCTGGAGACCACGGTGGCTCCCGCGGTCTGGAACGGCAAGGAACTGGTCCCGGTACCAGCGGCCAGGTCGAGCACGCGCTGCCCCGGTTGCGCGCCAACCGCGCGGACGACCTCGCGACGCCAGTAGCGGTCCTGTCCCAGGGACAGGACGTCATTGGTCAGATCGTACTTGGCCGCGACGGCGTCGAACATCGACTGCACGTCCTTGGGGTCCTTCTCCAGGCTGGCGCGGGTCACCGAGCAATCATCGCCGGAGATCCCCGATCGGCCCAAACGCGGGCCGCTACGCCGCCGCGAGGTTGCCGAGCTCCGTCAACTGGCAGGCCGCACGGATTCGCCGCCCCTCTGACGATGGTGGCGTTGGATACCCATAGGGGTATGATGGTCGGGCATTGCCTGACCGACTGGAGGAGCGCTCATGGGCAACAACTGCTTCCTGGCCGCGTTCCTGACGTGGTCTGTGCGCCGGTGGGTGGTGGCTGTGGCCGTGGCCGCCGGTACCTACCTATTCTTCGGCCTGTCCACCGCGGTGCTGGCCAACCCCGTGTTCGGTCGCGAGATACCGCCCACCACTTGGGCGCCCGAGGTCCTGATCATCACCGCGATCCTGTCGGGCCTGCTCACGGCCACCTACGTCCGCAACGCCGGGCCGGCCCCGATCAGGCTCAAGGCCGTCGACGCCGCCACCGATGACCCGTCCGCGCGCAGCCGGACGGCACGAGCCGGTGCCGCGGGGTCGCTGATGGCCTACCTGGCGATCGGCTGCCCGGTGTGCAACAAG
>JAQBEX010000212.1:0-9213 GCA_032123675.1 Actinomycetes bacterium
ACTCGCGACATGCAGTCGTTGCCGGCAGGGACCGCCACGACCAGCATGCCGCGGTCGACACCCCCGGAGCATGAGTTGGCCACACCACCCGTGCGACACCTGGCCCACCAGCTCGGCGTTGACCTCACCTCGATCGCGGGCACCGGCCCCGGTGGCCACATCACCCACGACGACGTGGTGCTCGCCACCCCCTCGGCCCCGCCCCAGCGGGTCCCCGTCTCGGGGGCCGCGCGCCCCGCAGATGAGGAGCCCGACCCGGCACGTGCCGCCGGACGAGCAGCGCCCGACCGTGATGGCGGTGGGGGAGGGAGGCTGCGGGTGACACCGCGGGCTCGGCGGATCGCGGCCGAACGGGGCGTGGACCTCACCGATCTGGCATCGCCGGGGTCTGCCGTCGTGACCGGCTCCGTCATCGAGCGCACGGCCGAGGCGGGGGGCAGCGAGGCGGGGGCCGGCAAGGCGGGGGCGGCCAAGGCGGGGGCGGGGGCGGCCAAGGCGGGGGCAGGGGCGGCCAAGGCGGAGGCGACCGAGGCAGGGGCAGCCAAGGGGCAGCCGACCGAGGCAGCGGCCGGCGCCCCACCTGGCGCCGAGGCTCCCACGAAGGCCCCCACCCCAGCCGCCGCACGGGGCGGCAGCGCAGCCGGCCGGAAGGCGGCGATGCGCACCGCGATCGCGAACCTGATGTCGCGGGCGAACGCCGAGATCCCGCACTACTACGTCTCGCAGACCATGGACCTGCAGACGTCGCTGGCGTGGCTCAGGGACCACAACGACGACCTCCCGGCAGCCCGACGAGTGCTGCCGGCGGCGCTGTTCCTACGGGCCACGGCTCTGGCCGCCGTCGCGGTGCCCGACCTGAACGGGCACTGGGTGGACGGTGAGCTGCGCCCGAGCGACCACGTGGATCTCGGCGTTGCTGTGGCGACCAGGGGTGGTGGCCTGGTCACCCCGGCGATCCCCGACGCGGCGGACCTGCGCATCGACGACCTCATGGCTGCCATGCTCGACCTCGTGGGTCGGGCCCGGCGGGGCAAGTTGCGTCAGGCGCAGATGGCCGGGGCGAGCATCACCGTGAGCAGCCTCGGGGAGACCGGCCCGGACTCGTTGTACGGCGTCATCTTCCCGCCGCAGGTCGCCCTGGTCGGGGTGGGCGGGATCGTCGAGCGCCCGTGGGCGGTCGACGGCATGCTCACCGTCCGACCCACCGCGACGATCACCCTGGCCGCCGACCATCGCGCGAGCGACGGGCGAACGGCGTCGGCCTTCCTCGCCACGTTCGCCCATGCCCTGCACAACCCGGAGGAACTGTGAACGCAGACCGCGCACGTGACGTCATGATCGAGGCCGTGGGCCAGGTGGCCCCTGACGTCGAACCCGAGACGTTCGATCCGACCCTGTCGATCCGCGACCAGGCGGATCTGGACTCCGTGGACTTCCTCGAGCTCATCGCCCGACTGGCTGAGGTACTGCACGCGGACATCCCGCAGGCGGACTACGACCAGCTGGAGACGATGGACCTCGCGGTGGCCTATCTCGGACCGCGCCTGGGCTGAGCGCCCCGAGCGCAGCCGACCGCAGCCGGTCAGAGTTGGTCGTGCGCGACCAGCCAGCGCATGGCCAGCGCGCCCAGCGGAATCGGGAGCCAGAACGTGACCAGGCGGTAGAGGAAGACCGCCGCCAGGGCGGTTGCCGCGACGACCCCGACACCGGCCAGCGCGGCCAGTAGGACGGCCTCGACGGCACCCACACCACCCGGGGTGGGGGCGACGGACGCCATCGACCCCACGGTCAGGTAGATCAGGCCGATCGTTGTGAAACCGATGTCCCCTCCGAGTGCGCGCACCGAGAAGTACAGGGCCGCGATGTACCCGACCTGCAGCAGAAGGGCGCCGACGAACAGGAACGTCATCTTCATCGGGCTCGAGACCAACTCGCGCAGGGCCGCCACGGAATGCCCGACGGCCGGGACCACGGTCTCGACGACGAAGGTGCGCACCCTGCGGATGGCAGCGGCGACGCCGATCACCGCCAGCAGGACGGCCACGCCGATCGCAATCGTCTGGATGGAGGGCAGCTTGTCGAGCTCGTCCTGCAGGGCGCCGGTGCTCCCGGCCAGCACGGCCATCAGGAGCAGCAGCGTGACGTGCACGACCCCGACCCCGACCTCCTTGGTGGCAGTTGCCGAGACGGCAACCGGCGCCGGCAGCCCCTGCTTCTGGCCGAAGCGCACGTTGAGCCCGACGTGCGCCACTCCCGGAGGTGCCACCGCTCCGACGAAGGTCGCGGAGATCGCGGCCAGGACCGACCGGACGAACGGGATACGGATCGGCATCGACCCCACCAGTGCCATGCCCGATCCGAGGTAGGTCGCCAGTGAAGCGCCGGCGGCGGCAAGGACGAAGGTTACATCGGCCTCGCGGACCGCCTGGAGCATGCGCGGCACGTCGGCCAACTGCGGGAACAGCACGTAGACGGCAACGACCAGCAGTCCGGCCATGACCAGCGACCGCGGCTTGACCCGCTCGATCGGCGCGAACTGCGGCTCCTCCACGCCGCACACCTCGGCGGTCTCGGTCACCAACGGCTCCAGCCCTTCGGGCTGGGACTTCACCGCCGCGCGGGTCGGGCGGGTCAGGGCCACCGGGACCAGGTAGCTCAGACCGGTCTCGAGCGCGGATGTGCCCACCACCCGGGCGGCTGAAGCGGCCGCACGCTGAGCGCCCACAACCGAGTACGTGGCTGCCAGCAGTTCCGCGATATCCGCGCCCAGGGCCCCGTCGGAGGCGCCGGGCTCCCCGAAGGAGAAGTCGATGAGCCACAGCTGGTCGGAGTCGTCGAGGATCCAGCTGGACAGCTGCAGGTCGCGGTGGGCGACACCGGCCGTGCGCAGGCTCGCGATGGTGGTCCACGCCTGGTCCAGGACCTCGTCGGTGAGCCGCTCTGGGGGCACCTTGTCCAGGGTGGTGCCCTGGACCTCGGGGAAGGCCAGGAGCATGTCGTCCCCGGTGCCGATGGGCGCCACGGCCACGCAGGTGGGGGTCCTGGCGCCGGCACGCTCGGCGGACATCGACAGCATCGCCTCGACCGCAACAGCGCGGCGCACGGACGAGTACGCGACGTCCTCGCCGATGTCGCGCATCCGCACCCGGCGGTAGTTGCGCAGCAGGCTGTCGGCCTCGTACTGGCCGGCCGCCACGACCTTGCAGTGCAGGGGCGGGCCGTCGGGCATGGTGGCCACGAATGGCAGCGACGCGATCGATGCGGAGTCTGCCCGCTGGACGGTCAACGGTGACAGGCCGATCCTGTCCAGGGCCCCGAGCACTGCGGTCGTGGTGGGCAGGTTGACCTTCCGGCCGAACGCCAGCAGCAGTGCGTACCCGACCACCCCGCCGATGCCGATCGCGAGCACGATGTCGAGGACCACGTCGCGTGCGGTGACGACCCGCAGAACTGCCAGCGCTGCGACGAATCCCCAGCCGAACCGGCGCCAGGCCCGCGGCAGGTGCGGGGAGAGCAGAACCGAGGCGGTGACAGCGGTGGCCACGGACTGCGATGGCGGCCAGGCCTCGTACTGCGCGGCGCTCAGGCCCGAGTCGGGCAGCTGCGGGACGTCCTTGCCGTCCACGACCCGCTCGGACACGGTGAGCAGCGCGGTGGTCACTGCCCAACCCAGTGTGTAGATGCCCCAGCGCCGGAACCGCCGAGTCGCGAGCAGCACCAGCGGGATGCCGAAGAAGAACAACGTGTACAGGACCTGCACGGCAACGATGACGAAGCCGACGACCGCGTCGGGGAGGTGGCCCACGAGCTCCACCAGGTCGCCCTCGAGCCCAGCAGTCGTCCGATCGGCTCCGCGGGCTGCCAGGACGCCCAGCGCTGCAACGACCAGGAACCACAGGAGGCGGGTCAGATCGCGTGGATCGCGGGCATGGACCGCCTCGAAGGTCGGGAAGGCCGTCGCGGGCTTGCTGCGCCCAAACTGCATGACCCGATCCCTCCCGTCCCTGCGTGCGCCGGTGGCCCTGCCCCGGCACCACCGGCCTGAGGTCCTTCAGAGCGTAGCGCCCACCCGTGCTCGTCGCCCTCGGACGGTAGTCTGCCGAGCGTGTCCACTGCCGCTCCCGCCAGCCTGCGCCAGGTCGTCTCGCTGCTCGATCGTCGCTACGACCCACGGATCGCCGACTCGTGGGATCGGGTCGGACTGGTGTGCGGCGACCCGGACGAGCCGGTCGAGCAGGTCATGTTCGCGGTGGACCCCGTGGCCGTCGTCGTGGACGAGGCGATCGCCGACGGTGTGCAGCTGCTGGTGACCCACCACCCGCTGTTCCTGTCCGGAGTGCACGGAGTCCCGGCCGACGACTCCAAGGGCCGGATCGTGCATCGGCTGGTACGCGCCGGCGTCGGCCTGCTCACCGCGCACACGAACGCCGACAACGCCCGCCCCGGGGTCTCCGACGCGATCGCCACCGCCCTGGGGCTCTCGGAGGTCACCCCGCTCGAGGCGCTGGAGTCCGAGCCGGACCCGGTGGACAAGTACATCGCCTTCGTCCCGGTGGGTGACACGCAGGCGCTCATCGACGCGATGGCGGGCGCCGGCGCCGGCCAGATCGGTGACTACGAGCGCGCCGCCTTCACCTCGCCGGGCACGGGCACCTTCCGCCCCATGCAGGGGGCCAACCCGACGATCGGATCCATCGGTCAGGTGGAGCAGGTCGCGGAGTCCATGCTGCAGATGGTCGCCCCGCGTCGCCGCCGGGCGCAGGTCATCGCCGCGCTGCGATCAGCACACCCGTACGAGGAGCCGGCCTTCGACGTGATGGAGGTGGCCGGCGTTCCCAGCGGACGCGGCGGTGGCCGGGTGGGTGACCTCTGCGAGCCGACCACGCTGGGGCAGTTCGCCGAGCTCGTGGCCGCCACGCTGCCCAGCGTGGCCCAGGGGGTGCGTGCAGCCGGTGACCCGGATCGGGTCGTCCGCCGGGTTGCGATCTGCGGCGGCTCCGGTGACTCGATGCTGAGGGCTGCCGACGCCAGCGGCGCGGACGTGTACCTCACCTCCGACCTGCGCCACCATCGCGCCAGCGAGCACCTCGAGGCCGGCGGATGCGCGCTGGTGGATGTGGCCCACTGGGCGGCGGAGTGGATGTGGCTGCCGCAGGCTGCGCGGTTGCTGGAACAGGACGCGGCCACCGCGGGGTACTCATTGGGCACTACGGTGTCCACCACCGTCACCGATCCGTGGACGTTCCACGTGGGGAGGTCCACCGATGCGCGCTGAAGCCGCTGCCCAACTGCGACTGCTCGACCTGCAGGACCTCGACACGGTTCTCGGCCAGTTGGCGCACCGCCGCCGCAAGGTCCCGCAGATCGCCGAGCTGGCGGCGATGAGCACCCGCTCGGCTGAGCTGCGCGATCACGAGGTCGCGGTCCGCACCGCGGTCTCGGACCTCGAGCGGGAGATGGTCAAGGCCGAGGCCGACGTGGCCCAGGTGCGCGAGCGGATCACCCGCGACCAGGCGCTGCTCGACGCCGGTTCGGTCGCTTCGGCCCGTCAGCTGGAGGACCTGCAGCGCGAGATCGAGAACCTCGCCCGGCGGGTCAGCGCGCTTGAGGACGCCGAGCTCGAGGTCATGGAGAAGCTCGATGACGCCCAGACCCGGGCCACGGCTGCGGCGGCGGATGTCGCCGAACTGGCCGAGGCGCAGGTGACCGCCGAGCGGGCCCGGGACATGGCCTTCGCCGACATCGACGCCGAGGTCGCGCGGGTCCAGGGGGAGCGCGATCGCGTGGTCACCGAGATCCCCGCGGACCTGCTGGCGCTCTACGACCGGATCCGCGAGTCCTCCGGCGGAGTGGGTGCTGCGCCCCTGCACCGGGCCCGGTGCCAGGGCTGCCAGCTGACGCTGACCCCTGCCGACCTGGGTCGGATCCGTTCCGAGCCGGCCGACGAGGTGGTCCGCTGTGAGGAGTGTCGGCGGATCCTCGTGCGCACCGACGAGTCCGGCCTGTGAGGCACCTGGTCATCGAGGCCGATGGGGGCTCGCGGGGGAACCCGGGTCCGGCCGCCTACGGCGCGGTGGTGATCGACGGCGACACCGGTGAGGTGCTCGTCGAGCTGGCCGACTACCTGGGCGAGCAGACCAACAACGTGGCCGAGTACGAGGGCGTGACCGCGGGGTTGGCCGCGTGCCGCGAGATCGATCCTGACGCGATGGTCGAGGCCCGCCTGGACTCCAAGCTGGTCGTGGAGCAGCTGTCCGGCGGATGGGCGATCAAGAACGCGAAGCTCCGTGAGCTGGCCCTGCGGGCCAAGGCGCTCGCCCCGGCTGATCAGGTGCGCTACACGTGGGTGCCGCGGGCGCAGAACAAGCGTGCCGACGCGCTGGCCAACCAGTCGATGGACGCGGCCGCGGCCGGCCGGCCGGGCCGGATCGAGCGGTGGCACCGCGGCACCGGTGACGATGACGTGTACGTCGACGTGGCCGACCACCTCGGCGACGACGCGCAGCTGGAGGCTGAGGGGGCCAGGGCCGCCGCGCAGGCACAGGCGCCGGGGGCATGGCTCGATGGTGCGGCCGCGGCTGAGGCCGGCGCTGCCCAGGTCCGGGCGCTGCTCCGTGGGGAACCTGCCGGTCCGGGTGACACCGCCGCCGGGGCCACGCCAGCCGAGCCCGCGACGGGCCGGGGAGCCGAGTCCGACGCTGGTGACCGGAACAAGATCGTGGGCTGGTCGCGCGCCGACCTCGGTGCCCCGACGACACTGCTGCTGGTCCGCCATGGCGTGACCCAGCAGAGCGTGGAGCACCGGTTCTCCGGCATCAACGGCTTCGACCCGCCGCTGATCGAGCTCGGCCGTCAGCAGGCCGAGGCCGCAGCCGCGGAGCTGGCCCGCCGCGGTGGGGCGGATGTGATCGTCTGCTCGCCGCTGCAGCGCACGCGGCAGACCGCGGCGATCATCACCGAACGGCTCGGGCTCGGGGAGCCGATCGTCGTCGATGGCATCGCGGAGGCTGACTTCGGTGAGTGGGACTCGTTGACCTTCGCTGAGGTCAAGCAGCGTTGGCCCGACGAGCTGGCGGCGTGGCTGGGCTCGACCGAGGTGGCCCCACCGGGAGGCGAGTCGTTCGCGACCGTCCGGCGGCGCGTGGACGCCGCGCGTGCGCAGATCGTCGAGCGGTTCCCGCGGCAGCGGGTCCTGGCGGTGAGCCACGTGACCCCGATCAAGGTGCTGGTGCAGCAGGTGCTCGAGGCGCCGGCGTCCAGCGCCTACCGCTTCGAGCTGGCGCCCTGTTCGCTGACGACTTTGGCCTGGTGGGCCGACGGGGTCAGCACCATCTTCGGGATGGGGGAGTCCGGGCACCTGCACGGCGTGATGCACCACACCGCCTGATTGGTGCCGGTCGGGGCTGGTACGTCCGGGTTCCGATGTGGTTCGGTGCAGCAATCGCCCGGGCGGTCGAGTCATCCCGGCGTGTCTCGACGGCTGGCCGGTGCAGGGCTGTGGGAGTGTCAGAGGCGCTGCGAAAGGTTGGGGCTCCTCGATGGTTGAGATCGAGGAGCCCCAAGTTCCGTTCAGAGCGTGATAGGTGCCTGTCCTGATGCTCTCGCATCGGTGACGTCCCGTGTCGACGTTCGTTGACCTGCGGCGCCTTTCGGCTGCTAGCTAGGTGTTTCGCTTCCTTCGGGTTGGCTCAACCGTGGTGTTGATCCGCTACCCGTTGGTTGGCTCGACTTCTGGAGTCGTGCTTCCTGCTGACGCTGATCTCGTCGATCGGACTATTCACTTGTAGGCCAGACTGTTGCTCCGTTCGGAACACCCTCTACGGTAGGGCTGCCGGCGCCCGGGGGCAATACCTCCGCCGGTACTTTCTCGTCGCAGTGCCGTCCCGGGCGTGTCGCGCAATCTCGCCGCTGGCGGGGCGCAGAATGGCCAACGGAGGGCTGCGCAGAGCGGCCCACGGAGGGGCGCCGAGCCGGACGCGTCGGGGAGAGCGGCGCACTGCCGCGGGGGAGAGCACAATGGGGGAATGCTCCGCGGTCGAGGTGAGTGAGGCAGCGATGAACCCATCCACGACCCGACGGGTCGCCGTCGCGACAGCTGTCGGGGCGCTGACCGTTGGGCTGATGTCCGCGCCGGCCTCGGCCGGTGTGCCGACGCCGACGGCTGCGGGCCCCGCGGCGTTGGCCGCGACCGATGAGGACGTCCTCGTCGTGCGACGGGGTCGGATCGGCGACCTGCGGATGGGCACCCTCACGAAGAAGGCGCGCACGCGGGGATGGATCAGCCGGGACCCCTTCTGTGGCCGGTGGACGGCCGGACCTGAGGCCATCCTGATCCAGGACGACCAGGAGGTCTTCAAGGCCTACCCGGACAAGGTCTCCGGTCGGCGGGTGCGGTCCATGCATGCCATGGGCGACGTGGTCACCCCGAAGGGGATTCGCACAGCTGGCCTGACTGGCAGCACGCCGGAACCGGGGAGCTCGCTGGCCACGCTCAGGATGACCTACCCGAAGCTCAAGCGCGTCGGCTTCTGGACCAACGACCTGACCGACGAGCAGTGGCGGGTCTTCGGAGTCGGCAACAAGCGCAACGGGTGGATGGACTTCTACATCGACCCCGACACCCGCGAAGTGGCATTCATCCAGGTGCGCGCCCATTGGGTGAAGCCCGCCAGGCCCACATTCGGCTGCTGATCCCCTGAGCAGCACGGCGCTCGCGGGGTGGAGTCCCCGGCACGGCGGGTGCCCGGCCGGGCTCAGTCCGACGCAGGCTCGCGCGCGCCGACCGGGGTGGCGCGGAAGATCAGTGCCCAGGCAGTCAGCAGCCACCACGCGACGATCCCGATCACGAGCCAGAAGATCAGCGACGCGGGTGTGCCCTTCACGAAGAAGGTGTTCACCGCGGACAGCAGGTAGAGCACCAGACCCGCGACGATCAGCACCAGGGAGGTGACCAACCACCGCCCGAACCGGGCCCCAACCGCACGGAAGTTGCTGACCATGGCTGCCCGGTGGCCGTCCATCGCGGCCAGCGGCAGGAAAGGCGTCAGCGCGGCGACGAGCAGGATGAGCCCCACATGAACCAGGGCAACCATGACGATCAACATCCATTGCACGATCGTCCAGACGGCGAACAGCAGGATGTGGCGCCGTGACCGGGCAAGCACCGAGGCGAACGAGGCGGTGCCGTCAACCGATTCGAGTGCCGCCGCGGTG